>NZ_JBLKDI010000008.1:0-170415 GCF_047530715.1 Enterobacter sp. 04-C-12-SI-ECC
TCGTAATGAATTACGTATGTTCACTCAGAGACTTGGTATTCATTTTTCGTCTTGCGACGTTAAGAATCCATGTCACTTTGAGTGCCCACACAGATTGTCTGATAAATTGTTAAAGAGCAGTACCGCTTCGCTTTTTCGCTGCGGCGCGGGGTGTGCATATTACGCTTTCCCGCTTCAGAGTCAAGCGTTTATTTCGCTTTTCTCTGCTGACCCGGCGGCGTGTGTGCCGTTGTTCCGTGTCAGTGGAGGCGCATTATAGGGAGTAATTCCGAAGCTGCAAGGATAAAGTGAAAATTATTTACTGACTGCTCACTTTCCAGGCGAAACGCATCCCAGACCTCAATTTTCGCCTGGTTTTTAAACAAAAACGAGCCGCAAGCGGCTCGTTTTTGCGTTTTGTGACTTACTGCACTGCCACAATACGATCGTGGTTGGCTTCCAGACGGATAACTTTGCCCGGAATCAGTTCTCCGGAGAGGATCTGCTGCGCCAGCGGGTTTTCGATCTGCTGCTGAATAGCACGTTTCAGTGGACGCGCACCATAAACCGGATCGTAACCATTCTCGCTCAGCAGCTTCAGCGCATCGTCAGAGATGTGAATTTCATATCCACGCTCTTCCAGACGTTTGTACAGACGCTGCAGCTGGATCTGCGCAATCGACGCAATGTGTTTCTCACCCAGAGGATGGAATACCACCACTTCGTCAATACGGTTAATGAACTCCGGACGGAAGTTATGGCTCACCACACCGAGCACCAGATCCTTCATATGGCTGTAGTCAAGTTCACCGAAACGTTCCTGAATCAAATCGGAACCCAGGTTCGAGGTCATGATGACGACCGTATTACGGAAATCGACCGTTCTCCCCTGCCCGTCTGTCAGACGACCATCATCCAGCACCTGAAGCAGGATGTTGAACACATCCGGATGCGCTTTTTCCACCTCATCCAGCAGGATGACGGAATAAGGACGCCGGCGCACCGCTTCGGTCAGGTAGCCGCCCTCTTCATAACCAACATATCCCGGAGGTGCACCGACCAGGCGCGAGACGGAGTGTTTCTCCATGAACTCGGACATGTCGATACGCACCATCGCATCGTCGCTGTCGAACATAAAGTTTGCCAGCGCTTTACACAGTTCGGTTTTACCGACACCGGTCGGCCCCAGGAACAGGAACGAACCGATCGGGCGATTTGGATCGGAAAGCCCAGCACGGCTACGGCGAATAGCGTTGGAGACCGCTTCAACCGCCTCGTCCTGACCAATCACCCGCTGATGCAGATCCTGCTCCATACGCAGTAGCTTATCGCGTTCGCTTTCCATCATGCGCGCCACCGGAATACCGGTCCAGCGAGCGAGCACTTCGGCAATTTCGGCATCCGTAACTTTATTACGTAACAGACGCATGGTTTTGCCTTCAGACTGCGTGGCGATCTCAAGCTGTTTCTCCAGCTCAGGGATTTTGCCGTACTGCAGTTCAGACATACGTGCCAGGTCACCCACACGGCGAGCCTGCTCAATGGCAATTTTGGCCTGTTCGAGTTCCGCTTTAATGGTCTGCGTGCCAGAGAGGGAGGCTTTCTCGGCTTTCCACTCTTCTTCCAGCTCAGAATACTGGCGCTCTTTATCGTCCAGCTCTTCATTGAGCATATCCAGGCGTTTCTTACTGGCTTCATCAGACTCTTTTTTCAGCGCCTGCTGTTCCAGCTTGAGCTGAATGATGCGGCGGTCGAGTCGGTCCAGTTCTTCCGGCTTCGAGTCAATCTGCATACGAATGCTCGACGCCGCTTCATCGATCAGGTCGATTGCTTTATCAGGCAACTGACGATCGGCGATATACCGATGCGAAAGCGTCGCCGCCGCAACGATGGCCGGGTCAGTAATTTGCACATGGTGGTGCAGTTCATAACGCTCTTTCAGACCACGCAGGATCGCGATGGTATCTTCAACGCTTGGCTCGGCAACAAACACCTTCTGGAAGCGACGTTCCAGAGCGGCATCTTTCTCAATGTACTGACGATACTCATCAAGCGTAGTGGCACCGACACAGTGAAGTTCACCACGCGCCAGCGCAGGTTTCAGCATGTTCCCGGCATCCATTGCGCCGTCAGCTTTACCGGCCCCGACCATGGTGTGCAGTTCGTCGATAAACAGAATGACGTTGCCTTCCTGTTTTGCCAGGTCATTAAGCACGCCTTTCAAACGCTCTTCAAACTCACCGCGGTATTTCGCACCGGCCACCAGCGCGCCCATATCCAGCGCCAGTACGCGGCGGCCTTTCAACCCTTCCGGCACTTCACCGTTTACGATACGCTGCGCAAGCCCTTCAACGATGGCGGTTTTACCGACCCCCGGCTCACCAATCAGTACCGGGTTGTTTTTGGTACGACGCTGCAGTACCTGAATCGTACGGCGGATCTCTTCGTCACGGCCGATAACCGGGTCAAGTTTGCCCTGCTCGGCACGTTCGGTCAGATCGACCGTAAATTTCTTCAAAGCCTGACGTTGGTCTTCGGCTCCCTGATCGTTCACGCTTTCACCTCCGCGCATTTTCTCAATCGCCTGAGTCACATTGGCGGTGGTTGCACCGGCAGATTTCAGCAGGTCGGTCAAGGTACCGCGTGATTCAAGCGCCGCCAGAACAAAGAGCTCCGACGAAATAAAGTTGTCCCCACGTTTTTGCGCCAGCTTGTCGCAAAGGTTCAGCACGCGAACCAGATCCTGAGACGGCTGCACATCGCCGCCGGTACCTTCTACCTGCGGTAAACGGCTCAGCGCCTGATCGATAGCGGTGCGTAACTGGCCAGCATTAATGCCAGCAGACGTTAATAAAGGATGTACCGATCCCCCTTCCTGATTCAGCAAGGCGCTCATTAAATGAAGAGGTTCGATGAATTGGTTGTCGTGCCCCAGTGCAAGGGACTGGGCATCGGCGAGAGCAAGCTGGAATTTATTAGTAAGACGATCCAGACGCATAACTCCTCCCATAACAGGTCAAATTTGCTACTGGAGATTAAATGAGGTCATCCCTCAATTATTCAAGGTTAATGACCTGAATTATGTGAAAAGAAAACGGCACGTGCCGGATCGTCTTGATTCTTTAGGTTATATCAGCCAAATGAAACTTGCCATACGACCCGTCGTCTTGTCGCGGCGATAGGAGAAAAAATCATCCTTTTCGGTGAACGTACAGCGATCGCCGCCGAATATCTGCGTTACGCCAATATTATTCAGACGCTGGCGGGCAAGCTGGTAAATATCCGCCAGATATTTTTCCCCGGCAGGCAGGAAGGCCTCAATGGCTTGCGGATCTTTTTCCATGAATGCTTCGCGAACCTCCGGCCCCACTTCAAAAGCACGAGGGCCAATCGCCGGACCTAGCCAGGCCATGATATTGGCGGGATCATCATTGAAGCAGGCGACGGTCTCTTCCAGCACGCCCTCGCATAAGCCACGCCAGCCCGCGTGCGCTGCTGCTACCTCCGTACCGGCACGGTTACAAAACAGAACCGGCAGACAATCGGCGGTCATTACGGCACAAACCGTGCCCGGCGTATTACTGTAAGAAGCATCGGCGCGTTTGGAAGCGTAAGGTTCTCCCGTCAGCTTCAGTACCGCTTTGCCGTGAACCTGCTCCAGCCAAACCGGCTTCGACGGCAGATTTCCCGCAGCAAACAGACGCGTGCGGTTCTCTTCAACGTGTTCCAGGCTATCGCCGCAGTGTGCGCCGAGGTTTAAAGACTCCCACGCGCCCTGGCTCACGCCGCCAATACGGGTCGAACTACAGGCGGCCACGCCTGCAGGCAGCGGCCACTCCGGGACAATCAGTTTGGTCATAACCAGTCCACTTGATCCTTATGTTCTTCGAAATCGGCACGCATGGCGTCAATGAGTTCCACCATATCCTGCGGGATAGGCGCATGCCATTCCATCTGGATACCACTGATCGGGTGATAAAGACGCAGCATGGTCGCGTGCAGCGCCTGACGATCGAATTTACGCAGTACGCTGATGAACTCATCCGACGCGCCTTTTGGCGGACGCGGACGACCGCCGTACACCTGATCCCCCACCAGCGGATGGGTAATGTGCGCCATGTGAACGCGGATCTGGTGAGTACGACCGGTTTCCAGGCGCAGGCGCAGGCGGGTATGAATACGGAAGTGCTCCATAATGCGATAGTGCGTCACCGCCGGTTTACCCATCGGATGCACCGACATATGGGTACGTTTCGTCGGGTGACGGCTGATCGGCTCTTCTACCGTGCCGCCAGCGGTCATGTGTCCAATCGCCACCGCTTCATATTCGCGAGTAATCTCACGCAGCTGCAGCGACTCCACCAGACGGGTCTGAGCGGGAACGGTCTTCGCCACCACCATCAGGCCGGTAGTGTCTTTATCCAGACGGTGAACGATACCTGCACGTGGGACATCCGCAATCGGCGGATAATAATGAAGAAGTGCGTTAAGTACCGTACCGTCTGGATTCCCTGCGCCCGGATGAACAACCAGGTCGCGCGGCTTGTTGATCACCAGAATGTCATCATCTTCATAGACGATGTCCAGTGGGATATCCTGCGGCTCGAAGCGGATTTCCTCTTCGATTTCAGCATTGATGGCAACAGCTTCCCCACCAAACACTTTCTCTTTTGGTTTGTCCCAGATCTTGCCGTTTACCAGCACGCGCTGGTCAAGGATCCATTCTTTTATGCGTGAACGCGAATAATCAGGGAACAATTCGGCCAAAGCCTGATCTAAGCGTTGACCGAGCTGATTTTCGGAGACTGTTGCGGTGAGTTCTACTCGTTGTGCCATAAACTGCTTCTTTGTTTAACGTTGGGTTTTACGGCTTTGCCGTTTAATATAGTGTGCTATTGTAGCTGGTCTTAATCGGGAGCAGGAACAGAGTTTCTCCCGGACAAACATTTGAGGAAAGTCAAAACGTCATGACGCGCATGAAATATCTGGTGGCAGCGGCCACGTTGAGCCTGGCTTTGGTGGGCTGCTCCGGTTCGAATGAACAGGTCCCTGACAATCCGCCGAATGAAATCTATGCGACTGCACAACAAAAGTTGCAGGACGGTAACTGGAAACAGGCGATAACGCAACTGGAAGCGTTGGATAATCGCTATCCATTTGGTCCGTATTCGCAGCAGGTACAGTTAGATCTTATCTACGCCTACTACAAAAATGCCGATCTGCCGCTGGCTCAGGCAACTATCGATCGTTTCATGCGTCTGAACCCGACTCATCCTAACATCGACTACGTCATGTACATGCGCGGCCTGACCAACATGGCGCTGGACGACAGCGCCCTGCAGGGCTTCTTCGGCGTAGATCGCTCCGACCGTGACCCGCAGCATGCGCGCGACGCCTTCAATGACTTCTCCAAGCTGGTGCGCGGCTATCCGAACAGTCAGTACGTGACCGACGCCACCAAACGTCTGGTGTTCCTGAAAGATCGTCTGGCGAAATATGAGTACTCCGTTGCGGAATACTATACCCGCCGTGGCGCATGGGTTGCCGTGGTTAACCGCGTAGAAGGTATGCTGCGTGATTACCCGGATACTCAGGCTACGCGTGACGGCCTGAAGCTGATGGAAAATGCTTACCGTCAGATGCAGATGACCGCTCAGGCTGAAAAAGTGGCGAAAATCATCGCCGCGAACAGCAGCAACACGTGATATCGCTTCAATGCAAAACGGCAGCCCGAAGGCTGCCGTTTTTTTATTCAATTCAGACATCCGCTGAAGCGCTTTAGCCTCAACACATCCCGTCAACTATGACCGTAATTCGTACCTTCCACAAGGTAAATCTCATCTCTTCCTGCCTTGCCTCACAAAAAAGATTCCCTGACAAAAACCGACAAAATAACGTGATCTAAATCACACATTTTGACATTAGGTTGGGTATGCTGGAATCACCAAGACGGAAAGACAAGAGGTAAAATTTATGACAATGAACATTACCAGTAAACAAATGGAAATTACTCCGGCAATTCGCCAGCACGTCGCAGACCGTCTCGCCAAACTGGATAAATGGCAAACACATTTGATTAATCCACATATCATCCTGTCCAAGGAGCCCCAGGGTTTCATCGCTGACGCAACTATCAATACTCCAAACGGCCATCTGGTCGCCAGCGCAAAACATGAGGATATGTACACCGCTATTAACGATTTGATCAACAAGCTGGAACGGCAGCTCAATAAAGTGCAACACAAAGGTGAAGCCCGTCGCGCCGCAACGTCGGTGAAAGACGCCAGCTTCGCGGAAGAAGTTGAAGAAGAGTAATCCTTTAAATTGAGTGTACCGCCAACGCGCCTTCGGGCGCGTTTTTTATTGACAGGGTGAAAACAGTACGGGTACTTTAACGGTATCAATCACAGGATGACTTTATGAAACTTACGCCGTTCTTCTTCGCATTCTTTTTTACCTTCCCCTGAACGGGAGGCGTTTCGTCGTGTGATAAAGAATGCGAAGACGAACAACAAGGCCTCCCACACCGGGGGGCCTTTTTTATTGATAACGATAAAATGAGACAGGCAACACTATGACACCGGAAAACCCGTTACTGGATCTGCGAGTAAAAATCAGCGCGCTGGATGAAAAATTACTGGCGCTGCTGGCCGAACGTCGCGCCCTCGCCGTTGAAGTGGGCAAAGCCAAGCTGGACTCCCATCGTCCGGTCCGTGACATCGACCGCGAGCGGGATCTGCTGGAACGTCTCATCCAGCTCGGCAAAGCGCATCACCTCGATGCCCACTACATCACCCGGCTGTTCCAGCTCATCATCGAAGATTCCGTTCTGACCCAGCAAGCGCTACTCCAGCAGCATCTCAATAAAACCAACCCGCACTCGGCGCGCATCGCCTTCCTTGGGCCTAAAGGCTCCTACTCTCATCTGGCCGCACGCCAGTATGCCGCACGTCATTTTGAAGAGTTTATTGAAAGCGGCTGCGCAAAATTCGCCGATATTTTTAACCAGGTTGAGACCGGCCAGGCGGATTACGCCGTGGTGCCGATTGAAAACACCAGTTCCGGTGCCATCAACGACGTCTACGATCTACTGCAGCATACCAGCCTGTCGCTGGTCGGCGAGCTGACGATCCCTATAGATCACTGCGTGCTGGTCTCCGGTTCAACGGACCTGAACACGATCGAAACGGTCTACAGCCATCCGCAGCCTTTCCAGCAGTGTAGCCAGTTCCTGAACCGCTATCCGAACTGGAAAATTGAGTACACCGAAAGCACCTCGGCGGCAATGGAAAAAGTAGCGCAAGCTAACTCCCCAACCGTTGCTGCGCTCGGCAGCGAAGCGGGCGGCGCGCTGTATGGCTTACAGGTTCTGGAACGCAATCTTGCTAACCAGACGCAAAACATCACCCGCTTCGTGGTGCTGGCCCGCAAGGCAATCAACGTGTCAGACCAGGTGCCGGCGAAAACCACGCTGCTGATGGCGACCGGCCAGCAGGCGGGCGCGCTGGTAGAAGCCCTGCTGGTGCTGCGCAACCACAATTTGATCATGACCAGGCTGGAATCACGCCCAATCCACGGTAATCCATGGGAAGAGATGTTTTACCTCGATATCCAGGCCAACCTGGAATCTGCATCCATGCAGAAAGCCCTGCGCGAACTGGGTGAAATTACCCGTTCAATGAAAGTGCTGGGCTGCTATCCGAGCGAAAACGTCGTCCCGGTCGATCCAAGCTAGCATTCGATAAAACGGCTTTTCTTCATCCCTGCCACATTAACCGGCAGGGTGAAGACGGCTCCGGAAAGCGGATACTTCGCCACCTCCTCCGCATCCATATTTTCCCGCGTGGTGGTAATGAACAGCGTTTTCATATCATCGCCGCCAAAGCAGACCATCGTCGGGCAACGCACCGGCATGCGGTATTCTTCCAGTTGCTCCCCTTGTGGAGAAAAACGCGCGATACGCCAGCCGTCAAACAGCGCGCTCCAGTAGCAGCCTTCCACATCCATCGCCGCACCGTCCGGTATCCCCTCGCCCTCTTTAAACTGACGAAACACCTCACGCCTGCCGGGTTCACCCTGTTCATCAAGCGGGGTACGGAAGATCACACCGTTGGGCGTGTCTGAGGTAAACATCCACTGCTTATCCGGGCTAAACGCCAGGCCGTTGTGCCCGTGGATATCGCACTGGATCACTTTCGGCGTCAGGTCGTTGTCGATGCGCATCAGCAGGGCGCCGTTGTAATCTCCCGGCCCCCAGAACGTGCCCGCATAGAAGCGGCCCTGGTGGTCGGTGCCCCCATCATTAAAACGTGCGAGCTGCGGGTTAGAGGGGTTATCACACACCTTGCGCTGCAGGAGCCCATGCTTATCGGCAAGCCAGATGCCGTTGCGCATAGCGACGATAAAACCGCCTCGCTCACGCAGGGCAAAGCAGCCCACCTCTTCGTGGAAGGAAAGCACGGTATGTTCCGCCGTCGGCAGGTGGTAGCGGTGGATCTCCCCTTCCAGAATATCCGCCCAGTAAAGCGCATTTTCTTCTGCGCTCCACGTCGGGCATTCGGGCAGATGCCCGGTGTAGTTCAACAGCAGCTGCGGTTCAGCCATGACAGTTCCCCAAAATGAAAAAAGCCAGCATTGCTGGCTTTCAGTATATACATCATTGGATTACTGGCGACTGTCATTTGCCTGGCGCAACAGCGTGCGGCTTTCACTCTGGAAACGCGTGGCGTAATCGCCGAACCAGTGCTCCACTTTGCGGAAGCTGTCGATAAACGCCCGCTTGTCTCCGTGCTCCAGCAGCGTAATGGCTTCGCCAAAGCGCTGATAGTAGCGCTTGATCAGCGCCAGGTTATTTTCAGACGACATGATGATGTCGGCGTAAAGCTGGGGATCCTGCGCAAACAGACGCCCGACCATCGCCAGCTCAAGACGATAGATGGGTGAAGAGAGCGCCAGCAGCTGTTCAAGCTGCACGTTCTCTTCCGCCAGATGCAGGCCGTAGGCAAAGGTCGCAAAGTGGCGCAGCGCCTGAATGAACGCCATGTTCTGATCGTGCTCGACCGCGCTGATGCGGTGCAGCCTCGCGCCCCAGACCTGAATCTGTTCCAGGAACCATTGATAGGCTTCAGGCTGACGGCCGTCGCAGTAAACCACCACCTGCTTCGCCAGGCTGCCGCTGTCCGGGCCAAACATCGGGTGCAGCCCCAGCACCGGGCCCGTATGCGCAGCCAGCATCGCCTGCAGAGGACCGTTTTTAACGGAAGCCAGATCCACCAGAATGCAGTCTTTTGGTAAAGGAGGAAGCTTCCCGATGATCTGCTCCGTCACGTGGATCGGCACGCTGACGATAACCATTCCGGCATCTTTCATCAGTTCCGGTGCTTGTGCCCAGTCCTCTTTTTCCAGAATGCGCACCTGATAGCCAGAAAGCGTCAGCATTTTCTCGAACAGACGCCCCATCTGCCCTGCTCCGCCAACAATCACCACCGGACGCAGGGACGGACAGAGGGTTTTAAAGCCCTTGTCGTTTTCGCTGGAATAGGATTCCCGCATCACGCGACGCAGAACATCTTCAATCAAATCCGGCGAAACGCCCAGCGCCTGCGCCTCTTTACGACGGGAGGCCAGCATTGAGGCTTCGCGCTCCGGGACGTAAATCGGCAGGCCGTATTTGCTTTTCACCTCACCGACTTCGGCAACAAGCGCCATGCGGCGCGCCAGCAGGTCCAGCAGCGCCTTATCCACTTCATCAATTTGATCGCGCAGTGCGGTCAATTCAGCAACCATAACTACCCTCTTAAACCAGACGCGTCGCCAACTGGCCGCTTAAATCTTTATGGATCTCACGCAGCAGCGCATCGGTGGTTTCCCAGCTGATGCAGGCATCCGTCACGGAGACGCCGTGCTTCATCGCGCTGCGCGGCTGTTCTGATGACTGATTACCTTCATGAATGTTGCTCTCAATCATCAGGCCGATAATCGAACGGTTTCCGTCTTTGATCTGTGCGACCACGGATTCCGCAACCGCTGGCTGGCGACGGTAATCTTTATTCGAATTACCATGACTGCAATCTACCATCAGTGCCGGACGCAGTCCCGCCTGTTCCATCTCTTTTTCACACTGCGCCACGTCCGCCGGGCTGTAGTTTGGCGCTTTACCGCCGCGCAGGATCACATGACCGTCCGGGTTGCCCTGCGTTTGCAGCAGGCACACCTGGCCCGCCTGGTTGATCCCAACAAAGCGGTGCGGCATGGCGGCTGCGCGCATGGCGTTGATCGCCGTCGCCAGGCTGCCATCGGTACCGTTTTTAAAGCCAACCGGCATCGACAGCCCAGACGCCATCTCACGGTGGGTTTGCGATTCAGTCGTACGCGCACCAATTGCGGACCAGCTAAACAGATCGCCAAGGTATTGCGGGCTGTTTGGATCCAGCGCTTCGGTTGCCAGCGGCAGCCCCATGCTGACCAGTTCCACCAGCAGGCGACGCGCAATCTTCAGGCCTGCTTCCACATCAAACGAGCCATCCATGTGCGGATCGTTGATCAATCCTTTCCAGCCAACCGTCGTGCGTGGCTTTTCAAAATAGACGCGCATCACCAGATAGAGGCTATCGCTGACCTCCTCCGCTAATGCTTTAAATCGACGCGCATACTCAATGGCGGTTTCAGGATCGTGAATAGAGCAAGGACCACAAACCACCAGCAGGCGCGGATCGCGGCCGGCGATAATGTCAGAAATGGTCTGGCGAGAGTGCTCGATCTGAGCCTCCTGCGCGGCGCTCAGCGGAAACTCCGCTTTCAGTTGATCCGGGGTAATCAAAACCTGTTCGTCAGTGATATGAACGTTGTTCAGCGCGTCTTTTTGCATGATAGCGATCCTGTAAAGCTCGTTTGCGATAGTTGTTTTCCTCAGTGAGGTGAAACCACGATACCATAAAAAGTAAACATTTCAATCCAAAATACGTACACATTAGTTTACATTGGCACAATAAAGGCAAAAATCAGCCGCTAAAATCGTAAAGTTTAAATTACACCCTAAATTTCTCCCGCCAGGCTATGCTGAAGAAAAAGGAGAAGGGTTATGCGATCGATTGCTTTCGTCCTGCTGTCGCTGTTTTTATCGGGCTGTCAGATTAATCCTTACACTTTCCAGCCCAACTGGACGAGCCCGGACTGGTTCAGCGCGGGTAAAGAAGACGCCATAAATGGCCTGCCGGTTAAAGATAACCAGACCCTGGCCGATAGTTTTAACGCCCCCCACATCGATCGTAATGAATATCTTCGCGGCTATGCTGATGGTCAGAAGAAAGTGTGTGAAGAAGGCTTTATTCATGCATGGGGATTAGCGGGCAAATCTTATCCAGCCAGTTGTGATACTGTTGAAAATGCAGCGAAACTGCATGCGTCATGGCAAAAAGGAATGGATGAAAGTATGCGTTCCAGCAGGCTTAATTAAGTCTGCTTTTATTCTTTGGAAAATAAACAACTGTAGGATTTAGCTTAGGTCAGCCATGGGCTATTTCTGACATAATGACGGTTCTGATAAACAATGGTATTCTGCCCGCAACTCTTAAGGACATCTATTTCCGGAGCGGTACGGCGGATTCTGGTGAGAAATTTATACTTGAACTCTTTGTTCCGACTCACTCTGGTGCTAATGCTGTTCCTTATGGTGGGCCCGGCGATGGCAGGCGCGCTCTCGGAGACAGATAAATCGGTACGTTCTATTGTCTCAGGCATAGTGAGCTATACGCGATGGCCGTCGCTTTCCGGTCAGCCTAAACTCTGCATCTATGCCACTTCTCACTATACGCACGCGCTCAGCGAAGACCAGGGGCATAACGAGTTACCTTATACCCCCGTTATTGTACGTAACGATCGGGAAGCCCTGGCCGCGACATGCGATGCTGTTTATTTCGGGACTGAACCACCTGCGAAACAACTTGAATTAATAAGTCAATATCAGGGCAGAGCATTGCTATTAATCTCAGAGCAAAATCCGGAATGTGTTATTGGCAGCGCCTTTTGCCTGATAATCGATCGTGGCCAGGTGCGATTTTCCGTCAATCTGGATGCGTTGACACGCAGTGGCGTCAGGGTTAACCCGGATGTATTGATGCTTGCACGGAATAAGCAGCATGGATAAAGATTTCATCTCGACGCAGCGTCCGACCTTTAAAAGAACGCTGAGGCGAAACAGCATGATAAGCGTCATCATCACAATGACGTTAATATGGCTGTTGCTCTGTTTTGCCTCGGTCGTAACATTAAAACAATACGCGCAAAAAAATCTCGAATTAACCGGCGCCACAATGAGCCACAGCCTTGAAGCCTCTCTGGTTTTCAACGATTCACTGGCGGCCAACGAAACGCTCGCTGCGCTGGGTAAGCAGGGGCAGTTTGCCGTAGCAGAAGTCATCAACGGGCATAAAAAGCGCTTTGCCTACTGGTCCTGGAACCCGAAGGATAATAACGACACGCTGGGGGCGCTGGTCAGCCGCTGGCTTTTCCCCGTTCCGGTTGCGCAGCCCATCCTGCACAACGGCGCGAAGATAGGTGAAATACGTCTTACCGCGCGTGACAGCCTTATCAGCCATTTCATCTGGATGTCGTTTGCCGTCCTCACCGGCTGTATTCTTTTTGCAACCGTCGTCGCACTCACCATTACCCAGTCTCTGCACCGCGGCATGGTCACTGCGCTGCAAAATATCACCGACGTTGTGCATGACGTCCGCACCAATCGCAACTTTTCCCGTCGGGTGAAAGATGGGCGCATTGAAGAATTCCATCAGTTTGGAGAAGACTTCAACAGCCTGCTGGACGAGATGGAGGAGTGGCAGCTTAAGCTCCAGGCGAAAAACGCTCAGCTGCTTCGTACCGCCATGCACGACCCGCTCACCGGTCTTGCTAACCGCGCTGCGTTTCGTAACAGTATTGCGGCATTAATGAATGACCCCTCGGCAAAAACAAACTCGGCCCTGCTCTTCCTCGACGGTGATAATTTTAAGTTTATTAACGACACCTGGGGACACGCGGCAGGAGACTGCGTGCTGATTGAAGTCGCCAGCAGGATGGTGGAATTTGGCGATAAACGCCATCAGTCCTACCGCCTTGGCGGTGACGAATTTGCCATGGTGCTGTACGGGGTGCATTCTGAACCAGAGGTTCAACACATTTGTGCTGCGCTAGCGCAGCAGTTTATCCGTCCGTTTGATCTGCACAACGGACAAAAAGCATCGATGTCACTCAGCATTGGCTTTGCTCTGGCGTGGGAAAATGCTTCCGTGGAAGCATTACTGGAGAGGGCTGACCGCAACATGTACCAGGTTAAAAACCAGCGTACGAAAACAATAAGTTAGAAAGGATACACTATGTTAAAACGTTACTTCGCGCCGTTAGTTATGGCCTCACTGGTTCTGGCAGGCTGTCAGTCGCCGCCCCAGGGCAAATTTACTCCTGAGCAAATCGCGGCGATGAAGTCATACGGTTTTAACGAACTGAACGGCGACTGGTCGCTTGGTATGTCGGACACCATCCTCTTTGATAAGAATGACGCCAGACTGCGTCCGGAAAGTGAAACACAGATCCAGTCCATGGCCTCTCGTCTGGCGAAAACTGGCCTGAATCACGCGCGAATGGACGGTCATACCGATAATTACGGTGAAGCAAGCTACAACGAAGCCCTGTCGTTAAAACGCGCCAATGCCGTGGCCGACGCCTGGGCGAAAGGCGCGAATATCCCGCGCAGCAATCTCTCCACCCGGGGATTAGGCCAAAAATATCCGATTGCGAGCAACAGCACTGCACAAGGGCGCGCTGAAAACCGCCGGGTGTCAGTGGTTATCAGCGCGCCATAGGATTATTTAGCGGATGATTCGGTGAGCGACACGCCTGTTGCCGCTCGCCAGCGCAGCCAGTCAATCAGAACAAACAGCGCCAGACTCACGCCCATCACCGGCAAAGCCAGCCCCAGCAGTGCGCTGATGACCACGGTAGCACCTCTTCCCCACCCTGACAGCGCCAGCCAGCTCTGAGTAAGCGTCTGCACCGGATTCATTGCCGACTGTGCCGGACGACGCATCCACCACATCCGGTATCCCCAGATGATAAGCACGCACAGGGCAAGGCCGAAAGCAACGAGCAGCAGCTGATTCACCAGCCCGAATAAGATCCCCATATGGAAATCCACGCCCCAGCGGGTCAGTTTTGCCATGAGCGGGAAATCCTCGAATCGGGTTCTGTCGAGGATCTGCATCGTACCGGGATCAACCGCAACGGCGTCCACCTGAGTCGGCCAGCTGCGGTCGATCTCCGTCACTGTCCATGCGCGATCCATTGTTTTCGCCGGGCGGATCTCCAGCCTGTTGGCATCAATCCCCGCTTTACGCGCCGCGCTCAACACGCCGTCAAACCGCGTCAGATCCATCGCCATTTCCGGCATCACCATTCCGCCGTGATGGCCACGGTGTTCGGCATGTTCATCCACGACCTCATGTTGGCCGGATAGCGTCGTGTTCACCTGCGGGGTGAGCCAGTTCATCTCTGCACGCAGCTTATCCACGTTCCCGCCCGCCCACTGGGACCAGGTCAGGCCGGTTGCAGAGAAGAGCAGCATGCCCCCCAGTAATATCCATCCGAGCGTCACATGCACCCGACGGCGGTTCTGGAAGCGATTGTTAATCCGGCGTTTTGGTCGGGTATAAAACCACAGGGCAATCCCTCCCAGTGCGGCCACCCACATCCAGGAAGCGGCCAGTTCGCTATAGAGCCGCCCAATATCGCCCAGCATCAGAGAGGTATGCAGATAATCAATGGTCTGACGCAGCGGTAAAATCCCGCTGGTACCGTACACCGTCATATCCCCCAGCACCGTGAGGCTTACCGGATCGATAAAGATTGCCCGGTTTTCCGAGGGCCCCAGCGTCGGGTCCGCAAACATCACGCGGGTGGTTTCACCTTCAACCAGCCCCGGGCGAACGGCGTGCAAACGCAAATCTGAGCCAACGGCCTTTTCCGCCGTGGCGATTTGTTCCGCCAGCGGCTTCGGTTCGCCCACGGAATTCGTGTGGAGCGCGTCCCGGTAGAGCGCATTCTCGAGCTGCGGGGTCGCCACGTACAGCGTACCGGTCAGCGCGGCGAAGAAGATAAACGGGCCGACAAATAGCCCGACGTAGAAATGGAGGCGACGCAGCAGGTTTCCCCATGCCGCGCGCGGAGTGCAGGTAGTCATACATTTCCTTTTTAAGGCAAAAAGTTATCGATTGAGTTTTTAAAGGGAAAAAGCAGACTGCCGCGGCGGCGCGCGGGTATCAGGGTAAAGCCAGGGGAAAAAGTGCCAGTGGCTGACCGCCTGACGCGGCGGCTTAACGCGAAGCCTCTGCAGCACGATACTGAGCAGCACTATCAGCGCGAGCATCACGCCAGGGACATGCGCTAACAGCACGCAGTAGCCGCACGCCTCCGCATGGTCAACCGGCATCGTGTGCGGCATATCGCCGTGATGCTCGTCCATCGACATCATGCTCATGTCATGATGCATGCCCGGCATGGCGCTCATGGGGTCTTTCTGCAACGAGACGGAGATAAGGGGTGCCACTACGATCAGCAGGATCGCAAACAGCGCGGTCAATGCCGCTGCGCGTTTCCGGTTAGGCTGATGCAGTACGTTATCCACGTCCCCTCCATTCAAGAGGCAAGCATTGTAAATGATTTATGACGAAAGGGTTAACGCGAGAGGTGCGATGGGATAAAAAAAGGGCCAGCCTTTCGGCCAGCCCTTTCTAACAGGATGTCGCTTAAGCGAATCTTAGTTCAGACGCTCTTTAATACGAGCAGACTTACCAGTACGCTCACGCAGGTAGTACAGTTTAGCTTTACGTACAGCACCACGACGTTTAACAGCAATGCTGTCAACTACCGGAGAGTGAGTCTGGAAGACACGCTCAACGCCTTCGCCGTTGGAAATTTTACGAACAGTGAATGCAGAGTGCAGACCGCGGTTACGAATAGCGATAACCACGCCCTCGAATGCCTGCAGACGTTTTTTGGAACCTTCAACAACCCATACTTTCACTTCCACGGTGTCACCTGGACGGAAGGAAGGTACGTCCTGCTTCATCTGCTCTTGTTCAAGTTGCTTAATAATGTTGCTCATAATTTAATCTCTTATCCTGGGTAAACTGATATTCGGGAGCGTATCACGCCTTCCCATCATGTTCATGCTGCTGGTGCGCGTGTTCAGTTTTGAACTCGGCCAGCAACTTTGCTTGCTCTTCAGTCAGAGCCAGGTTTTCCAGAAGTTCAGGTCTTCTAAGCCAGGTTCGGCCCAGCGACTGCTTCAAACGCCAGCGACGTATCTCGGCATGGTTTCCTGACAGTAACACTGCCGGTACTTCCATCCCTTCTAACACTTCAGGACGAGTATAGTGTGGGCAGTCCAGCAATCCATCGGCAAAGGAATCTTCCGTTGCCGAAGCTTCATGGCCCAGTACCCCCGGAATAAACCGGGCGACGGAGTCAATCAGCGTCATTGCCGGTAACTCACCACCGCTGAGAACGTAATCGCCGATAGACCATTCTTCGTCAATCTCGGTTTGAATTACGCGCTCATCTATCCCTTCGTAACGACCACAGACCAGAATCAGCTTTTGATTCGTCGCCAGTTCGCTCACGCCCGCTTGATCAAGCTTGCGTCCCTGAGGTGACAGATATATCACCTTTGCGCCTTCACCTGCCGCGGCTTTTGCTGTGTGAATGGCGTCCCGTAAGGGTTGCACCATCATTAGCATCCCCGGTCCGCCGCCGTAAGGACGATCGTCCACGGTACGGTGCCGGTCATGAGTAAAGTCACGCGGACTCCAGCTCTGGATGCTCAGCAGGCCATTCTTTACTGCCCGGCCAGTTACCCCGTAATCGGTAATCGCGCGGAACATTTCAGGAAACAGGCTAATTATGCCAATCCACATAGCGCCGTCTTTTACCGTTTATCCGGAGAATTTAAAAACCAGGATCCCAATCTACTTCAATGGTTTGAGTAGTGAGATCGACTTTCTTGATAACCTGTCCATCGAGGAACGGGACCAGCCGCTCCTTGATGCCAAATGCATCTTTCAGGTTTGCCTTAATGACGAGAACGTCATTTGACCCGGTTTCCATCATATCGATGACTTTCCCCAGGCTGTAACCTTCAGTGGTGACTACCTGGCAGCCCATAAGGTCTTTCCAGTAGTAGTCGCCCTCATCCAGCTGTGGCAACTGCGACGAATCCACGACAATTTCACAATTAGTCAGCGCATTCGCGGCATCACGATCGTCAATGCCTTTCAGCTTGATGATGATGTCCTGATTGTGGTGACGCCAGCTTTCCAGCTCGACCTCTTCCCACTTACCGGCTTTCTGGATGAACCAGGGCTGGTAATCAAAAATGCTATCAGCGTCTTCAGTGGAGGAAAACACTCTGAGCCAACCACGGATACCGTAGCAAGAACCCATTTTTCCCAATACGATCGGTTCAACAGGTGCTTTATTGCTCATCATGACCACCGTGACAGATTAAGCTGCTTTGTTTGCTGCTTTGATCAGCGTAGCAACGCGATCGGAAACAGTAGCGCCCTGGCCAACCCAGTGAGCGATACGATCCAGATCCAGACGGGTTTCTTCTTCTGCGCCAGAGGCCAGTGGGTTGAAGAAACCAACGCGCTCGATGAAGCGACCGTTGCGTGCATTACGGCTGTCAGTCACAACAACCTGGTAGAACGGACGCTTTTTAGCGCCGTGACGTGCTAAACGAATAGTTACCATAACATCCTCTTGTGTGAATAAAACAACCGGGCCCCATCGAGGAACGGAGCCCGGGTGTCATATTAAAAGCCCGAAAATTTTACTCATTTTCGGGCAAAAAGCAATCTCAAAAGCGATTAACGCCCTGGAAAACCGGGAGGCATCATGCCTTTCATGCCGCGCATCATCTTCGCCATGCCGCCTTTCTTCATTTTCTTCATCATGCGCTGCATGTCGTCGAACTGTTTCAGAAGGCGGTTAACGTCCTGCACCTGCATGCCGCAACCGGCAGCGATACGGCGCTTACGGGAACCTTTGATGATTTCTGGCTTGGCTCGTTCTTTCAGCGTCATGGAGTTAATGATCGCCTCCATACGCACCAGCACTTTGTCATCCATCTGGGATTTAACGTTGTCAGGGATCTGGCCCATGCCCGGCAGTTTGCCCATCAGGCTTGCCATGCCGCCCATGTTTTTCATCTGACGCAGCTGCTCAAGGAAGTCGGTCAGATCGAAACCGTCACCTTTTTTCAGCTTGCTGGCGAGCTTTTCAGCCTGCGCGCGGTCGACCTTGCTCTCGATATCTTCGATCAGCGACAGCACGTCGCCCATGCCGAGGATACGGGAGGCGATACGGTCCGGGTGGAACGGCTCCAGCGCTTCGGTTTTCTCGCCCACGCCGAGGAACTTGATCGGCTTACCGGTGATATGACGAATAGAAAGCGCCGCACCGCCGCGGGCATCACCGTCGACTTTGGTCAGCACCACGCCGGTTAACGGCAGCGCTTCGTTAAACGCTTTCGCGGTATTCGCCGCATCCTGACCGGTCATGGCGTCAACGACAAACAGGGTCTCTACCGGGTTGATAGAAGCGTGCACCTGCTTGATTTCGTCCATCATCGCTTCGTCAACGTGCAGACGACCGGCGGTATCCACCAGCAGCACGTCGTAGAATTTCAGCTTCGCTTCTTTCAGCGCGGCGTTAACGATGTCGACAGGCTTCTGGGCAACGTCGGACGGGAAGAAGTCCACGCCGACCTGCTCGGCCAGCGTTTCCAGCTGCTTGATCGCCGCCGGGCGATAGACGTCCGCAGAGACAACCAGCACTTTCTTCTTGTGCTTTTCGCGCAGGAATTTACCCAGCTTACCGACGCTGGTGGTTTTACCCGCACCCTGCAGGCCCGCCATCAGCACCACGGCCGGCGGCTGAGCCGCCAGGTTAAGCACCTGGTTCTCTTCGCCCATCGCCGAAACCAGTTCGTTACGAACGATTTTGACGAACTCCTGACCCGGGGTCAGGCTCTTGTTAACTTCATGACCAACCGCCTTCTCTTTTACGCGGTTGATAAAATCACGAACAACCGGCAACGCCACGTCTGCTTCCAGCAGCGCCATGCGCACTTCGCGCAGCGTTTCCTTGATGTTCTCTTCAGTAAGGCGTCCGCGGCCGCTGATGTTGCGCAGCGTGCGCGACAAACGATCGGTTAAATTATCAAACATTGTCTCTCGCCTGAGTAGAAACGTTGGGCCGCATTGAGCGACACATACACAGAATTTTGCCGGAGTATAACATGAAGGCGCCTTTGTTGTTATGCAACGGTTGGAGCAGGCGTCACGTAACGTTATACTGCTTCTCTTTCTTATTAAGACAACTGTCGATGCCTATATGCCTGTTTTCGCACTGATCGCCCTTGTTGCCTACTCTGTCAGCCTCGCGCTGATTATTCCCGGACTGCTGCAAAAAAACAGCGGCTGGCGGCGCATGGCTATTCTTTCGGCGGTCATCGCACTGATAAGCCACGCGTTTGCGCTGGAATCACGCATTATTCCCGGCGACGGCAGCGTGCAAAACCTGAGCGTCCTCAACGTCGGCTCGCTGGTCAGCCTGATGATCTGTACGGTAATGACCATCGTCGCGTCTAAAAATCGCGGCTGGCTGCTGCTGCCGATTGTCTATACCTTCGCGCTGATCAATCTGGCTTTAGCCACCTTTATGCCTAATGAATTCATTACGCATCTGGAGGCGACACCGGGGATGCTGGTGCACATCGGCCTGTCACTGTTCGCCTATGCGACGCTGATCATCGCCGCGCTTTACGCCATGCAGCTCGCCTGGATTGATTACCAGTTGAAAAACAAAAAGCTGGCGTTCAACCATGAAATGCCGCCGCTGATGGTCATTGAGCGTAAGATGTTCCACATCACCCAGATAGGCGTGGTGCTGCTGACGCTCACGCTCTGCACCGGCCTGTTTTACATGAAGAACCTGTTCAGCGTGGAGAATATCGATAAAGCAGTGCTCTCCATCATCGCGTGGTTTGTCTATATTGTCCTGTTGTGGGGCCATTATCATGAAGGCTGGCGCGGTCGTCGCGTCGTCTGGTTCAACGTCGCGGGTGCGGGTATTCTCACCCTTGCCTATTTTGGCAGCCGCTTCATACAGCAATTTGCTGGCTAAGTTATAAAAGGAGTTCCCCCTGGAACACATCTCTACCACCACGTTGATCGTTATCCTGATCGTCATGGTGGTCATCTCCGCCTATTTCTCCGGCTCGGAAACCGGCATGATGACCTTAAACCGTTACCGGTTGCGTCATCGTGCTAAACAGGGTAACCGTGCCGCCCGCCGCGTTGAAAAACTGCTCCGCAAGCCGGATCGGCTGATAAGCCTGGTGCTTATCGGCAACAACCTTGTCAATATTCTGGCCTCAGCCCTCGGCACCATCGTTGGGATGCGCCTGTACGGCAATGCCGGGGTGGCGATTGCCACCGGCGTGCTGACGTTTGTGGTACTGGTGTTTGCCGAAGTATTGCCAAAAACCATCGCCGCGCTTTACCCGGAAAAGGTGGCCTACCCGAGCAGCTTCCTGCTGGCACCGCTGCAGATCCTGATGATGCCGCTGGTCTGGCTGCTGAACATGGTCACGCGCGTTTTAATGCGGATGGTGGGGATCAAAGCCGACGTCACTATCAGCAGCGCGCTCAGCAAAGAAGAGCTGCGCACCATCGTGAACGAATCCCGCTCGCAGATCTCCCGGCGCAATCAGGATATGCTCCTGTCGGTGCTGGATTTGGAAAAAGTGAGCGTGAACGACATCATGGTGCCGCGTAACGAAATCGTCGGTATCGACATCAACGACGACTGGAAAGCCATTGTCCGCCAGCTGACGCACTCTCCGCATGGGCGCATCGTGCTCTATCGCGACTCGCTGGATGACGCCATCAGCATGCTGCGCGTGCGCGAAGCCTACCGTCTGATGACCGAGAAAAAAGAGTTCACCAAAGAGGTGATGCTGCGCGCCGCCGACGAGATTTACTACGTGCCGGAAGGTACGCCGCTCAGCACGCAGCTGGTTAAATTCCAGCGCAACAAGAAAAAAGTCGGCCTGGTGGTCAACGAGTACGGCGATATTCAGGGCCTGGTGACGGTCGAAGATATTCTGGAAGAGATTGTCGGAGACTTTACCACATCGATGTCCCCTTCCCTCGCGGAGGAAGTGACTCCGCAGAACGACGGTTCGGTGCTGATTGACGGTAGCGCGAACATCCGTGAACTCAACAAAGCCTTTAACTGGCATTTGCCGGAAGATGAAGCTCGTACCATGAACGGGATGATTCTGGAAGCGCTTGAAGAGATCCCGGCGGCGGGCACGCGGGTGCGCATTGAGCAGTACGATATTGATATCCTGGACGTGCAGGACAATATGATTAAGCAGGTGAAGGTGCTGCCCGTTACGCCACTTAGGGAAAGTATTGCCGAATAAAACGTAGGCCGGGTAAGGCGAATGCCGCCACCCGGCACTACAGATAGCAAATTAGGCTTTCGCTTTCGCCACGGTCACCATCGCAGCGCGAATGGTACGGCCGTTCAGGGTGTAACCTTTCTGCATCACGCCCAGCACTTTACCGGCTTCAATCTCTTCAGATTCCACCATCGCAATGGCCTGGTGAACGTTTGGATCCAGCGGCACATCTGTATCCGCAATCACTTCCACGCCAAACTTACGCACGACGTCGAGCATGGATTTCAGCGTCAGTTCGATACCTTCGATCATCGCCGCGTTGTCCGGATTCGCTTTGTCAGCCACTTCCAGCGCGCGGTCGAGGCTATCGATCACCGGCAGCAGTTCGTTGACGAATTTCTCCAGCGCAAATTTATGCGCCTTCTCAACGTCCTGCTCGGTGCGACGACGCAGGTTTTCCATTTCCGCCTTGATGCGCAGAACGGTGTCGCGTTCGCGATTCTGTGCTTCTACCAGTTGGGCTTCCAGATTCGCAATTTTTTCATCGCGCGGGTCCACCTGCTCAGCAGATGCGTCTGGCTCTACAGCCTCAACTTCATCGTGCTGTTCCGTGATAATTTCTTCAGGGGCTTGCCCCTCAGGCGTTTTCTGTTCTTTACTACTCATGAATTTCTCCGCGTTTTTCTGCATTCATCTCGCTAACTTCGCTTATTATGGGGATCAGTTTCCTGGATTCAAGGGAACAAGCGAGATTGTCATCATTCATCAGGCACAAGGACCTCCAGAAAATGAATAATCATTTCAGGTGTATTGGGATCGTCGGGCATCCGCGTCACCCTACCGCATTGACGACACATGAAATGTTGTATCGCTGGTTGTGTAGCAAAGGCTATGAAGTGATGGTCGAGCAGCAAATTGCGCAGGAACTGCAGCTGAAGAGCGTCAAAACCGGCACGCTGGCGGAAATTGGCCAACAGGCCGATCTCGCCGTGGTGGTGGGCGGCGATGGCAACATGCTCGGCGCGGCACGCACGCTGGCGCGTTATGACATCAAGGTCATCGGTATCAACCGCGGCAATCTCGGCTTTTTAACCGACCTCGACCCGGACAACGCGCAGCAACAGCTGGCCGACGTGCTGGAAGGTCATTATATCAGCGAAAAACGCTTTTTACTGGAAGCGCAGGTGTGCCAGCAGGACTGTCAGAAGCGCATCAGCACCGCGATTAACGAGGTGGTGCTTCATCCCGGCAAAGTGGCACACATGATTGAGTTCGAAGTTTATATCGACGAAATCTTTGCCTTCTCCCAGCGTTCTGACGGGTTGATTATCTCCACCCCGACCGGCTCAACCGCCTACTCGCTTTCTGCGGGCGGCCCGATCCTGACGCCCTCTCTGGATGCTATTACGCTAGTGCCGATGTTCCCGCACACGCTCTCCGCGCGCCCGCTGGTGATTAACGGCGACAGCACGATACGTCTGCGCTTCTCGCACCGCCGTAACGACCTGGAGATCAGCTGCGACAGCCAGATCGCGCTGCCAATCCAGGAAGGTGAAGATGTTCTTATTCGCCGGTGTGATTACCACCTGAACTTGATTCACCCGAAAGATTACAGCTATTTCAACACATTAAGCTCGAAGCTTGGCTGGTCAAAAAAATTGTTCTGATTTTGCATCCAGTACTTTACTGTATAAAAAACCAGTTTATACTGTATGGAAACACAGTTATGGTTTTTCATACAGGAAAACATTTATGCTGGCACAACTGACCATCAGCAACTTTGCCATTGTTCGTGAGCTTGAGATCGATTTCCACAGCGGCATGACGGCGATCACCGGCGAAACCGGTGCGGGTAAATCCATTGCCATTGATGCCCTCGGCTTGTGCCTTGGCGGCCGTGCAGAGGGCGACATGGTGCGCATGGGCGCAAACCGTGCCGATCTTTGCGCACGTTTCTCCCTGAAAGATACCCCTGCTGCCCTGCGCTGGCTGGAACAAAATCAGCTCGAAGATGGACGTGAGTGTTTACTTCGCCGCGTGATCAGCAGCGACGGACGCTCCCGAGGCTTTATCAACGGCACGGCAGTCCCGCTCTCCCAGCTCCGCGAACTCGGCCAGCTGCTTATCCAGATCCACGGTCAGCACGCGCATCAGCAACTCGTCAAACCAGAACAGCAGAAAGCCCTGCTTGATGGCTATGCGGGTGAGTACGCGCTTACTCAACTTATGGCGGAGCACTACCGCCAGTGGCATCAGAGCTGCCGCGAGCTCGCCCAGCACCAGCAGCAAAGCCAGGAGCGCGCCGCGCGTGCGGAGCTGCTGGCGTACCAGCTTAAAGAGCTGAACGAATTCAACCCGCAGGCGGGTGAGTTTGAACAAATTGACGAAGAGTACAAGCGCCTCGCCAACAGCGGCCACCTGCTCTCAACCAGCCAGAATGCCCTCAACATGCTGGCAGATGGCGAAGACGTTAACCTGCAGAGCCAGCTGTACAATGTCCGTCAACTGGTCACCGAACTGGCCGGCATGGACAGTAAACTTTCTGGCGTACTGGATATGCTGGAAGAGGCCGCGATTCAAATCTCAGAAGCCAGTGACGAACTGCGTCATTATTATGAACGGCTGGACCTCGACCCGAACCGCCTGTTTGAGCTGGAGCAGCGCCTTTCTCGTCAGATTTCACTGGCGCGCAAGCACCATGTCACGCCGGAAGAACTACCAGGCTATTATCAGTCTCTGCTCGAAGAACAGCAGCAGCTTGACGATCAGGCGGATTCGCAGGAAACCCTCTCTCTGGCCGTGAACCTGCATCATCAGCAGGCGCTGACCACGGCGAAAAAACTGCATGAGATCCGTCAACATTACGCTCAGGAGCTAAGCCAGCACATCACCGACAGCATGCACACGCTGGCGATGCCGCACGGTGTATTCACCATTGATGTCCGTTTTGAAGAGAACCACCTGACGGCAGAAGGGGCGGATCGCATCGAGTTCCGCGTCACCACCAACCCGGGGCAGCCGCTGCAGGCAATCTCCAAAGTGGCATCCGGTGGTGAACTGTCGCGTATTGCGCTGGCGATTCAGGTGATTACCGCGCGTAAAATGGATACCCCGGCGCTGATTTTCGATGAAGTGGATGTCGGCATCAGCGGCCCAACGGCGGCAGTGGTGGGTAAACTGCTGCGCCAGCTAGGTGAGTCAACGCAGGTGATGTGTGTCACCCACCTGCCGCAGGTCGCGGGATGTGGTCATCATCACTTTATTGTCAGTAAAGAAACCGACGGCGAAATGACCGAAACGCACATGAAGCCGCTGGATAAACGCGCGCGTCTGCAGGAGCTGGCACGACTGCTCGGCGGCAGTGAAGTCACGCGTAATACGCTCGCGAACGCGAAAGAACTGCTGGCGGCATAAACTTTTTCGGGATCTCAGGGTCATACAGAACAACAAAAACGCCGCCAGACCGGTTTCAAAGTGGGGCAAGGTCTATTATCATCGGCATATTACATATGAGCCGCGTTCTGCTCGGGCCCGAAAAGGAATCAAATCACTATGCGTTGTAAAATGCTGACCGCTGCCGCAGCGGTTCTTCTGATGTTGACCGCAGGCTGTTCCACTCTGGAGAAAGTGGTTTACCGTCCTGACATCAACCAGGGGAACTACCTTACCCCTAACGATGTGTCCAAAATCCGCGTGGGGATGACACAACAGCAGGTCGCTTATGCACTGGGAACCCCGATGATGACCGATCCGTTCGGCACTAACACCTGGTTCTATGTATTCCGTCAGCAGCCTGGCCACGAAAGCGTGACCCAGCAGACCCTGACGCTGACCTTCAGCAGCGCCGGTGTGTTGACCAACATCGACAACAAACCTGCCCTGACAAAATAATCAGAAGCCAGAAATGCAAAAAGGTGCTCAACGAGCACCTTTTTTGTTTTTCTTTATCCCTTTCCCCCTTTGGGAAGAGAGACAGGGTGAGGTGGAAACACGCTACTTAGCCGACTTCTCCGCGCGCTGGCGACGCAGCTCTTTCGGGTCGGCAATCAGAGGACGATAAATCTCCACCCGATCGCCCTCTTTCAACACGTCGCCCAGCTTCACCGGACGGCTGTAAATCCCGACCTTGTTCTTCGCCAGGTCGATATCTCTGCGAAGCTCAAGGATGCCGGACGCACGGATAGCCGCCTCTACGGTTGCCCCCTCTTCCAGCATTACACGCTGTAGGTACTGCTTCTCCGGCAGCGCGTAGACCACCTCTACAGCAATCTTATGCGACACTGTAAACCTCTTTGGCGCGGGTGGTAAACGCCTGAACCATATTTGACGCCAGCTCTTTAAAGATGCGGCCAAACGCCAGCTCAATTAGCTTATTGGTGAACTCAAAGTCCAGATGGAACTCAATGCGGCAGGCGTCAGCGCTCAGTGGCGTAAACTTCCAGCCACCCATCAGGGTTTTAAATGGACCATCCACCAGATGCATCAAAATACTCTGATTGTTAGTCAGCGTATTGCGGGTGGTGAACGTCTTGCTGATCCCCGCTTTGGAGACATCCACCGCCGCAGTCATCTGCGTCGGGCCAGACTCCAGAACGCGGCTCCCGGTACATCCAGGGATAAACTCTGGATAAGACTGAACATCGTTCACTAACTGATACATTTGTTCCGCGCTGTAAGGAACGAGCGCAGTACGGCTAATCTGAGGCATAGCATTTTCCATGGTCACACAACGGACAAATAATAACATTTATCACCTGTTAAAAAAACGCTAAGCCTCATCTCGTGCTAAGATAGCGCGTTAGACCTCACAGGACGCAATGAGGTGACTTTTTGAAATCAGATTACCGACGGCTTTACGACACTTATGACGAAGAAAAAAGCACATAAACCAGGCTCGGCGACCATTGCGCTCAACAAGCGTGCTCGCCACGAGTATTTCATTGAAGAAGAATTCGAAGCTGGCCTTGCGTTGCAGGGCTGGGAAGTAAAATCGCTGCGCGCCGGGAAAGCCAACATCGGCGACAGCTACGTGATCCTTAAAAATGGCGAAGCCTTCCTGTTCGGCGCGAACTTTACGCCGCTGACCGTCGCCTCGTCGCACTACGTATGTGACCCAACGCGCACCCGTAAGCTGCTGCTGAACAAGCGTGAGCTGGAATCCCTCTACGGACGCATCAACCGTGAAGGTTTCACCGTAGTCGCCCTGTCGTTGTACTGGAAAAATGCCTGGTGCAAAGTAAAAGTTGGCGTCGCGAAAGGTAAAAAACAGCACGACAAACGTACTGACCTGAAAGAACGCGAGTGGCAGTTGGATAAAGCGCGCATCATGAAAAACGCAGGACGTTGATTCTGCACACTTATTGTACTATTCAATAAGTTAGCGTTCCGGGCTGGTATCCAGGAAGTGAAATCTGGTATACTTAGTTCAACACTATTGGGGCTGATTCTGGATTCGACGGGATTTGCGAAACCCAAGGTGCATGCCGAGGGGCGGTTTGCCTCGTTAAAAGCCGCAAAAAAATAGTCGCAAACGACGAAAACTACGCTTTAGCAGCTTAATAACCTGCTCTGAGCCCTCTCTCCCTAGCTTCCGCTCTTAAGACGGGGATCAAAGAGAGGTCAAACCCAAAAGAGATCGCGTGGAAGCCCTGCCTGGGGTTGAAGCGTTAAAACTAATCAGGCTAGTTCGTTAGTGGCGTGTCTGTCCGCAGCTGGCGTGCGAATGTAAAGACAAACTAAGCATGTAGTACCGAGGATGTAGAAATTTCGGACGCGGGTTCAACTCCCGCCAGCTCCACCAAAATTCTCCATCGGTGATTACCAGAGTCATCCGATGAAGTCCTAAGAGCCCGCACGGCGCAAGCCCTGCGGGCTTTTTTGTGCCCTCAATTTGTCCCGCAAAGTCCGAAGTGAACTAATTAAATCCGAACCTTTTAGGCACCTTGTTAGGCACCTCATAAAGCTTTATTGTTTTTGAGGTGCCTAAAACTATGGAAACCCGGCAATGGCAAGACAAACTAAACCTCTCTCCGTTAAGGAAATCGAATCTGCCAAACCCAAGGAAGCGGACTATGTGCTCTATGATGGCGATGGCCTTGAGCTACTGATCAAATCCAGCGGGAGTAAAATCTGGCAATTTCGCTACATTCGCCCCATTACCAAGAAGCGAGCGAAAAAGAGTATTGGACCCTACCCGTCAGTTACGCTTGCCGATGCGCGAAGCTATCGGGCAGAATCACGTTCTCTCCTTGCGAAACAAATCGATCCTCAGGAACATCAGCAAGAACAACTGCGTAGTTCGCTTGAAGCCAAAACCAATACTTTCCAGCTCGTTGCGGAACGTTGGTGGAATGTGAAGAAAGCCAGTGTTACCGAGGACTATGCAGCGGACATTTGGCGATCTCTTGAAAGAGATGTTTTTCCTGCGATTGGTGACGTCAGCGTTACAGATATCAAAGCTCATACTTTGGTTCAGGCCGTGCAACCGGTTCAGGCAAGAGGAGCACTGGAAACTGTTCGCCGCCTGTGCCAGCGCATCAATGAGGTCATGATCTATGCCCAAAACACGGGGCTAATTGATGCGGTTCCTAGTGTCAATATTGGAAAGGCATTCGAGAAGCCGCAGAAGAAAAACATGCCCAGCATTCGTCCCGATCAGTTGCCTCAGCTGATGCAGACAATGCGAACAGCTAGCATTAGCCTTTCAACAAGATGCCTGTTCATGTGGCAACTTCTTACCATTACCCGCCCTTCCGAAGCGGCTGAAGCCCGTTGGGAAGAGGTAGACATGGAAGCACGAGAATGGAAGATCCCTGCATCACGTATGAAAATGAACCGTGACCATACCGTCCCATTGTCAGATGAAGCAGTGGCTATTCTGGAAATTATGAAGCCGTTGAGCGGCAATCGGGAATTCATTTTTCCCAGCCGTATCAAACCAAAGCAACCAATGAATAGTCAGACGGTTAACGCATCATTAAAGCGTGCGGGCTTTGGCGGAGTACTGGTTTCGCACGGCCTGCGATCTATCGCCAGTACGGCCCTTAACGAGCAAGGCTTTCCACCAGATGTGATTGAAGCAGCACTTGCTCATGTGGACAAAAATGAGGTGCGTCGCGCGTATAACCGCAGCGACTATCTTGAACAACGTCGCCCCATGATGCAATGGTGGGCGGATTTTGTAAAAGCCGCAGATACAGGTATTTTATCCACAAATGGCGTTCAAAACCTGCGATTGGTTATTTAACTTTCAATCGATTGCGCCTGATAGGGCGCAAAACTTATAATTTTTTTGGCTTAAGAACTTTTTCATTCAAAGCTGTACCAAGCTCATCATTTTTCTTACCCCATAGCTGGATCTTACTTACAAGATTTTCTTCTTTTAAATCAATAAAGTTATTGTGTTTTTTTTGTTCCTCAATGAACAACCAAAGTGGTCGCTCAATTGCTTCTGCGGCATCAGTCCAGCGCTTCCATCCTCCCACGGGTTGAGGAGTAATTTGCAGTAATCGAATAGCCTCTTCTATTATTGGATTATAGACTTCTGCCTTGGTAGCCCCACCTTTCGCTGCGGCCTTAACTCTCACTTTATGGATTTTTCTCTCTTCATCAATAAGCTCACAGCACATACATGCGCCAGAACACTCATGCAGCAACGTGAGAGCGACATTTAGAGCCTGAATCGATCGCCGTTTGTCATAATTCCAGGCTGCTTTAGCCCATTGATACTCAATACCTGCCAGCAAGAGATTCAATCTGAAATTTTCATTCAGCCCTTTGATCCACCCATTAGCACGCAAGTGCGAAAGCTCTATATCTAACCGAGGCCTACACTTAATAATCGCATCGTCGCACATTGAGTAGTTACTCAACGCCTGAATCAAGAAATCACTAACTATCTGATTGTTATCATCTAATAAAGAAAGCTCATCTAGAATTTTATCACCAGCAGGCCATTTGTCTGATTTGATTTCTTGCTGCAAGCCATCACGCATTCTTACGTATTGCTCACAAATCATACCAAAACACCAGTTCAAATCATCCATATATTAATCAACCAGTTATCTGCATATGCCGTAAAAAAAGTTTTTTATGGCAGCTACATTTTTTCACATGTTCGTAGAAGTTAACCTCAATCTCATTCAAAACCAAACGATAAAGAGGAAGCCAAGATGATCACATCCAATGTAAGAATTTTACGTTTAAACACGATTGTCATTAAAACTGGCATAGCCAGATCCACCATTTACGACTGGCTAAACCCAAAATCACCAAGATACGACTCTTCTTTTCCTAAGCCACGGAAGCTTGGAAAGCAGTCTGTAGGCTGGCTCGAGTCAGAAATTGACGAATGGATCATTGAACGCGCTCAGGCCTTAAATGAAGCTTAATTTCTATTACTCACAGGTTAAGAGGGAAAGTTATGTCACAGCGTATCACATACAGTACACCTAATAATACAACGGTTGAAACTCTCAGAAAATACAGCCGCTTAAAAAAATGCTCATTATCAGCTGTAATTTCATTGGCAACGGATGCCGTCGCGCCAGTTTTAGAAAAAATAATATCACATCATGATGAAGCTAATGAAATTGAAAACAATCTCTTTCAAGCTTGTTTCTTTTCCAAGAACAGACCATTACGTAGCATACCTGTCAGGTCGCAAGAAGAGTATTACCTTGCCATTTGGAATACTTACATCAAATATAACATCGACAACCTTGACCACAATCTTTATAAACACAACTTGCCTAACAGAAGGATTGGGGATAATGAGAAAAAAAAGATAATTGAAAATCAAGAAGGAATTATAGACAAATACAATGCTAAGAAAGGAATATTCATTTATTTAGACAGAAGGATCAACTATGCTCACAAGTTATCAGCTGGGTACTCAAACCTAATATTAATTAAAGAAACATCTTATGAAGATGTTTCCTTTGACTTCAGCAAAATGATTATCGCCCCTATATTAGACCTAATCACATTAGGAATAGATGAAACTGTTCGTCGAAAAAACGGCAACAAAACTGTGCAGTGCATCTGCTGGATTCCAGTTTATTATATAAACAACAAGGTATTAATGATACCAGTAGTTCATGAGGACGATGTTTCTGCCTCAACGAAAAATGGAGGGAAAATCATTATTGTTGAGCCATTCAAAGACGAAGTAAAAATGTAATTAATGATACCAATTTTATGTTTTTTTTGGATAAATGCATAATCCTACTAAATCGCTAAATTTAATAATGACACCAATATTAAGCAAAGCAGAGTACATTGCATAATGAAACACTAAGAACCTAACTTTCAATCACCTATGAGATTTTTATAGAAAACATGAAACCTCACATAAACATTTTGGTTAAAGCAGCAGGTCGCCCACAAGGAAGTAAATATTATAAATATATCCAACTAGCAAAGAAACGTGGTCTCACGCAGTCACAGACTGCAAAACATTTATGCATAAGTATTTCCACAGTGAAAAGAAATTGGGATGGTGCCGTAATAGACTAGCTTATTCGAACTAATTGCAGAGTAACTTTTATACAGTCATCACAGGCTGGGACTAACTTCATCTCAATTTTAGGTGTAGGAAAAGGTATTATAATATAATGGCTATATACCTTTACTACTGATTATGAGTTAGACAATAGATATATTACCAGTTAGATCAGGATAGTATGTCCGTACTAATGTATGATACCAGAATATACTCTTAACTCATAATAAGTATAGCCCTGCGTGTGTGGCAACAACCAATACGGCCCCTGACAGACCGTAGGATCAACCACATAGGTTTATATTATGAACACATACTTAGGATCTCATGGATTACATAACGCAGACAATCTGGATAGAATACTTGAGGTGCTCGGCTATGCCACCGACCAATATACCAGTATTACGGCTGTGCGTGTTGATTTCCATTATCCTCCGATACTTGATAACGGAGATACCATCGGCTGTTTCATTAATTGTGAGCCTGGGGCAATATCTCGATCCATCAACTCACTAAAAGAGATACTTAAAAACAGTGAGCGTCGCAGGAGGCGTAACGGTGTCAGAGTTCATCCCAATACTCTGCGTGACGTATGGGCTAAGGAATTCAGCCAATCAGGGAAATGTCACTTTCACGTTTGCTTTTTATTCAACGAACAGGCTTACAATAAGCTGGGCGATTATAATATCGATACCAGCTTACGCATGATGATCACCAGAGCCTGGTATAGTGCATTAGGATTGGAGCTGGAGGACTACCCAGGGCTGGTTCACTTCCCTGATAACTGCCGGTATATCTTGGACCGAAACTCAGCAGATTATATCTATGAGTTTGGGGATCTGATCCATCGTCTAGACTATCTGACCAAACTCGACAGCAAAATTTACGAAGAAGGTGAACGGAATTTCGGTGGTAGCCACAAGTAGCCATGTGAGCAGGCCTTTCCAATAGGGAAGGCCTTTTTCACGTCAGGGATAAGTGATATGTCCTACAATCGCGCAGATGAGCCGATAGTCGTTAACGTAGAAGATCTCCGGATTTTCTGCATTTTGCTCGCCGATAAAGAAGACCCAAGCTTTATCTTTCAGCCCTTTGTCTTTGGCCTCTATTGCCTCTGTTCGGGCGGCCTCCAGCTCTTTACGAACCACAGTACGCTTGGCTTTTGACCAGCTAGTCCATTCAATGTGGATCTGGTAGCTTCGGGTAGATTTAGGTTTACCTGACTCATCCTTTCCCCATTCGCCAGACAACGGGATAATGAGTTTTTCATCATTTTCTGAAAATTTATTCCAAAGTAGGGGGGCATAAAAGATCTTTGACTCCGGGTAGGGCTGAACTTCTTTCCTGAGCCTTTTAAACGCCGTCATATAGATTTGACCACTGATACCGGGAACGTTAAGCGACATTCCTCGATCATATGGGAAGCGGATGAAGGCGCGACAAATATTACGGATAGCATTCGCTTGACGGCGGGATTGTCGTTCGGGTGAACGGCCTTCGCCAGATGCTGAGGATACTGAACGAGTTGAACGGGCGTTGTTTTCACCACCCGCGATATCTGGCTCAACCACTGGACGTTGTTCAATCAACTTTAATCCCGAGGGCATTAAACCAGGGGCACTGTCCAGTATGTTGCGAACACTCCCCTTTTGGCCCTGCCGAATGACAGTGGTTTCAGCATCAGCATCACAATCATGATGATGTTGAATATGTCGCTTCTTTTTAAAATAGGCTCTGACTTTTTTATCTTTTTCCCATGCAGCAGGATGCATGGTTATACCACACCCCCAGCACACATAGCCTTCAATATCAACGCTATCAAGCAACCACAGGTCCTCTGCTTCTACAATCTCACGGGTATGTTTATCACGTGCAGATTCCATTACACTTTCCTTTTGTAGAATAAAAATCCAGCATACCTAGTTTTGGCAGTCAAATGCGCACAAAGATTATTCTCAATAGACCTCGTCGGTGATATCTCTTGTTGCCAATTCCCACTAAAAGTTATGAGGTTCCTTTGCTTAAATACGTTGCGGTTACTCGCTATGTCAACAAACGGCATGCGCATTGAGACTTACACCATCCGACTAAAATATCTGTTAAATCTGTGGCAATTGAATACCATTTCGTTTAAAAGTTGAGAGCAATTCGATCGTTCCCCATCTGTCTAAGCAACGTTTTCGTATTGTTTAACAATTGTAGCTTTACATCATTTTCAGGCATTGACCACGCCTCGCCCAGCAATCGAACTGTAATATTGAAATCCCATGGCATCACAGTTCGATTGTTAAATTGAGCAAATGGCCCGTCGCTCTCTGGCACAACCCTGTCTTTAGGAAGCTTAGTAGCAAGAGCTTTGCCTGTGGCAGAGTTGAAAGCTGCCGGACCAATACTGAACCAGCATCCTTGTGCTGAAGCATTCCTCAATTCCGTAATAGTTCCGGTGAACCAATGTAAAATAGGAATTCCGTGAGAGGGGAACGCTTTTAACGTAGCTAGCACATCCGGAACGGCCTGTCTTGAGTGGATGCTCATTGCTCGTCCCCCAACATCGTGGCACTTTCTAACCACATCGGAAAACACTCGAAGCTGCATCGCGTAACTGGTGGAGTATCGTTTTGAACCATCCAACCCAACCTCACCTACAGCAGCTACGTTTTGAATCAACTCGAGAAGCATTTCCAATTCCTGGAAACGATCAGCGACAATTTCAGGATGAAGTCCAGGACTGATCATTACAGATTCATGTTTTTCTAAAACATGACTTGTAGCATGGAAAGCCTTTGGGCTCGTAGTAACTAACCAAGTGAAAACATTACGCTTAACCGCACCGGCATAAACATCTCTAGCCTCGGGATACAAATCAACGTGACAGTGAAAATCAATCAAAGTAATTTATCCTGAATGAGTACAGTTTCTAGCTCTTTAATACCTTGTTGCAAAACTCTACGATACATGGGTCGCTCTTTTATCGGTGCAAAAACCAACGAACCACCAAGAAATCTGTCTAGCCCTCTCTTCCTTACATCAAGGATGGCAAGTGCTACAGCCATAGGATCATCTGGTGCACCAGACTTGTCACTGCCAACAACAGATTCAAAGCGATAAGACGTCGTATCCCCATCAGGTTTCCATGCAAAGAATGCAGCCCGACGGATCAAGCATGGAACGCAACGTCCACAGTGCTGTCGATTATAGGTTCGAAAACGGCCACAACTCGTAGAATCAGCAGCCCATTTTTGCAAAAGGTCTTGGTCAAGGCATTCCCGCATCATTTCGCCCTTAGTTTTGAAACGGTACGGCAACTCAAGCTGTACATGGATGCCCAAATTATCCAGAACTCTTTGCAACATATCGATAAACATAGGATGAGTTGTACGAGTACTCAAACTAGATACGCGCCCCGGAACTAAAGGAGGGTTTATAGATATCACCCCATTTTCGGGAATAAATATTGTTGGTTTTGGTAAGTTTATTTTCGTTGAAGCAAGTAATGCAAATGCATAAAAAGCTAATGAGCGACCACGTGTCGAAGGCTCGCGCGATCCTTTGAAACTGATGCCATGACTCCATTGATAATGTGAACCATTTCCCATCAGCATGGATGCGTATGCCCTCTGCCGCTCAGAATCTTTATGTGCGAGTTGAGAGACAAATAGTGGTTTTCGCCCCTTAGCCACCAAATCAATTCCACCTATTAGGCTATCCAGCCCTCCGGATAATAAAGATATGCAATCATTAGTGAGAAAAGCGCCATCTCCTTGAGGAGGTTCCATACCTGCATTATTGAAATTTAATAACCAATAATCACCAGTTAGAACTTTTAGCATATCTTCAAGATCGGATTTTAGCGGTAGCCACTTATCTGGATTGCACAATCCAACCGTAAGCTGAATATTCCGGGTCCAGCCATCTGCACTTGTTTTTCTAGGGCTTGATAGATCCGCGCTACATACCGCGAGGCAAAACTGTACAAAATCCCAAATCTCTATTGAAGGTCGAAACCCACCCCGTTTTAATGCACCATGCCATCGATTCGCAATTGTACCAATACCTGCACGCTTAGCGCCTTTAAAATAGGAGAATACTCGCTCATCAGCAGGAACCTGCGCTGGAATCAGTTCTGCTTTAGCACACATAACTTTAATCATTCTGAAAATACCTCTAGGGCAGACAAGAGAATAGACTGAGCCAAGCTTTTCGGTTCTGTATTTTTTGTAGTTTGTTTTTCCAATACCACCCTAACCTCAGCACCGACCCACTCGCGAATATCAGAACGCCGTTCCTGAATTAATAAAGGATCATATTTTAATTTTTCGTAAGTCTGTCCGAGCTGGAGATCAATTCGATTACAAATCTCATTCGCAATGGTCAACCCCATGACTTCAGCTATTTGCGCATCAGTGAGATTAAATATGTCCACGTCCGGATAAAGTTCATAGAGTTGCGCCATAGCCTCGGCGCCAGCATTACGGAGCGATTCGTCATCAACGCTTCCTGTCGCAGGAATAACCTCTTTCAAAATTTCAAGAGTAAGATCTGTTGCCGAAAGATTCTCTTGACGAACGTGAGTAAGCCAATCAATCACTCGCTGGTCGTTACCATCCCTAACAGACGTCAGGAACTCACCAAGACTACCGACACCGCTGGCAACACCTCGCATAGTAGCAGCAGCTCGTCTCGCGCCTCCCATTCCTTTGGAGACCATGCTTCTTGTCGCACCACGTAAATTATCGTGGCTGCCATTTTGCAGATATCCCCCAAGTAGCGAACGAGCAGGTCCAAACCTTCGTTCTGGTGCTATTGCACCATCAGGAATTACATTTCCATCGTTGTCCTCCGATGGTGAATCAGGCGAATCCCCTCCACCTGTTGTAGAGTCACTTTCAGGTTTTAACCATTCAGGATCAAACGGTGAACCTGCGCGGCCTCCCCCACTAGAAGTTGATGTTCCCATTAGCGCCTCCTCCCAAGGTTCACAATTGCATTCCTAGTCGTTTTTGGTAATTCGTTAAGATCTTTCCATCGTTCTAAAATTTGCTGTGCCCATGGCTGGGCACCAAGAGTTGGGATTAAGCCCGGGCCAATAAGTTTCAGAGGAGCCTGATCCAACAAGCTGACCGCTTTATTTTCAATTTCCGTGTAAACCTTGCAGCACTCAATCAGCATTACAATTTCTTTGCTACTCTTCCAGGTACGTGAGGCACTATTACTCTGCCAGGCCTTAGTCATCGCCAACTCTGTCTGTGCAGGTCCTATTTTCCTCATAAGTTCAACTAAGGACTCATGACCATTAGTTGCAACTTTCAGTGCGTCTCTCAATTTTCTAGAATCAGGAGTCATATTGTCATCACCGAAGTCACGAGTTCCAGAGTCACGACTGAGGTGGAGAAGCGGGCGTAGATCCTCGGTTCCCAAAGCTGGCTGGAGTTGGAGCCATTGCTGAGTAAATGGCGTATTCTTGAAAGGCTCAGGTAAACTACTCTGACCCGCTGCAGCAGCTTCAGCATCCGCCAAAACTTGTACCCGACCGTCATTATCTGAATGAACACGACTAGCAAGTTCTTCAGCAAGGTTTTCGTCGCACCTTTCAAGGAGATGCCATTTTGCCAGTGCGGCTATATCTAACGTTATTCCCTGAGGTGCAGAAAGAGCATCACGCAAATAAACAGTATTTAAAAATCTTTTCATTAGTCGAGGATTAGCGTTTACTGCTAAAGAACTATGAAGAAGAGCCGCAAGTCCTTGGGCTAAATCCATTAAACTTTTGAGTGCATTAACATGTTCTACCAGTTCATATAAAAACTCTTGATTGATCGTTTCACCTTTCCAACTATTACGAAGCTTCTCAGGGATAACGCTAAGAGCATGATCGAATCTTTCCTTACTGAAATGGCCTGCGTTGGTCTCTCGCTCAAGCAGCAAAAGTACCAGATACGCTTTCGCCTCATTCAAACCTAGGCGAGGAACATGGAGTGGAACCTGTATTAATTTATCGAAATAGTTAGTTGCAACATCACCCGTTATTCCTGCGCCATCAAAGTGAACCTTCACTGCAGCTTTTATAAAATCATTATCTGCAGCAATAACGAAAGCGCTACGGCGAATAAATAGTAATAAACGAATTGACTCAAGTGTTGAAATTGCTGTTTGTGGCAAACATCTGTCTAAATCATCCACAAAGATTACTAACGTAATTTTCAACTCTTCCAGAATACTCTCTAAAGTATCCCTGAATGCCTGAATATGGGCTGGCATCGAGAATGGTTCACTCGGTTTTAGAAGACCGCTGGAACTTAGCTCGAGACTATCTGTATCTGATGATTCATTGCTCGATTTGTCATCCGACGTAAACCAACCAGCCAATTTACTAACGGTTTTTCCAAGAGAACCGATAGGAATGCCAGTAGTTAAAGTCAATGCAGCTTCGCCACTTAATTGAGCGACTCGGAGAAGATTTATCCTTCGCCACAGTTCAGATACTTTGTCGGTGATAGTCTTATTTTCATCTGTAAGCCGAACAATCTCGTCCCCCACAATTTGTAGCAATGCACTTCTGGCGGACTCAAAATCTTGGTATAGCCACGGATTGAAAGTGAGTACGACAAAGGAATGCTTTTCTTGATTTCTCTCTTCCACTAACGACTCTTCAACTGAAGAGCTCTCTAGGCGTGATGCAATCATTTTCACCAGAGAAGATTTACCTGCTCCCCAGCCACCTGAAACTCCTATAGAAATAGGTTCCCCATTTGCCTGCTTCAGCAGGCTTGCACATGCATCAGCAACAACACCAAAATTCAAATAATCGACAGTTGTCTCGTTATCATGCCACATAGTGAAAAATCCATTTAAAATTAATTAAAATCAATAGGATATGAAAACTGTTGGTTTCTGGTTCACAAATCCACTCTTGTGTAGGGCACTTGGCCTGTGGCCAGCAAATCAACGCAACGCCCTGCAAAGGCGTTTGGTATCGCAAGAGCAACAAAATTACGAGCACGGGTGAGGCCAACGTAGAGTACGCGCTTTGCCTCTGCATCTACTCGCGCTTGCCATGACTCGAAGAGTGCTTCAATCCTGTTTTCAGGGGCTCGATTCGGCGGGACTACGACGCATACTGCATCGTACTCACGACCTTTCACTTCATGTATGTTGCCACATGCGAAACTGAGAGCAGCGGGCACTTCAAGATGCTTTGACCATTGCGCATCAGGAGGCTGTTGGAAGAAACGACGTAAGCTTACGCCAGCAGGGAGTGGCAGATGCAGCTTCTCAATTTCCGCATGAACACAGGCTATCCAGGCAAGGCGCTCTTCATCGGAATCTCTACACGTTTTTGGAAGGTTAATGAGAAAACTTAGGGCGCATCTCCGATGGGCACGCCGGTCCAATCCAAGACGTTCGATGACTTTAACCAGATGCTCATTTCGTTGACGCACCCCCATTAAATCCAGCAATAATATTTCGACTGACTGGATTACATTCTCCTTCGTTCTTGGGGTTGCGGCAGGTGACCAGAACTCTGACACTTTACGAGCCAGCGACTCAATTCGCGAGTTCCCGGTTGAAATGCTGGAAGTGACGCCAGCTGCCTGCAACGCAACTTTGCCTGAGTGAGCCAAAATAATCGCCTTGGTTGACTCCAGCCCCAGTTCCCTAATCCTTCTAAGGAATGCCTGACCAATAATTGCCGTTGGGCCGCGGCCACCGTAGGTAAGAAGTAAAATTGGATAGTCAACACCTGCACTTTCACCAAGCGACCGATCAACCTGACCTTCTCGCCTTAGGGTGGCTGCTAACTGGCAAATTGCTGGACTACTACGAAAATTCCCCGTCAACCCCTTTTGCGCAGCAATAGGATATGTATCCTTAAATAGCTGTATTCCTTGAGGATTACCATTACGAAATTCGTAGATTGCTTGGTCAGGATCACAAACGAACGTAACATTTACCCCATGTGCTCTGAGCCATGTCAGTATTTGCAGATCGAGTGGATTGCAATCTTGACCTTCATCAACCATAACTTCTTGAAAACGTGCTGCTAATGCGCGAGCAAGTGACTCACCAATCACATTATCTCTAATCAACCGCAATGTTTGAGCACGAGCATCCCCTGCACTCATATAGCCAGCTTGTAACAAAGAACGTCGCCGATTTGCTGCTACTTGTTGATATCGATTCTGATGTTGACGTACATGATTTTGCAAACCTGCATGTCGAATCTTATCAGGATCAATAACGTTGGTTTCTGGATCAAACAAATCTAGACTTACCGGTTGACCTCGAAAGGCAAATTGACCTGATAAACGAATTTCTACACCAAGCGTATCCCAACTATCTAGGATAATTGGCCGTGTTTGACTCGATATCGCACAACTTGGCAGTACAACGAAATGCCTGACGAAAGCATCAAGTGTTCCCATGAAACTAGGATACTTTAAAAGAGTATCGAGCCCAGCAGCCAGGCATCGTTCGCGGAACTCGTCTACAGCGGAGTTTGTAAATGAAAGTATCGCTATGCCCTGACGAGAAGGCAACGTAGCGGCGATCCTCGCTAGCCGAGCAATGATAGTTCGCGTTTTTCCGGCTCCAGGACAAGCATTAACGAAGGCTCCGCCAACGTGAGAAGCAAAATTCTCTTGCTCTGGGGTTAGATTGTAGATGCCAGTCATATACATGAAGCTCCACGAATTGCATCAATAAGATAAGGCGGAACAACAAATGGTTCACCCGCCTCAATGCGCGAAGCCATGGCTTGCGCCAAATCGCCTTTGCGAGTTTTTTTCGTCTCAATTAATTTAAGAAATGCATTGGGACGATCTTGTTCTGGAATGCCCTCTATCTGCGCTTCCCAGTCTCTACGTGAATTACGATGCAAACGAAGAAACACGCTTTTCAGGAAACTTTCGTTTCCAGCGCCAAAAATTTCGTGCTCCAATGTGTGCTGATTGGTTAGAACGATCAAAGCATCTGGAGCTCCATGCGTTGCAGCCAGATTTTCCAGATCAACTTTCCTATTTCCCAACACGGTTGGGTCCGCATCAGTGATCACTATCAGCCTATCAGCAATACGTGCATCACCATATGGCCGTAGCAGTACCTCTACATATGGACGGAAGTCCACACCTTCAATCGGCACAATTACAGCCCCCTTGAACCTAAGCCACCCATCTAAATCATTAGCTAGCACAAGCTTTTGTGCTAACACGGGCAACAATAGTGCTTCCGCGATCCCTTCCACCAAGATAGCTCTGTTACCAAACAGCAAAGCGGAACGAGTCACGTCAAGATATCGGCTAATTTTATCTAATGTCTTTGGCTTTAGCCCTATTTCAGCAATGGGCACACTCACTGATTCTGAGATGGCTTTTCCATCTTGTTCACGATGCCTCGAACGCATTACCACTAGGTGACGTGGAGAAACCCATGCTGTCAGGTTGGGGGAATGGGTTGTCACAACAATTTGGATGCGGCCTTCAGGCTTTCCTGGCTCAATGATACGTGATGCTGATTGGCGTGCTTGATCCAAGAGGAACTCAAGCACAAGTACCTGTAATTGCGGATGCAAATGCGCTTCAGGTTCTTCAACAAGGAAAATCGTGAGGTCTGCCTCTTTGGCCTTATTCAGCTCTACAACCACAGTGGCCATGTAGAGTAAATTTGAGTACCCCAGACCAGAAGACCGAATATCTTCGGGTATCAAACCAGTATCGGCCATACGAAATCTCAAATCACGAGCTACATCGAGTAAGGTTTCGCTGCCAAAATCCAATGCCGCTATCTGCGGACGTACTCCATTAGTGAGTAGTCCGAGAGCAGCACTGATATCCGTATTGATTGTAGTTAAGATCTCAGGCCGATTATCCGCACGCCTGACACCAGTGAGGAAATCCTGCTCCCGCTCTTTTGGCAAGAAATTACGCAGCAATGCCATCACTCTAGTGCCGCTGCTAGTACCCAGCACCTGATGTGCGTCCCTTAAAGGAGGGAGATAAACGTGTCTGATCAACTCAGAAGAACCAAGCTCTGGTCCATTAGTGTCGAAACGTCCAGCCCACACGGTAGTCTTACCACGGGGAGCATGTTCAGAACGCGATTCATATCGATAGCCGAAGGTAGCCTCGCTCTTGGTAGGATCGGGAACTGCAGATATCAATAGACCTTTGAGGGTATCGCTTAGACCCTGGAAAGCCCCTTCGATTTGAAAACTTGGGACTGTCGAATAGCGTCGTACATCCTCATCCTCTGGATATCGTTCGCGGCGTCCACTCAACGGCAAAGTAAGCAATCTGATTGCGTCTACGACATTGGATTTTCCACCATTATTTTCACCAACCAATACAGTCAAATCTGGGCGGAGGCTAACGGTCACATCATCACAAGATCGAAACCGCGAAATTTTCAGCTTACCTAAATACATAAATATCCTTATATTACATAAACATATAAGTCATCATGATAAGACCACGTGGAGGGCTTCATCCAAAATACTTTAATATATTGATAGTCCTGCCCGACTCGAGGTTAACGGCCGTTAACTGTTTACTTTGCAGAGGATAAACAGAATTCGACGAATTTATTAGAATGAAGCGAAGCGATAATTACTGATTAACTACTCTACAATTACAATAATATCAACACCTTCCTTATGGCAATGTGCCAGAGGCATCATTTTTTCACTATTGCCCAAAAAAATGATTTAGATCCAATCTAATAGCTATCTCCGGCTCAAATTGAGATTCTTTATGAATCCTTTGAAATACATTTCATAACTCGGCTAACACACTTCCAATCCAAATAATTTCAGATAGATATTATCTTCATGAATCCCCCTGACGCCTTCTTGCCTCAGGGGTTTTGTTTTTCTACTGAGGTCGTATCGTGAAAAAATCAGAAGGTCTGCAGGCCATCGAAAAGCCACTGGCATCACTTCCCCACGCCATTGGCAAACATATTTTTGACCATATTCAAAAGCTCACTCACTACGAACCGGTCATCGGCATTATGGGAAAAACAGGCGCAGGGAAATCGTCGCTCTGCAATGCTCTGTTCCAAAGTGAGGTTACGCCCATCAGCGATATCAGTGCCTGTACCCGCGACGTGCTGCGATTCCGGCTGCGCAGTGTTCACCACAGCCTAATACTCGTAGATTTACCCGGTGTAGGTGAGAGTGAGCAACGGGATAAAGAATATGAATCTTTATATCGCCGAATCCTTCCTGGGCTGGATTTAATCGTGTGGGTAATCAAAGCCGATGATCGTGCTTTCTCCGTCGATGAACGCTTCTACAAGCGAGTGATGACTGACCACCAGCAGCGGACTCTTTTTATCGTTAACCAGGCTGACAAAATAGAGCCCAGCCATGAGTGGTATGTCACAGGCAATGCGCCATCACCGAACCAGTCGGTTAATATCGAGGCCAAGTTGGAGTCCATTCGCCAGCTATTTTCACCACACCATCCGGTGTGCGCTGTCTCAGCGAGAACAGAATGGAATCTGCCATCAACGGTAGAAACGATGATGCGTTGCTTGCCGGATCGTGCCACCAGCCCATTGGCGGCACAACTGCATGGGAGGTTATGCAGTGAACTGGTAAAAAAGCAGGCTCGTGAGGGCTTTGGTAATGCGGTCGGAGAAGTGTTTGATTCTGCGGAAGCGGCATCATTTGTACCCTCGCCACTAAAAGCGGTCATCCGTACTGTCCGTGAGGCGGTGGTGTCCGTTGCTCGAGCCGTTTGGGACTGGATTTTCTTCTGAGCTGGCCTACCTGCCATTATCCTCGGGACATATCCTGTCCGTTCTGGCGTTTTATAAGGCGCTGAATTTCGACTGTTTCCCCTTGACGCCCCGTCACAGTTGATTTTGGCAACTGTAAAAAATACGTCGTCTGGTGTCCATTCCCTGTCCCACACCCTCGCTAGAATATTCTTTTTATTTTCAGCTAATTATCACACTGGAGAACCTGCCTCATGGCTCAGGTTGAACGTCGTCATGATCGGCTTGCCGTCCGACTGTCGTTAATTATCAGCCGTCTGGTGGCTGGCGAAACACTGGATTTGCATGTGCTGGCAACTGAATTTGGTGTGTCGGTTCGAACCCTGCGCCGGGACTTTCGAGAACGGCTAATGTATCTGGACCTGGAGTATCGTAAAGGCCGATGCCGTTTGTTATCCGGTAGCCGACAGAGAGAGCTGGCGGTAATGACATTTGCTCGCCAGTCAGGCGTTGAAGCACTGTTTCCAGATATGGATAACCATCTGGTCAGTTCACTGTTGAGCGGACCAGGGGAGTCTCCTTGCCTTATCTGGCAGGGAGCAGCTCAGGCTTCATCACCAGACTCAGGCGTATTCACTCGGTTGGTGAGCGCGGTATCTGAACATCGAAAGGTGACGCTGCTCGGTAAAGGCTGCCGCTGTACAGGTCTCGCTCCCTATCGGCTAGTTCTGCGTGAAGGCGAGTGGTATCTGACGGGGGAGCATCAGGCACGGATTGCCGTCTTTCCTTTGACGGATATTCGAACAATCACGCTCCATAAGGATAGTTTTGCCCCGGATATCACGGTGCGCGACATCCTCTCACGCCCGGATTTTCTTCAGGCTTTACCCCTCTTTCGCTTTTTCAATTCATTGCTAGTCGCAACCAACGGCGGCCTTATACATCAAAAGGAATAATCATTATGAAACTGCTTACTACTACAGCGCTGGCTGCCAGCATTTTCCTGGGGGCTGTTTTCCCAACTGAAGCCGGAAATATTGTCGGAACTGTTAAAGCCTGGCAATACATGCAGGCTGAAGGCTGGAAATCTGCCGATGGCATGAATGACAACACACTGCACAACATGCTCTATCAGGCCAGTGTGATTGATAACTATCCGTGGACGAAACAGTTTCTGTTACGTGTCCGTGGTGGCGGTGCGCTTTTTCTTGCCGATAAAAAGACGCACACGATTCGCCAACTGAAAATGGAGCCTGTAGGTGAAACCTACAATGACATTGAAACGGTCTATCAGGGAGAAGACAAAGGTGAAGGATGCTATTTCGCTATTATCGACAATCAATCCTCAGCACGACAAAAAGCGATTGATGATCTTCTTAGCTACCCGCCAGTTGATGATATCGATGCTAAAGCAAAAAAGATCAGACAGCAGATGACCCCGAAAGTCGTTATGGTCATGCCGGATAATTGTGTGAACAAACAGCAGCAGGCTGCTCTGGCAGCTAAACGTTCGGAAGAAGATCAGAAGTTACAACAATGGGTAGCACAACAAAGTTTGACGGAGCTATGTCGTCGTACTGGCAACTGCTAAGGGCCTTCCAACAACAGCAAAGCGATCCCTTACCAAAATCAGGAGCATCATTTTTGAACCAATTTCTTAAAGCCCTACCTTTCATCGCTGGTTTGACGTGGTGCCATTTGCAACCCGCACAGGCCGACGAACAACGCTACATCAGTATCCATAACACCGATACAGTCTGGACTCCCGGCAATATTTGTGTTTATCAGTTTCGCCTCGATAACGGCGGAAGTGGGACAGGTTTCAGCCAACTGAATGTGTCACTGGATTTGAAAGACAAAGCTGGCAAAACGCTCGCGCAGGGCGTCATGGAAGTTGGTCCCTTTGGAAAAAGCGACGCAACACGTTCACAGGACGCTTTTCTGGAGCATGAATGTGTTGAAGGTGTCAGTACCGTTGAAATTTTGAAGGTAACTGAATTACATGCAGGTCATCAGACTGATCTGCCACTGTCCATATTCGATCCGCAGTATTACCAGCCATTGTCAGTATCAGTTGCCGTGAATTAATCGTCGCGGTTGGCTGAGACGGGCATCTGCCACACCTCAGCTACCACTCACTTAAAACATGCCAGGCCATGCCTCCTACGGGAAGCATGGCCTTTTTGTTTTCAAACTACTCATACGGAATCACCATGAATCAAACCACATCACCCGTCACCGCATCACCTGTACCCGACAGGCAGCGTCTTAACTTCTGGCCCAAGCACTTCGGCAAAATCCCCCAGTGGATGCTGCTGGAGCCCCGCGCCTTCGCTTGGATGGATCGCCTTTGTGAAGCCTACAACGGCGGATACTGGAATTATTACACGCTCAGCAACGGTGGTGCCTTCATCGCACCCGACAGTGAGGATAACCGGGCCATGTTCAACAAACTAAATGGCAACTGCGCGGAGATGAGCAGCGAAGCCGCTGGCATCGCAGTCTGCCTGCTGAACTGGAGCCACCACGCCTGCAGAACCGACAGTCCCGCCATGAGCGAACACTACTATCGCCTGCGCGAATTTGCGCTGAGCCATCCTGAAAGCAGCGTCATCATGCACATAATCGACTGATGCCGGAGGACGTTATGGAAACGACTGCATTATCTCTTCCTCTTTCATCACACCGCACCATAAAACGCGCCCTGACGCTGATCGAAAATCACCTGCGTGAACCGGGCGTGTCGTTTACCTCAGCATCACTCACCCGCGACTGGCTGCGGCTGAACCTCGCAGGGCTGGAGCGTGAAGTGTTCATGGTGGTGTTCCTGGACAATCAGAACCGGCTACTGGCATACGAAACACTGTTTCACGGCTCCATCGCCAGCACGGAAATTCATCCCCGCGAAGTGGTTAAAGCCGCACTGCGGCACAACGCCGCTGCGGTCATCTTTGCCCACAACCATCCGTCCGGGTATGCCGAGCCCAGTGACGCAGACCGACGCATCACTGAACGACTGAAAAAAGCGCTGGCGCTGGTTGAGGTGTGCGTGCTGGACCATCTGATTGTCGGCAGCAAAGAGATTGTCTCGTTCGCCGAACGCGGCTTGTCCTGAAGGAGGACATATGCATTCTCAACAATGGGGGCTTATGTGCAGTAAAACGCCGAGCTTCGATGCTAGGCTGGTGCAGGAAGGCAACCGACTGCACTTTCTGGCTGACCGGGCAGGATTTACCGGCGACTTCAGCGACGATGAAGCACTACGCCTTGACCAAGCTTTTCCGCTGATAATGAAACAGCTGGAGCAGATGCTTACAACCGGTGAGCTGAATCCTCGCCTTCAGCAACGTGTTACCCTAAATCACATTGGACTGACCTGCGAAGCCGACACGCTTGGCTCACACGGTTATGTTTACATCGCGATTTATCCCTCTTCGACTGTAACCGGCTGACCGGCCACCTCCCAAAACAGGACACACCCAATGCAAACTTTACCGTTATCCGAGCCACGGGCGGCTGAACCATGCCCGTCGCCCGTGCAGGTCTGGCAGCTGCTGCTCACACATCTGCTAGATAAACATTATGGCCTCACGCTCAACGATACGCCGTTTGGCGATGACAGCGTAATTCAGGCGCACATCAACGCCCGTATCTCTCTGTGTGATGCTGTCAATTTCATTGTGGAAAGGTATGAATTGGTGCGCACCGACCATAGCTGTTTCAGCCTCACCGAACGCTCTTCACTGATTGGTGCCATCGACATTCTGCGTGCCCGTCGTGCGACCGGACTGATAGTAAGCAGCGGCTACAGCACCATTACCCGCATCACAACGGGCCGGTATCAGGGAGGAGAAACACAGTGAAAATTCGCCTGAACCTTAACGCTGACAGCATCAATGTGCTGGCGCTGAACATGGGGAAAATCGCGGTCGATGTTGACGGTGTTGAGATCGTGGAGCTGATAGCTGCCGTTAATGCTCAAGGGCTTACGCTGCGTATCGCGGAGGAACCCGGCGAGGTGATTGTGGAAACCAGCTCTCACCTTCTCCTAAGTAGCCTTGTAAGATAAGGCCAAGCGGACCGATAAAATGAAAATTAGTTTTAGGCACCATCTTAGGCACCAAAGAATAATTGAATTGAAGAATTAGCATTTTAATTCAGGTGGTTAGCGGACTAATTCAGACTCCGCCAGCCCACCAAAATTCTCCATCGGTGATTACCAGAGTCATCCGATGAAGTCCTAAGAGCCCGCACGGTGCAAGCCCTGCGGGCTTTTTTGTGTCTGCATTTTATCCCGCGAAGTTCGTAAAATATCCGGCAATAATGGAACATTACGCCATCAAACATTGTTTCGCTCATGCTCAATGAGCCATTCTTTGCGTGAAATACCACCGCCGTAACCCGTCATCTTTCCATCTTTGCCAATTATCCTGTGACAAGGGATCACAATCGCAATCCGGTTTGCACCATTAGCTGCAGCGACGGCGCGCACAGCATTGGGCTTATTCATCGCTAGCGAAATGGCCTGATAGTGCGAAGTCTGTCCATAGGGAACTGCACGCAACTCATGCCAGACGGATTGTTGAAAATCACTGCCCGGGGCATCCACAGAGAGCTCAAACTGTCGGCGAGTTCCGGCAAAATACTCGCTGATTTCTTTTACTGTCTGCCGGGTATGGCTGTTTTCTCCGGTGACAATTCTGGCGTTAAATAAACGCTGGATATCGCGGAATTCTGTTTCTAACATCCGGCGATCGGTAAACTCCAGCAGACAGACTCCCCGCTCAGTCGCGCAGACAAACATAGGCCCAAGCGTAGTGGTAAACCGATGAATGACAATCACCTCGGTTGCCTGAGTCGGCGCTGCGCCAGTAAGCCGCTTGTAGATGTAACCAAACCCGCTCAGGGATTCATAGCCATTGTCCAGCGCAACGTCAGTAGCCGCTCGTCCGCTTTTTAGCTCCTGCAGGGCAACGTTCACCCGCTGCATTCGCTGGAAAGCCTGGAAAGTGATGCCGTGATGTTGCAGGAACCAGCGTCGTACCCGCTCCGGACTGATTCCGTGCTGGCGAAGCTGTGCGTCAGCCACACGGGATTTAATATCGCGCCTGACAAGCGCAAGCGCCTGTTCAACAAATAATGGCGCGCTGTGCGCATTTTCAGCGGGTCTGCAGACCTTACAGGGACGAAAACCGTCCGCCAGGGCAGATTTGGCATCTTTATAAAATTCAACATTTTCACGCCTGGGCTTTCGCGCCCGGCATACCGAAATGCAGAATACGCCAGTAGTTTTGACGCCAACAAAAAATACGCCGGTATATTCTGAATCTCGTTCGAGTAATGCCTGATACCAGATATCACACAAATTCTTATCGGTTATTTTCATCGCTAAAAAGTCCTGCAAATGACTGACGAGTTCGAATCGCATGCATTACATCACTCAGCGTTGACTGCATGGCTGAATGAACAAAATTGCCCATTGAAATGCGGTTTACCCCGGCCCGTTTCAGCCTGTCGAACGACGGAAGATCGGGCATACACATGACGTTCAGAGGCAGGCCCGTTGCCTCTGCAATGAGGCTGATGTCTTTCTCTGACGTCAGACAGGGAACAAAAAGGCCATCAGCACCTGCAGCTTTATAGCTCTGACCCCGTAATATCGTCTCCTGCAATGCGTCTTCATGTCCGAGCAGGTAAGTGTCAGTCCGAATGTTCAGAAACAGGCTACAGTTTTCGCTTCTCAGCGCATTGCATACTGTTCTCAGATTACGGGAAAAATCAGAGATATCGTCAAGCTGACGCTTACCATTAATGACTCTGCTGTCTTCAAGGTTAACGCCTGCTACGCCAGTCTGAGCAAGGCGCCTGAGATTAGCTACTATCTCTTCGGCTGAATCACCATATCCTGCTTCCATGTCAACGCTCAATGGCAGGCTGCTGACAGCCCGGATACGGGTGACCACATAAAATAACGCATCAAACGGCATTCCCTGCCCGTCTTCATATCCCAGCATGGACGCTATTGCTGCACTGGACGTTCCCAGTGCCTGATAGCCTGCTTCTTGCGCTGCGACAGCACTGGCGGCGTCCCAAACGTTAGCGATAAGCAGGGGCTGATCCTGGTTGTGGAGTTCTGCAAAATTCATATTCATTTCCTCTCGATAGATTGAAAATGAATCTAAGCATTCAGTATGAACGCCACAACCGAAATTCAGACGACCATTTTTTAGCAAGCGTAGTCTGGATTCGCAGACCAGTCAGATCTGTTGTAAACCAGCTGCGCTAACCTGCATTTTTTCATCCGCAACGTTAGTTCGCAGATGCCGTCGGTCTGATCGTAATTTCTGTTGTATCGACACTCTCAGGCGCCTCGATGATGTGGCGCACAGCGCGGGCGATATCAGCAGGTTTGAGGGCAATAGCACGGTACGCGTCCATCGCCGCCATAGTTTCCGGGTGCGTAATGGTCGAGGCCAGTTCGCTTTCCACTACCCCAGGGTTAACGCAGGTCACGCGGATGTTCGAACTTTCCTGACGTAAACCATCCGAAATCGCCCGTACGGCGAATTTGGTCGCACAGTAGACGGCAGCCGTGGGCACCACGGACAAGGCACCAATCGAGCCGATATTAATGATTTGTCCCGAGCCCTGGGCTTCCATAATCGGCAGAACGGCGCCTATCCCCCACAGCACGCCCTTGATATTCACGTCAATGGTGCGCTCCCACTCATCCTGCTTGCCTGCCGAAAGCGGAGAAAGAGGCATGATGCCTGCGTTGTTAATCAGCACGTCAATGCGGCCCCACTTTTCACGCGCTGCCTGTACGAAGTCAGCCATCGACTGGCGGCGAGTAACGTCTAAGACTGCGGCCTCTGCTTCCCCCCCTGCACTGCGGATTTCAGCAGCCAGGGCGTTGATGCGATCCAGCCTGCGAGCGCCCAGGAAAACGTTCGCGCCTGCCTTGCCTAACTCTCTGGCAATACCTTCTCCGATACCGCTTGATGCACCGGTAATTAAGATAACTTTGTTCATGTTTTGCTCCTTACGTTGAGTTCAACGTGATAATAGATACTCACCATTGTTTCTTGTATCCTGCATTTACTGGACTCACTGGTTAGCAATGTTAAACAATGAAAATCGATCTCAATCTGTTACCTGTTTTTCTGGCGGTCGCCGAGGAGCGCAGCTTTAGCGCTGCCGCCGCGCGGCTGGGCATAACCCGCTCCGCTGTCAGTCAGGGGATTAGGCGTCTTGAAGATGGTTTTCAAACCCTGCTGGTGATGCGCACCACGCGCTCGGTAAGCCTCACTGAAGCAGGGGAACGGCTGCGTAAATCGTTGCAGGCCCCTATCGCCAATATTGAAGCAGCATTTGAAGACGTCGCGTCGGACAGCACACCGCGCGGCCAGCTCAGAATCGCGGTCACCTCAATCGCGGAAGCGTTTCTCTCTGGCCCGCTGCTCGCTTCGTTTGCGGCTGCGCATCCTGCGGTATCGCTTGATATCTTCGTGTCGGACGAGGAGTTCGATATCGTGGCGGCGGGCTATGACGCCGGGGTAAGGCTGGGTGAAGTTATTGAAAAAGACATGATCGCCGTTCCCCTTACGGGCCAGCAGCGTGAGAGGGTGGTGGCTTCACCGTCCTATCTGGCGACTCACGGCGTACCTGAGCACCCCCGCGAGCTGGTGGCTCACCGGTGTATCGGCTGGCGCCCAGCCCCGGACGTTGCCCCCTATCGCTGGGAATTTGAGGAGGCGGGCGTTCCTTTCGATGTGGCGATTGAACCGCAGATCACCACAAACGATCTGCGCCTTATGCTCAGCCTGGCACTGGCCGGCGGCGGCATAACCTTAGCCACGGAGGATACATTCACTCCGTATATTGAAACGGGGCAACTTGTTGCCCTGCTGGATGCGTTTCTTCCGTCTTTTCCAGGCTTTTATCTCTATTTCCCCCAGCGTCACAATATGGCGCCCAAGCTAAGAGCCCTGATCGAGCACGTCCGCCAGTGGCGACAGCCAGCGGCAACGCAAAGCGTTCAACGCTAACAAGGCGCAGTAACTTTCATGCAGATTTTCCTTACCCTGCCGCTGCCCTTTGATAAACATCAACGACACCGCCCTCCTCCCATGGAAAAGTAAAAACGGACACAATTCACTCAGGGGATATGTCGTGCCGGGGATGGCTTAACGATGTATCCCGTACGCTGGACAAGACATCACACAAGGATGGAGCCTTAAAATGTACAGACCCATGGTCGTTATTTTCTTTATTCTGCTGACCCTTGCAGCCCTCATAGAAATAGGTTTTTTATCCTTCGGGTGATCCTCAAGCAAGGAGGCGCTTACCTGGGTACTTTGATCTCATTACAGTTTTTTCCTAAAGCCACCCCGCTTCGTCTGTGCCATGCTGAATCACGCTCATAACCGATAACGTTAAATGAGGATATTATGAAAAAAACAATTATCGCATTATCTGCCGTTCTGCTGGCTTCCCCAGTATTTGCTGCGACCACACATGCAACTGACGATACCGTCGCTGCGGCGAACGCAAACGCCAACGAAGCGAAGCAAAAACTGCACGAAGAGCAGAACAAAGGCGAAGAGCTGAAGCTGAAACAGCAGCATGCTGCGGAAGGTAAGAGCGAAAGCTTTGGCAGCAAAGTCAGCGAAGATTCCCAGAAAGCCTGGCATAAAACCAAAGAAGGCACCGAGAAGGGGTGGGATGCCACTAAAGAAGGCGCAGAGAAAGGCTGGAACAAAACCAAAGAAGGTGCCAGCGAGCTGGAAAAGAAAGTTACTGAATAACCGACACACTCACCTCAGGGCCGCGTTAGCGGCCTTTTTTATTGCTTCAAATAAAAGCGATACGTCGTGTATATCTGCCCCTTTTTGTTCGCCGCCTTATGACGACAGAGGGTATTTATGCAAATGTCCGGATGCCCATCCCTGTGGTCATTTTTTTCGACCTCAGTATCAGGCTAATGAATGACCGTATTGAAAATACAGCAGGTTATTATATTTCCGCTCGCAGTAGCATAATTCAAACACCACATAAGAATATATTTTAAATCTCTATTAATATAATATATCCTACATCAAAAATGTTACCATAACTTAAATCATGATTAAGCACCTTTAAATAATATCATTTTTAATTGCATTTAAAAACGTCACTACCAATTATTAAACTACATCTAAAACATAAATAAAAAAGCATACCGCAATCAGAAAAAATCCAACAAAAACAATCTAATAATAAAATAAATACATAAACCCCATCAATAAATTAATGGCCTCTTTACGACCTACCTCTTTATTTACGAAAGCTTAATTTGCACATTCACCGTTTTCTGGCTATATCATTTTTATATCCTCAAAACCAAATCCTCTATTAATTACAGGGTTTTATAAGGCACAAAATACGCATAGCAAACATTCTGTCTCGTAAGTAATTACATTCGCTCTGATGTTGCCACTCTGAATCCTGGCGGGCATCGTTCGCTCTAAAAAAGACGGTGAGTGCTGTTTAAAAAACAGTAACTCCGCCGGGGGCGCCCTTTACCTTCTCCAGAGATGGCTCGTCTTGCTCGTCGTTCACGATAACTCTGCTGGAGTAATACCTAAATGAGCCAAATCTCTGTTATATCAAAACTCACTGGCGTCGAAACGACTACGGAAGGCACACAGGTTACGTTGAGCCATTCCTCTATCGTTGAGCTTCATTTAGAGCGAGCCGATGTCTCCCACTTCGCGCGAAGTGGTAACGATCTGGTGGTGACACTGCACTCAGGGGAAGTGATCACCCTTAAAAATTTCTATGTCACCGACGCGCAGGGCGTGAGCCAGCTGGTGCTCCAGGAGAGTGACGGTGCGTTATGGTGGATTGAAGATCCCACCGGGGCCGCCACGTACGAATCCATCGCGTCCACGGACGCCTTGCTGGCTGCATCCGGGAGTGATGCAGGTGGTGCCGCCATCTGGCCGTGGGCGCTGGGCGGCATTGTCGCGGCTGGCGCCATCGCGGCGGTGGCAAGCTCCAGCGGCGGCGGCGGGGATGACGATGATGGGAATAACAACAATCCTAACCCCAGTACGCCAGTCGATCCCACCAACCCGGATACAACACCGCCGAATGCCCCCTCCAGCCTTCAGTTCTCGTCGGACGGTAAAAGCGTCACCGGTACCGCCGAGCCCGGCAGTACCATCACGCTGAAAGACGCGAACGGCAACGTCCTTGGCACCGGAAAAACCGGCAGTGACGGCAACTTTACCGTGTCTCTCGGCACTCCGCTGACCAACGGCGAACAGGTGACCGCCACCGCGACGGATGCGGCCGGGAATACCAGCCAGGGCACAACGATTACGGCGCCGGATCTCACCGCACCCGATGCCCCAACGATCGGCAGCGTGACGGACGATATTGATCCTCAAACGGGGTCGGTCACCAACGGCGGCAGCACCAACGATCCACGCCCGCAGCTCAGCGGCACCGCGGAGGCGGGCTCCACCGTAACCATCTATGATGGCGGAGTCGCCATTGGCACGGCGCTCGTCGCCAGCAACGGCACCTGGACATTTACTCCGTCAACCGATTTGACTGAAAGCACCCACCAGATTACCGTGCGGGCAACCGACGCCGCCGGCAACCTCGGACCGGCCTCAACGGTATTTACCCTCACCGTGGATCTTACCCCGCCGACCGCGCCGACCGCGATTGTGCTGACCGACGACACGGGTGCGATCAGAGGGACCATAACCGCAGGCACGCCTACCGATGCGTCAAAGCCGATCCTGGCGGGAACGGGCGAGCCCGGTGGCACAATCACTATCTACGATAACGGCGTCGCGGTTGGAACCACAACGGTGCTGCCGAACGGCACCTGGAGCGTCACGCCAGACGGCCCGCTCGCGGACGGAACGCACACGATAACCGTCGTTGAAACCGATGCAGCCGGAAACCAGAGTGCGGCCTCAGAGCCAATCATCTTCACCGTGGACACCACGCCGCCGCTGGCCCCCGGCGACCTCGTCGTATCGAATGATGGCGGCACCATCACCGGCACCGCGGAGCCTGGCAGCACGGTAACCATCCGTGAAGGCGACGCTATCCTTGGCACCCCTGTGGCCGACAGCGAGGGCAACTTTAGCCTGACGCTGACCCCGCCTAAGCTCAACGGCGAAATCCTGACCGCAGACGCCACCGACGCTGCGGGCAACACGGGGCCAGCAACCTCCGCAGCAGCGCCGGATATCACCCCACCGCAGGCCCCGGTTATCGTGTCGGTGATTGACGACGTGCTGAACACAACCGGTCCCGTGGACCAGAATGGGCTGACCAACGACCGGGCGCCGACCCTGAACGGCACGGGCGAACCCGGTTCGACCATCACGATTTTCAACGGCAGCGATATCATCGGCACGGTGGCCGTCCCCTCATCCGGCCTGTGGAACTTTACGCCGCCCTCACCGCTGGCCGATGGTACGTACGTGCTGACGGCGACGGCAACGGATGCCGCCGGCAACCCGAGCGGGCAATCGAACGCGTGGACCATTATCGTCGACGGGACGGCACCGGCCGCCCCGGTGATTACGCAGGTCGTTGACGATGTGCCTGAACGAACCGGCTCGCTCGACCTCAATGAGACCACTAATGATTCAACCCCGACGCTCAGCGGTACCGCCGCGGCCAACGCCACGGTCACCATCCGCGTGGATGGGGTTGATATTGGAACCACCGTCGCCGATGGCCTCGGCGCGTGGAGCTTCACTCCGGACACCCCGATCGCTGAGGGTCAACATACCCTGACCGCCGTCGCAACTGACGCGGCGGGAAACATTAGCGACGTTTCCAACAGCTGGGGCATCATCATTGACAGCGTTGCCCCGGATGCGCCGGTCATTACCCAGGTGGTGGATGACGTGCCAGAGCGCCTCGGCGCGCTCAACTCTGGCGACAGCACCAATGACACCACGCCGACGCTCAACGGCACCGCGGAGCCGGGCTCAACCGTCACCATCCGCCAGGACGGCGTCGATCTCACGACAATTGTGATCGACAGCAGCGGCACGTGGACCTATACCCCAACTACACCGCTTGTTAACGGCACCTATACCTTTACCGCCGTCACCACCGATGGAGCGGGTAATACCAGCCAGCCGTCAGGCGGCTTTACCCTGACCGTCGATACCACGCCGCCAGCGGCGGCCACCATCGCCACCGTAACCGATGACGTCGGCGGCGTTAACGGGCCGCTTACCAGCGGCGACACCACCGACGACACCACGCCGACCCTGAGCGGCACCGCCCCGGCAGATGCGGTGATTACCGTCTATGACGGTACCACCCTGCTCGGCACCGCGACCCTCGACGGCAGCGGCGGCTGGAGCTTTACCCCCGTTATCCCGCTCACCGACGGCCCGCATACGCTGACGGTGCATGCCACGGATGCCGCGGGCAATACCACCATCTCAACGCCGTTTGAGCTGACGGTAGATACCGTTCCGCCAGCAACGCCGGATATCCCGGCAATCACCGTCAATCCTGACGGCACAGAAACGCCGCTGAACCCGGGAGAAACCACCCGCGACACCACGCCGACCCTGAGCGGCACCGGCAATCCGGGCGATACCGTGACCATCTACAACGGTGGGGTCAAGCTTGATGATGTGCTCGTGGACGGCACCGGCAACTGGACCTGGACGCCAGCTACCCCGCTGCCTAACGGCACCTATGACATTACCCTGACCGTTACCAATATGGACGGCACGGGCAACGAAAGCGCCCCGTCCCAGCCGGTCACCATCACCATTGATACCGATGCGCCAACAGCACCAGCAGCACCGGTGATCACCGACAGCGTCAGCCAGATAACCGGCCCCGTTCCCGATGGCGGAACCACCAACGATCCGCGCCCGGTCCTGAGCGGCACCGGTACGGCGAATGACGTTATCAACATCACTGATACCGTTAACGGCACACCGACCATCGTGGGCACCGTGACGGTAGACAGCAACGGCAACTGGAGCTGGCGTCCTGACAGTAATATTGGGGAAGGCAGCCACGTCTATACCGCGACCGCCACCGATGAAGCGGGCAACGTCTCTGACCCGTCGCCAGCGATTACGATTACCGTGGATACCGTAGCACCGGATGTCCCGGTGTTTGACGCCGTCGGGGGCCAGCCGAATGGGGGCTTAATCACCGATGCGACGCCAACCGTCGGAGGTACCGGCACGACTGGCGACACGGTCATCGTTTACAACAACGGCGTTGAGGTAGGACGTGTCGATGTCGTTAACGGAGAATGGAGCTTTGTCCTGCCACCACAGCAGGACGGCCTGCTGAACATCACCGTTGCGGGAGTCGATGCCGCAGGTAACGTCAGCGCGCCGAGCCCGGTCGTTTCCGTCACGCTTGATACCCTTGCGCCGGAAATCCCCGTCATTAGCGCCGTTGCTGACAGCCAGCTCTCCAACAACCAGCTGTATACGCAGGACGGCACGCCAACCCTTACCGGGACCGGTGAGCCGGGAACTACCGTGATCGTTTCCGTAAACGGCACGCCATCTGCCGTGACGGTAACGGTGCAGCCGGATGGCACCTGGAGCTGGACTGCCGACGCGACGCTGCCGGATGCTACATATACCTTCACCGTCTCTTCCAGCGATCCGGCGGGTAACCTCTCTGGCAGTTCAGCACCGCTGAGCGTGACGGTCGATACCGTCGCCCCGGCCGATCCGGGCAACATGCTCCTGGCTGATGAAGGGACACCGCTGACCGGTACCGGCGAAGAGGGAAGCACCATTACCGTGAAAGACAGCGGTGGCACGGTCATTGGTACCGGCGTTGTCGGCAGCGACGGCAGCTTCTCCATTGCGCTGAGCCCGGCGCAGCTGGATCCAACCACGCTGACCGTGACCGCCACGGACGCCGCAGGAAATGCCAGCGCTGACGTGCCTTTTATCGTCACCGACTCGCCGCTTGAGCTGCCGCAGGTTCCCGTTATTACGGCCATCGTCGATGACGTGGACCCGGTAACCGGCGATGTGAAAGGCAAAACCACCAACGACACCACGCCAACGCTTACCGGTACGGCCGAAGCGGGCTGCGTGATTACTATCTATCAGGACGGTAGCACGACGCCATTAACAACGGTGACCGCCGACGGCAGCGGCAACTGGAGCTATACGCCGGCCGCGCTTGGCGAGGGGCTGCACACCTTTGAGGTGACCGCGACCCTCAACGGTGCCACCAGCGGCCGCTCTCCGGCGGCCAGCGTAACCGTCGATCTGACCGCGCCGGGCACGCCAACTATTGGCTCGGTCATTGATGACGTGGGTCCTGTCACCGGTCCGCTGACCAGCGGCCAGACCACCAACGACAGCCAGCCAACCCTCACCGGCACTGGCGCGGTGGGTGATACCATCTCCATCTACAACAACGGCGTGCTGCTGGACAGCGTGGTGGTTGGTAATACCGGCACCTGGAGCTACACCACGCCCGCCCTGCCAGAAGGCAGTAACGTTCTGACCATCCGCGAGACCGATCCGGCGGGAAATCAGAGCGGTCCTTCGGCGGACTTCACCATCGTGGTGGATTCAATTTCCACCACGCCGGTCATCACCAGCGTAACGGATAATGTGGGCAATACCGCCACCCCGGTAGCCAGCGGCAGCGAAACGAACGACGCCACGCCAACCCTTTCGGGGACAGCGGACGCAAACAGCATCGTGACCATTTTCGATGGCGCTACCCAGATTGCCGTGGTTACGGCTGATGGCACCGGCGCGTGGAGCTTTACGCCAGAGACCGCGCTTGTCGAAGGGCCACACGCGTTCACGGTTCAGGCAACCGATCCGCAGGGTAACCTGAGCCTGGTCTCAGCCCCGTGGAGCGTGGTGGTTGACCTCACGGCGCCGACAGTTCCAACGCTGGATACGGTAAGTGATAACGTCCCTGGCGGCGTCACGGGCAATCTCATCAGCGGGCAGGCGACCAACGACAACACCCCAACGATTAGCGGCACCGGACAGACAGGCAGCACCATCTACATCATGAATAACGGTACGCAGTTGGGTACGACGACCGTCGACGGAAACGGTAACTGGTCCTTCACCCCGACCACGCCGCTGGACGACGGCAGCTACTCCCTGCGCGCGTACGCAACGGATGCCGCGGGCAACGCCTCGGCGAACTCGTCGGTCTTCGCCTTCACCGTCGATACCGCAGGCCCCGGCGTGCCGGTGGTGACCAGCGTGATTGACGATGTCGCACCGATCACGGGGACGCTCACGTCGGGTAACAGCACTAACGACGCGCGTCCGACCTTCAACGGTACGGGCGACGTGGGTTCTACGGTGCACGTGATTGTTGATGGCAACGAAATTGGCACCGCCGTGGTCAATGCCCAGGGCAGCTGGACCTTCACGCCGGGTATCGATCTGATCGACGGACCGCATGCCATTACCTTCAACGCCACCGACGCGGCGGGCAACGTGGGTACTGCAACGGCACCGTTTAACCTGACGGTGGATACGGGCGTGCCGTCTGCGCCGGTCATTTCAGCCGCGGCAGATAACGTGGGCAGTATTCAAACCCCGCTCACTTCCGGGCAAAGCACCGACGACACTACGCCAACGCTGAGCGGCACCGCAACGGCCAACGCCACGGTCACCATCTATGAAAACGGGCAGCCTGTCGGCACCGCGCTGGCAGACGGTACCGGAGCATGGAGCTTTACGCCGTCCACGCCGCTGGCGGCTGGCAGCCACACCTGGACCGCCACGGTCACCGATGCCGCAGGGAACATCAGCCCCGCCTCGCCAGGCTTTACGCTGGTTGTCGATAGCACGGCACCCACCGCACCGGTTATCAGCCAGGCGATTGACGATGTGGGGAGCATTACCGGGCCAATCACGTCCGGGCAGACGACCGACGACACCGTACCGCGGCTGGTCGGAACCAGCGAACCGTTTGCCACCGTGAATATCTATGAGGGAACCACGCTGGTCGGGACGGGCACCGCAGACGGCAGCGGCAGCTGGAGTATCTTACTCAATACCACGCTGACAGAGGGGGCGCACAGTTTCACCGCGCAGGCTACGGATGCCGCAGGCAACACCAGCGCGTCGTCCGCAAGCTTCAGTCTGACGATTGACACCGCGCCGCCAGCGCTGCCGGTGCTCACCAGCATTCTGGATGACGTTGGCAATGCGGCAACGCCAGTCGCGAACGGAGGAATAACCAACGACGCGCAGCCAACCCTCAGCGGTACGGCGGAAGCGGGTTCTACGGTGAAAATTTTCGATAACGGCGTGCAGATTGGCAGCGTGGTCGCCACCGGCGGGGCGTGGAGCTATACGCCTTCTCCGGCGCTGGGCAACGGCCCGCACACGTTGACCTTTACCGCCACCGATGCGACGGGCAATGCCAGCGCGCCAACCGCCGGGTACACGATTAACGTCGATACCCTTGCTCCGGCAGCGCCGGTCATCAGCTCGGTAATTGATGATGTCGGCAGCGTCATCGGACCGGTAACCGGCACCAACCCGACCAACGACACGCGTCCGGCGCTTAGCGGGACCGCCGAAGCGAATGCAACGGTACGGATCTACGATGGCATCACGCTGGTGGGCACCGTCACCGCCGACGGCAATGGCAACTGGACGCTGCCGGAAACCACCACGCTGACGCAGGGCACCCACAACTTCACCGCCACGGCCACCGATGCCGCAGGCAACACCAGCCCGGCATCGGCCGTGACGACGATTATCGTCGATCTGACCGCGCCAACGGCACCAACCGGAACCTTCAACGCCGACGGTAGCGTATTAACCGGCAATGCTGAAGCAGGCAGTACCGTCACCATCCGTCTCGCGGACGGCTCAACGGTCACGACCACAGCGGGCAGCAACGGCACGTACAGCTACACCTTCGTTAACAAACAGACTGAAGGCCAGACGCTGCAAATCACCGCCACCGACGCGGCGGGCAATATCTCACAGCCCGGCTCGGCGCTCGCGCCGGTGGTGCCGCTCTCCGCCAGCAATAATGTCGAAGAGCTGGATCTCAGCACCACGGCCACCGTCACCAACAGCCAGTACAGCGACTACGGCTTCCTGCTGGTCGGCGCCGTGGGCAACGTCCTGACGCTGCTCGGTAATGACACCGCTCAGGTCAACTTCACCGTGGGCAGCGGCGGCAGCGCGGATATCGTCGTGAACGCCAACGCCACGGGGGCCGTGCTCTCTCTGCTCAACACCCTTGAGCTGGTGGTTCAACGCTTTGACACCGTTAACAACACCTGGACTACCGTAGTCGATACCGGACAGCCGCAGTTTGCTGACCTGCTGACCCTCGGCGCAACCGGCGTATCGCTGAACCTGACCGGGCTGGCAGACGGCAACTACCGCGTGCTGAGCTATAACACCAACCTGCTGGCAACCGGCTCCTACACCAGCCTCGACGTGGCGGTGAAAGAGACCGGGCCGGGCACCGTTACGGGCGACACCAGCCTCGGCGGTAACGTGATCACCGACGTTGACCCAACCGCAGGCAGCGACAACGCTCCGGCAGGGGCAACGGTCACGGCCGTCACTAACGCCCAGGGTGTCACCACCAGCGTCACTGCCGACGGCACGGTGATCCAGGGTCAGTACGGTACGCTGACCATTAACCGCGACGGCAGTTACACCTACGATCTGACCAACACCAGCGCATCGGTGATTGGCCGGACGGAGAGCTTCAGCTACACCATCACGCATAACGGCGTCAGCGCGTCGGCGAATCTGGTGCTGTCGCTGGGCACCGGTACCGCCACCAGCGGTATTGTCGCGGTTGACGACACGAACTCGCTGACCTTCGATACCACCGTCAACGCGATTAACAACGGTACGTCGTCCCAGGGCGGCTTTACCCTGGTAGGAATCAATCTCGGCAACACGCTGGGGCTGAACCTGCTGGACGATATGACCAATCCCATCATCTATAACGTGGAGGAAGGCACTACCCGCACCATGACCATCCAGGCCTCCGTGGGCGGCGTGGCGCTGGCGTCGGTGTTTGATCTGTACGTCTATAAGTTCAACAATGCGACCCAGACCTTCGAGCAGATGCGCGTTGAACCAGGCTGGCTGCGCGCGCCGCTGTTGGGCGGCACCTCGCCTCAGCTGACGCTGCAACTGCCGGCCGGTGAGTACCTGTTCCTGCTGAATACGGCTGCAGGGATCACCGCCCTGACGGCCTACACGCTGAACGTGCTGCAGGATCATGTCTACAGCGTGGCGAGCGTCAGCGCGAGCACTACCGGGGACGTTCTGTCGGATGATATTGCGCCAGTCGGCACGCTGGTGACGGAAGTTAACGGCGTAGCGGTGAACAGCAGCGGTCTGACGAACATTACCGGCGAGTACGGTACGCTGAGCATCAACGCTGCCGGGGAGTACACCTACACCCTGAATAGCGGCGTCGGCGTTGACCACATCAGCACCCCGGATACCTTCGTCTACACCATTACCGCGCCGGACGGCACGAAAGACACGGCTTCGCTCAACATCACCCCAACCGCGCAGCCGATGGATGCGGTGAATGATGTCAGCACCGCGATGGACGTGACGTCGGTACACCACACCGCCGCGTACTCGGATACAACCGTCGGGTCGGCGAGCTGGAACGCCGCGCTGCTCGCTTCAACCCAAGGCTCCGGCTCCGGCACCTTCGTGGTGGATGCCAATACCGCGCTGCACAACGTGGTGCTGTCGTTTAACGTCGCCTCGTTGCTGACGCTTACAGGGTTGACGGTTGACTGGACGCTGACCAACGGCGCCACCACCGTCAGAACCGGCTCGTTCAACGGCGGGCTGCTGCTGGGCGGCACGGCAACGGTCAACCTGACGGGTCTCGACCTGGAGGCGGGGACCTACACCCTGAGCTATACCGGCAGAATGGGGCCGCTGGGAGTAGGAAATATCACCATCACCCCAAGCGTCACCGGCACAAGCTACTCGCTATCGCAATTCGACGCCACGGGCACCCACACCGTTGACGGCAACATTTTCGACGGCACCGGTTCCGCAGGGACGATGGACCAGCTGCACTCGGTGGATACCCGCGTGAGCATTACCGGCTACGACGGCGTTACCACTACGCTGGATCCCTACACCGGCAGCACGCAGTCGAGCATCACGGGTCACTACGGCACGCTGGCGATTGCCGCAGACGGCAGTTACACCTATACGCTCAACCCGGGGATATCGCTCTCTACCATTACCACGAAGGAGGTCTTTAACTACACCCTGACCGATGCCAACGGCACCACCGACACCGCGTCGCTGACCATCAACATGGCGCCGAAATTTATCAGTTCGGAGCATAACGATGTGATTAGCGGTACGGCCTACGGCGACACGCTGATTTATCAGGTGCTGAACAGCACGGCGGGCAACGCGACGGGGGGCAACATCACCAGCGCCGGCGGCGACCACTGGACGAACTTCTCCCTGGCGCAGGGAGACAAGATCGACATTGGCGATCTGCTGGTGGGCTGGGACGGTAATACCGCCTCGCTGGGGAATTATATCAATGTCACGCAAAGCGGTAGCAACACTGTGATCTCCATCGACCGTGACGGCGCAGGGAGCACCTACACTAATACTGCACTCGTTACGCTTGATAACGTGCAGACCACGTACGACGAGCTTGTGAACCAGCAACACATCATTACCTGATAGCACCTGCAGGACATGACCCGGGCGCACAGCGCCCGGGCATAAATAATAAAGCTGTACTTATTTATTAGGGACAAGACATGGGAATAAAGATGCCTTACTGGTGGCTCTCGTGCTGCCTGATATCTATACCCGCCATCGCGGCAAACCCGGCGGCAACCATCAATACCGGACAGCTCCGCGAAACGCAGGAACTCCCCTCACTGAATGGCCGCGTCGCCCCGGTGGCAGGCAAAGCCGCTCCCGGTTCACTACAGCTTGGCGAGGCCGTTAATCGCGCCGTCACCTGGCACCCGGCGATCGCTGAAGCCGTGGGCAAACTCTACGAACAGAACGAAGAGGTCGACGTCGCCAAATCGAAATACTATCCGCAAATCAACGCCGGCATGGACAACGGGTATTCCCACGACGGCGACCAGAACGGCTTTACGCCGTCGCTGGTGCTCTCTCTTTCACAGATGCTCTACGACTTCGGCAAAGTGGCAAGCCAGGTGCGGGCCGAAAACGCCGGGGTCGCCCAGCAGCAGGCCAACGTGCTGGTCAGCATCGACACCATCGCCCACGATACCGCTATCGCCATGGTGCAGGTGCAAACCTGGCAGCAGATGGTCGACACCGCCAAAGAGCAGCTTGACGCCCTCTCATCAATCGGCAAGCTGACCCGCCTGCGTAACGACGAAGGGGCCACCTCGCTCTCTGACGTGGTGCAGACCGACGCGCGCATTGAAGGGGCGCGCGCCCAGCTGATGCAGTATCAGGCCAGCCTCGACAGCGCCCGCGCCACGCTGATGAGCTTTCTCGGCTGGAACAGCCTGAACGATATCAGCAATGACTTTCCGCAGAAGCTGGCCCGCAGCTGCGATATCGCCGAGCCGGACGATCGTCTGGTGCCTGCGGTCCTCGCTGCCTGGGCACAGGCGAACGTCGCTCAGGCTAACCTTGACTACGCCGACGCGCAGATGACGCCAACCGTCTCGCTGGAGCCGGAAGTCCGTCACTATCTGAACGATCGCTACGCGGGTAACGAAACGCGGGACCGCACCCAATATTCCGCCTGGGTGAAAGTCCAGATGCCGCTCTATCAGGGCGGCGGACTCACCGCCCGACGCAACGCCGCCGGTCACGCGGTGGAAGCGGCGCAGTCGACCATTCAGCGCACGCGCCTCGATGTCCGCCAGAAGCTGCTGGAGGCCCGCAGCCAGGTCATGAGCCTGCAAAGCACGCTGCAAATTCAGGGCCGCCAGGAGGCGCTCAGCGCCCGCACCCGCGAGCTCTACCAGCAGCAGTATCTCGATCTCGGCTCGCGCCCGCTGCTGGACGTGCTCAACGCCGAGCAGGAGGTCTATCAGGCGCGCTTTACCCAGCAGCAGACCCTCGGTCAGCTGCAGCTCAACTGCCTCTATAACACCGGGCAATTGCGTCATGCGTTCGATCTTGATAACCGCACCATCCAGACCGTGGAGATCCAGCCATGAAGCAACGCGACATCCCGCAGGGGGAAACGATGACGGATGAGGCGCTGGAGCAGTGGGCTCAGGCGTTTGGCTTTGTCGCCACGCGCTACCGCGTTGCCTGTTCGCCAGGCTCGCTCGTCGCGGGCGCGCCTTGGCTGAAAGGCAAACCGATGGTGCCCGCGCTGACCCAGCTTGCCCGTGAAGCCGGGCTGACGTTCCAGCTGCTGACGGCCGATCAGCAGTCGATCAACAGCTGGCGTCTGCCGGTGGTAGTGGCGCTGAACGACGGAAAAATCGGCGTGATCGAGAATTTCGACGGAGAAGATACGCTCGAGGTCAGCTTTTTCGACGACAAGACATACACCAACCGCCTGTCGATGAGCGCAATGCTGCCCGCCATCCGCCACGTTATCGCCCTGCGTCCACTGGCCGCGCTGAAAGACAGCCGCGTGGACGCCTACATCTCAAAGTACCGTCCGGACTGGCTCTACCGGCTGGTGATGCGCGACCTGCGTCCCTACAGCTGGGTGATGCTGGCGGCGCTGTTTATCAATGTGCTCTCCCTCTCCGGCATTGTCTTTTCCATGCAGGTGTATGACCGGGTGATCCCCGCCCAGTCCTACCCGACGCTCTACGTGCTGACCATCGGGGTGCTGATCGCCACCCTGTTTGGCTTTGTACTGCGCGTTGCGCGCGGGCACATTATGGATCTGCTGGGCAAACGCTCGGATCTGCGCGTCTCGGATCGCGTGTTCGGCCACGCGCTGCGGCTGCGCCACAGCGCCATTCCGCGCTCCACCGGCAGCTTTATCTCCCAGCTGCGCGAGCTGGAGCAGATCCGCGAGATGGTCACCTCCTCCACCATCTCGACGATTGTCGATCTGCCCTTCTTCTTCCTGTTTGTGGTGGTGCTGGCGATCATCGCGCCGCAGCTGGCGTGGATCGCCCCGGTAGCGGCGGTAATCATGGTCCTGCCGGGCCTGCTGCTGCAAAAGAAGCTGGCGGAGCTGGCGAAGCAGTCGGCGCATGAATCCACCCTGCGCAACGCGGTGCTGGTGGAGAGCGTGCAGGGGCTGGAGGACATCAAGCTGATGCAGGCGGAGAACCGCTTTTTGCAGCAGTGGAACAGCTATATCCAGATCACCGCGGAATCCGGCCTACGCACCCGCGAGCTGACCCAGAACCTGATCAGCTGGGGGATGACCGTCCAGAGCCTGGTTTACGCCGCCGTGATCGTGGTTGGCGCGCCGATGGTGATTGACGGCACGCTGACCACCGGCTCGGTGGTGGCCGCTTCGATGCTGGCCTCGCGGATGATCGCCCCGATGGCGACGCTGTGCGGCGTGCTCGCCCGCTGGCAGCAGGTTAAGGCCGCCAAAGAGGGGCTGGACAGCATTATGCAGCTTCCTACGGAAAATCAGCGTGAAGAGACGCCGATCCGCCAGGACGTGCTGCGCGGACACTACCTTTTCGAGCAGGCGCAGTTCCGCTATCAGCCGGAAGATCCGCGCATGGCGCTGCGCATTAACCGTCTGGAGATCAGGCCGGGCGAGAAAGTGGCGATCCTCGGGCGTAACGGCGCGGGCAAATCCACTCTCCTGCAGGCGATGGCGGGCGGCATGGATCTGGCCGCCGGCGAGTTGCGGCTCGACAACCTCAGCCTGCCGCATCTGGACGTGGCCGACGTGCGGCGAAACGTCGGCTTTATGACCCAGAATGCGCGGCTGTTTTACGGCACCCTGCGCGAGAACATCACCCTCGGCATGCCGCGCGCCACCGACGAAGAGATCTTCGAGGTGCTGGAGATGTGCGGCGCGGCCAGCTTTGTGCAGAAGCTGCCAAAGGGGCTGGACTACCCGATTATGGAGAACGGCGTGGGATTGTCAGGCGGGCAGCGGCAGTCGATTCTGCTGGCGCGGATGCTGCTGCGCGATCCGAATATCGTGCTGATGGACGAGCCGACCGCTTCCCTTGATGAACACACCGAGCGGGAATTTATCCAGCGCCTGGGGGCGTGGCTCGGCAACCGGACGCTGGTTGTCGCCACCCACCGCGTACCGGTGCTGGAGCTGGTGGAGCGCGTGGTCGTACTGAAAGATGGGATGCTGGTCATGGACGCGCCAAAAGCGCAGGCGCTGAACAACAGCCGCATGCAGCAACAGCAGCAGGCAGCAACCGGACGGGAGTGGAAAAATGAAAATCAGTCAGCGTGACGTAGCGGCGATGGACGATCTGGATAATGCGCTCGACTCCGAAAGCGGCTATACCGGCGCGCGGCGGATTGTGATCTTCTCGCTGCTGATGTTTGTGGCGCTGGGCGTCTGGGCGTGGTTTGGGATGCTGGATGAAGTCTCAACGGGAACCGGAAAAGTGATCCCCAGCTCGCGCGAGCAGGTGTTGCAGTCGCTGGATGGGGGGATCCTCACCGAGCTGAACGTTCACGAAGGCGATCAGGTGCAGGCCGGACAGGTGCTGGCGCGGCTGGATCCAACGCGTTCCGAATCGAACGTCGGCGAAAGCGCGGCGCGTTACCGCGCGTCGCTGGCCTCCAGCGCCCGTCTGTACGCCGAGGTGAACGATCTGCCGCTGAAGTTCCCGCCTTCGCTGGAGAAATGGACCGAACTGACCGCCGCCGAAACGCGGCTCTACAATTCGCGCCGCGCGCAGCTTGAGGACACGCAGCGTGAACTGCGTTCAGCGTTAGATCTCGCAAACAAAGAGCTGGCGATCACCCAGCGGCTGGTAAAAACCGGCGCCGCCAGCCACGTGGAAGTGCTCCGCCTGCAGCGGCAGAAAAGCGACCTAGAGCTGAAGCTCACCGACGTGCGTTCCCAGTATTACGTTCAGGCGCGCGAGGCGTTATCCAAGGCCAACGCCGAGGTGGATATGGTCTCGGCGATCCTCAAAGGCCGCGAGGATTCCGTCACCCGCCTGACGGTAAAATCCCCGGTGCGCGGGATCGTGAAAAATATCAAAGTCACCACCATCGGCGGCGTCATACCGCCCAACGGCGAGCTGATGGAAATTGTGCCGGTGGACGATCATCTGCTGATTGAAACCCGCCTCTCGCCGCGCGATATCGCCTTTATCCACCCGAACCAGGAGGCGCTGGTGAAGATCACCGCCTACGATTACGCCATCTACGGCGGGCTGCACGGGGTGGTGGAGACCATATCCCCAGACACTATCCAGGACGAGGCCAAGCCGGAGGTGTTCTACTACCGCGTGTTTATCCGCACCAGCCAGGATTACCTGGTGAACAAGGCGGGCAGGCATTTCTCGATCGTGCCGGGGATGATTGCGACGGTGGACATTAAGACCGGAGAGAAAACGGTGCTGGATTATCTGATCAAGCCGTTTAACCGGGCGAAGGAGGCGCTGAGGGAGCGATAGTCTTCGCCGGGCAGCGGCTACGATCTTCTCCCTCTCCCCAAAGGCTGAGGGTTCCCCACACATTAATGCTAGCACTGAACAATCCCCTCGCCCCTTTGGGGAGAGGGTTAGGGTGAGGGGAACATACGGCTGTGGTGGTCATTCCGTTCACTTTAGCCACCTTTAAGCCCCCACTGCCCCGGCGTTTTACCGGTCCACATTCTGAAAACCTCAATAAATGCGCTGACGCTGCTGTAGCCGCAGGACAGCGCAATCCATCCCACCGGCTTCCCCGCCGCCAGCCAATCCATTGCCTGCATGACGCGCGCCAGCTGCCGCCAGTTGACGAAGTTCATTCCCGTCTGGGCGCTAAATCGACGGTTAAACGTACGCACGCTCATCCCGGCATGGCTGGCATGGCTCTTGACCGATTGATTATCATCGACACACTGCAGCAAGTGGCTGACCACGTTCTTCAGACGCGGATCCGTCGGTACGGGCAGATAAAAGCGCACCTGAGGCGTCAGGGCAAGCTCATCCAGCAGCAGAGTGAGCTTTCGCGGATCGTACTCGTTTTCTGCAACGCTTAAGCGGGAAAACAGTGCATGAGTGAGATCGTCGGGCTCGAACAGCGCGGGGACATCGGGAAGCATTGCACAGCACGCAGGGTCAAGATAGATAGCGCAGCCTTCTATCGCGCTTTCAGAAAAGGCGGCGTGCTGCTGGCCCGGCGGGATCCAGCCAATATGGTTTGCCGGTACAACCGAACGCCCCTGTTGGGTCTCAATCACCAGCAGCCCCGTTGCAATACGCCAGAGCTGTCCGGTGGGATGGCTGTGCCACGCGGTGCGGTAACCGCCGGGATGACAAAGCGTCTCTGTACCGATCATCTTATCCTGGCCGAAAATCGTTATTCATCGACGTATTACAGAAACTGCGCCGTCGACTGTCAAGGATAATGGTGGCTCGACTACACAAGGAGCCAACATGAGCATCATCACAACCCTGATAGCCCAGCCTGACAATACCCTACAGCGCGAGAAAATGGCGTGCCTGTTAAGCCGCTTGTTCAAAGGCGAATTAGATCCCGCAGAGGTGTTCACGCCCGATTACCAGCAGTACACGGATGGTCACGCGCTTGATTATCGGGGTTTTGTGCAGCACCTGAACCACGTCCGCTCGCAGATCCGCGCGATCGCATTCAGGGTTGAAGAGCTGGCCTGTCACGAGAATCTTTTAGCAGACCGGCACTGGGCTACGGTGACATATCCAGATGGTCGCCAGGCGGAATTAGAGGTGTATATGTTTGCCACACTGCGCGAGGGGAAAATCTGTCGTATCCATGAAGTGACGCAGACGATCGGCGGCGATGCTTCAGACCGCGCGCTCGCCCACGCCACGCAATAAGCTCACCCTGCGCGCACAACGGCAACTGCCGTTATGCGCGCTCTGTTACAGGGAGATCTTCAGGCGTCGAACCGCTTCTTTAAGCTGCTCATCCGTTGGGGTGACGAATGACATGCGCAGCGTTGTCGGGTCCGGTTCGTTGCAGTAGAAGAACTCGCCCGGTACAAACACCACGCCGTTGCTTAAGGTTTTTTCCAGCCATTTCGTCGTATTCATGCCGTTGTTCATTTTTGCCCACAGGAACATCCCGCCCTTCGGCTTGTGGAACGACATCACATCGCCCAGCTCGGCTTCCAGTTCCGTTGCAAACGTCTGGTATTTCTGGCGATAGGCCTCGCGGATCGTTTTAATCTGGTTCGCCAGACGCCCGGTTTTCAGGTACTCGTAGGTCATCAGCTGGGACAGCGTGCTGGTGTGCAGATCGGTGGTTTGCTTGAGGTTCACCACCGCGCGCTTCAGCCATTCCGGCACCAGCACCCAGCCCACGCGGGTGCCCGGCGCGAGGATTTTGGAGAAGGTAGAGGTGTACACCACGTTATCTTCATTGCCGATATCTTTCGCATGGGCAATAAGCGGTCGGAACACGTCATCGGTGTAGTTAATTTCGCTGTACGGATCGTCTTCGATAATCACGAAATCATGGCGCTTTGATAATTCCACCAGCTGTTTACGGCGCGCTTCTGAAAGCGTTACGCCGCCAGGGTTACCAAAGGTTGGAACGATATAAACCGCCTTGATGGTTTTCTTCGCCACCAGCGCTTCAAGTTCATCGACCTTCATGCCGTCGCCGTCGGTGCCGACGGATTCAAAATTCGCCTGTGCCAGGCCAAAGACCTGCAGCGCGGCGAGATAGGTAGGACGTTCAACGACAACCGTATCGCCCGGATTAATTAACGCACGCGCCAGCACGTCCAGAGATTGTTGAGAGCCGGAAGTAATGACCACGTCATCGGCCTTACAGGCGATGCCGCGCCCCTCGCAGATGCGTTTAATTTCTTCGCGCAGCCCCGGTACGCCTTCCGTCAGGCCATACTGGAACGCCTCGCCAAAATTCTGTGACAACACGGCATCGGCGGCAATTTTAAGCCCTTCGCGATCGAACAGGTCCGGATTGGGAATACCGCCGCCCAGCGAAATCACGCCTGCCATTTTGCTATGTTTTAATAATTCACGGATGGCAGATGATTGCAGGCCCTGCGCGCTGCTGGCGAGTTTGTTTGCAGACATTCTTTGATTACCTTCTTTTTTTATATTGTGCCCAATCTTAGCAGAATATGAGCAATAAATTCCGTTAGCTTAGGGAGGGGACGCAAATCCTGACGCCACAGTAAATGCACCGGCCTCGGCGCGGGCGTGAACGGCTCCAGCACACGCACCAGCCTGCCGCTTGCCAGCTCTTCCGCCACCAGCACTTCCGGTTGCAGCAGCAGCCCTGCCCCGGCTCGCGCCGCCATGCGTAAGCCGTAGCCGTCGTTGCATCTTAAGATCGCATCCCGCTTCCAGCGCACCTCCCCTTCCGCACCCGGCAGCCGCCACTCGTTGCGCGCGGTCCACACCGTGTGCGACAGGCACAGATGATCCACCAGATCGGCGGGCGTCTGCGGCGTGCCGTGTCGCGCCAGATAATCCGGCGCGGCGCAGATCACCATGTTGTAGGGACACAGATATTTCGCCACCAGATCGTCATTGCGGATATCGCCAATGCGAATGGCCAGATCGACCCCCTCTTCCACCAGATCGACCATCCGGTTGGTGAGATCCAGTTCGATACGCACTTCCGGGTAGCGCTGCAAAAATGTGGCCGTCAGAGGGGCGATCGCGCAGCCGCCAAACGACGTGGGGGCGGTGACGCGCAGGGTGCCGGCGGGCGCCGCGCGCAGCCGTTCAACCGCGCTTTCGGCAATCGAGACCTGCTCCAGCACGCGCCTGGCCTCTTCGAAATAAACGCGTCCGGCGTCGGTCAGGCTCTGGCGACGGGTATTGCGCTCCAGCAGCCGCGTGCCGAGCTGAGATTCGAGCAGCGCAATATATTTCCCGACCATCACCGCCGACATCTCCAGCCGCGCCGCCGCGCCGGTGAAGCTGCCGCTCTCTACCACCGCGATAAACGTCTCCATGCCGCGAAGTTTATCCATATTCCAAACCCCTGGTTAGTAATCATCTAACTTTAGCCCAGTTTATCTGACTTTTTATTTATTAAAGAATGAGGGCTCACAACATGAGGAGTCGGATATGAAAATCGTCATTATTGGTGCCAGCGGTACGGTCGGTCGAGCCGTAACCGAAGAGTTAAGCCGTCGTCACGAGGTCATCCGCGTAGGCCGCACGCGGGGCGACTACCAGGTGGATATCACCTCGCAGGCGAGCGTGCAGGCGCTGTTTGAGAAAATCGGCCCGGTGGACGCGATTGTCTCCGCCAGCGGTGGTCTCTACTTTGGCCCGCTCGCGACCATGAAGGACAGCGACTTCAACCAGGGCCTGCAGGACAAGCTGCTCGGGCAGGTGCGTCTGGCGCTGACCGGCCAGCATTATCTGAACGAAGGCGGCTCGATTACGCTGATAAGCGGGATTGTGGCGCACGAGCCGATTGCGCAGGGCGTGAATGCCACCACGGTCAATGCGGCGCTGGAAGGGTTTGTCCGCGCCGCAGCCTGCGAACTGCCGCACGGGATCCGCATTAACCTGATTAGCCCAACGGTACTGACGGAGTCCGCCGAAGCGTATGACGGGTTCTTCCCTGGCTTTGAAAGCGTTCCCGCCGCGACCGTGGCCCAGGCCTACCGCCGCAGCGTGGAAGGGGTGCAGAGCGGGCGGGTGTATAAGGTAGGTTACTGAGCCTTACGGGCGGACATCAGCACCAGCATCGGGCGCTCCGCCTCTTCGGACAATGCAGGCCAGGCGTCAATCTGCGCCTGCGTTGGTCCCCACTCATTGACTTCACTTATCGTTAACCCGGCCTTTATCACCGCGTTAAGCGTGGTGCCCAGCGTGCGGTGGTATTTAATCACTCCATCCGCCAGCCAGTTGCTGACGCGCTGGCTTTCGTCCTGATAATGGTTCACGCCCCAGAACCGCTCGCCGCTGTCGTCGGTCAGCCAGCCCTGACGGGTGGCGCAGGTGTAAATTGGGTGCTCCATCGAGAAGACCAGGCTGCCACCCGGTTTTAGCGCGCGCTGAACGTTGGCGAATAGCGTGCCCAGCTCCGGCAGGTAGTGTAGCGCCAGCGAGCTGTAGACAAGATCGAGACTGTTTTCGCGAAGCTGAAGAGATTCCAGATCGCTACGCTGATAGTGAATCTGCACGTCATCCGTCAGTTCAGCCGCGCGGGCAAGCATTTTTTCTGAGATATCGACGCCCGTAACGTCAGACGCGCCCAGCTCGCGCGCCGCGCGGCAGAACCAGCCGTAACCGCAGCCGAGATCGATAACCGCTTTGCCGGTTAAATCAGGCAGCATTGCCTTGAGCGCAGGCCACTCAGGCGCACCGTCCAGCCCGTGCACCGAACGCGGAAGCTGAGCGTAGCCTTCAAAAAACGCCGGGTTGTCGTAGATGTTTTGTGCCATGGCAGATCCCTCTTAAATAATGTGACTCCCAGTATAAAACATTGCCGGGTAAGGCGAAGCCGCCACCCGGCTCGCTTTTAGCCCACCGTACCCCAGACCAGATTTCCCTTGTGGAACGTCGCGGTGCGCGGAGAAATGCGCGCCACCGCCTCGGCGGAACACGAGGCGTCCACCAGCACAAAGCTGGCGTCGTCCTGCGCTTTTGGCCATACGCGTTCACCTTTATCGTTCAGCGGCAGCACGTCGCCGGTGGCGATGCCGAGCGCGCGGGAGAGCGTCTGCTCGTTCGGGCGAATATAGAGCTGGGCGTACAGATTGGCTTTCTCCAGCATGTCACCCAGACCGTACGGCGACCAGTGGTCAATCACGCTGTCGGTGCCGGTCATAACAAACACGCCCTTCTCCCGCAGCTGCTTCAGCGGCATGTGCAGGGTGCCAATCGGCACGGTGGAGGCGATGGTCACCTGCTGCGCCGCCATGCGGGTGGCAATCTCATCCACCTGCTGCTCGTTGAGCGTCGCCAGCGCGAAGGCGTGGCTGATGGTCAGCTTCCCCTTTAGCTCCGGCGTTTTCTCCACGGTTTCCACCATGTAATTCACCGCCGCCACGCCCGCCGGGCTGGTTTCGTGCAGGTGAATGTCCACCCCTTTGTCGTAGTCCAGCGCAATCTGGAACATGGTGTCGAGGGATTTCTCCATCGCGCCGTCAACGCTGGTTGGGTCCAGCCCGCCTACGTAATGCGCCCCCGCCTGCATCGCCTCGCGCATCAGCTTTTCGGAATTCGACAGCAGAAGGCCGTGCTGGGGGAAGGCGACGATTTCGCAGTCAAAACCTGCGCTACGGCGCGCCAGCACCGCCTGCAAATTTTCCAGGTTTTTCAGGCCGGAAACCGGCTCAATATTGCAGTGGCTGCGGGCGATGGTGGACCCTTTGGACTGGATCAGGTCGATCAGCTTTTCGGCGCGTTCTTGCGTGTAGGGCTGTAACTCCGGCAGCAGCTTCTGCTCCAGGCGGATCATGTCCTGAATGGTGGTGCCCGCCGGACGGTTCAGGGAGCGCCACGGGCCGCCGTAGAAGGTTTTATCCAGGTGAATGTGCATGTCGCGCATCGCCGGAAGCATCAGCTTTTTACCCGCGTCGTAGTGCGGCAGGGTCGCGTCGGCGTGGCTGTTGTTATCATGCAGGGCGACGATTTTACCGTCTTTAATCTCCAGCGTTTTCAGCTCGGTGCGGGTGCCTGTCGCCACGCTGCCATCGAATTTAAACCCGGCTTCAAGCAGCACGTTGTCCAGATAGTAATGTTTCGCGGTGATGTTCATCGGTTTACCGGTCTCGCAGAGTGGCTTTGCAGAGTCGGCAGCATACGCGACGGAGCCGGTTGCGCCAAACAGCGCGCAGGCGGTGACCATTTTGCCGCTCTGGCTGATAAACTCGCGGCGGCTTTTGTTTTCACTCATCTTATCTTCCTTCATTAACAATGTGGGTACCCGTTTCACCGCGCAGCGCCGCGGGCAGGCAGTCCGGCGAGGTGATGATCACGCGCCTGCCGCCGTGGCGTAAAAATGCCAGCGAGGCGACGATTTTGGGCAGCATGCTGCCCGCCGGAAAGTGGCCTTCGTCCATGTAGCGCGTCATCTGTGCCACGCTGACGGTGTCCAGCGCCTGCTGGTCTGGTTTGCCGAAGTTAACGCAGACTTTCTCCACGCCGGTGGTTATCACCAGCACGTCGGCGCAAATCTCACGGGCCAGCAGCGCGGTGGAGAGATCTTTATCGATAACCGCATCCACGCTCTGATAATCCCCCTGCTCGCTGCGCACCACGGGAATGCCTCCGCCGCCCGCGCCGATGACCACAAAACCTTTCTGCGTTAGCGCCTTAATCGCATCCGCCTCGACGATGCTCAGCGGCTGGGGCGAGGCCACCACGCGGCGATAGCCCCGGCCTGAATCCTCGACAAAATGCCAGTCCGGGTGCGCGAGCTGTAGCTCGTCGCGCTGCGCCTCGCTGAAGAACGCGCCGATCGGTTTTGTCGGGTGCTTAAAGCCGGGATCGTTTTTATCCACCTCCACCTGAGTGACGACCGTGACCGCCTTTTGCTCCCCGCGCGCCGCCAGGCGGTTGTTGAGCGCCTGCTGGATCAGATAGCCGATACCGCCCTGGGTATCCGCCACGCAGTTTGCCAGCGGGGTCAGCGGCAGCCCTTCCCGCTCGTGGGCGATCTCGGCGCGGCGCAGATCCAGCCCCACCTGCGGGCCGTTGCCGTGGGTGAGGACGATGTCATAGTCGGAGGCCAGCATTTCAAGCACAGACTCGGCCACCGCTTTGACCGCCTGCGCCTGATGTTCAACCGACTGGCTGGCGTTGTCTTTGATAATGCTGTTGCCGCCGATGGCGACGACCATTAGCTCTTTCATACGTTTTCCTTCGCAACAGTAACTTCAGCGCTCGCAACTTCGCGGCTGTCGAGGAAATGCTTCACCACAAACATGCCACCCATCATCAGGTAGGCCGTGACGAACATCAGGGAACTGCCCTCGGCAAAGCCCACCACTGGCGCGTGGATCACGCCAAACAGCGCCAGCAGCGCGCCTCCTGCGGCGGCGACGGCCCCGCGCAGCGGTTTGTTAATGATGGCGAAGATAGCGATACAGCCCCAGAGCATGCTGGCGAGCGGCGCACCGTTGCCGAGGTGCATCAGCCCCTCGTAGTAGATCCCTTTGCTGTGCAGCACGTCGGTGCCAATTTTCGCCGCGCTGGTTCCCGCCGCGCTCATCACGCTATTCATCATGGTCAGCGCCCAGTTAGCGATCCACGGGAACAGGCAGATAAAGATGACGGGCACCTCCACTTTGGGGGTTTCCCGCACCACCTGGTTGGCGGTGACGACGCCGATAAACACCAGAATCGGCACGATAGCGGTCATCGGTATGATGGCGAGCATAAAGGCCCCCAGCCCGAACAGCGGCACGATGAACATGGTCACGCCGGACGCCAGCGTGTAGCCGATGCTCGCCCCCATCGCCTTCCAGCCGGGATGGCCCACGTAGACCGTGACCGGGAACGGGTTGCCCATCAGGCAGCCGAGCATGGAAGCCAGGCCGTTCGCCAGCATCACCTTGCGGGTCGGGTACTCATCCCCCGCTGCGTGGGCGCTTTCGATGTTCTCCAGGTCAAAGATGTAGTTCGCCAGCCCCAGCGGTACGGCAGACGCCAGATAAGGCAGCGCGTGCGGCAGGCCCTGCATAAAGCTGTCCACGTGCACTTCCGGCGGATTAAAGCCGAAGGATGACATGGACGCCTTAATGGCATCCGGGCTTTGCAGTCCGGAAATCCACGCCAGCGCTGTTCCGGCAATCAGCAGCAGCAGGCCGGTCGGGATTTTGGCGAAAATCGGCTTTTTACCGAACCAGTTAATGAAGATCAGCAGCAGAACGATGAACGACACGGTGGGCGCTTCGAACGCCTGCAACATTGGGTTCATCGCCAGCAGCAGCAGGCCAAGACCGGACAGGCATGACAGCAGCACGGTACGCGGGATCATCTTGCGGATGGTCTCCCCCAGGAACGAGCCGCCCGCGAGGATCATTGCTTCCACAAAGCACCACACCAGGCCAATCTGAATCGCGAAATCCGCATCGCCGGTTTGCTGGTAGACGGGCATCAGGACCAGGAAGGTCACGGTAAAAATCGAGGGTGCGCTCGGGCCGGACGGCAGCGCGGTGACGTCCGTACGTCCGGTGGCGCGCGCCATTTGCAGGCCAAACCATGTGTAGCATAAGCTCGCTACCAGCACCGCCAGCCCGAAGGCCGGCGCGATGCGTCCATAAACAATCTCCTTCGGGATGCCGACGACAAAAATGAGCAACCCCATCATGGTCAGCAAATTAGTCAGGTTGTTGGTCATCAACCCGAAATAGGCCGCCCAGTCACCTCTTTTCCACTCCAGTTTCATGTTTTTCATGGATGCATACCTTATAGAACGTAGCGATCGCGGAAGGTCAACAGCGCCTTTTCAAAACAGCTAAACGGCGGGTGAACGATGCCCGCCCCAATCATGCCGATGCCCGCGTCTTTGTGGGCAATGGCGGTGTTGATCACCGGCAGAATGCCGCTGCCCGCCACTCTGGTGATGTCGATGGCGGTTGGAATGCCCATAAACGACAGCAGCGGAATGGTGACGTTCGGGTTCTCGCCGAGGGTGATCTCGCGCATCTGGCGCGAGAAGTCGATGGCTTCCTCCACCGTGCCGCCCACCAGCGCAACGATGGCCGGTGCCGTCGCCATCGCAAAGCCGCCGATGCCGTAGGTTTCGGTGATGGCGCTGTCGCCAATATCCAGCCCGGAGTCTTCCGGCTTGTAGCCTGCGAACATCGGGCCAATCACCTGCTGCGCCGGGCCGGTGAACCACTGTCCCGGCAGGCCGGAGACGCGCAGGCCGAACTCGTAGCCGTTGCGCGCCATGGTGGTAACCACGGTGCTGTACTCAATGCCGTGAGCGGCATCCAGCGCGGCTTTACACATCGCCATCCACGTCGGGCCGGAGAAGTAGTCGCTGCTGGCGACAAACTCAAACACCTCGCGCTGCTGCTCCACCGGGTAGCCCGCCTGAATCAGCCCCGGCGTCAGGGCCTGGATCAGCAGCGTGGTGCCGGCGTTGTTGCGGTTGTGGCACTCGTCACCCATGTGCAGCGCCTGGGCCAGCATCAGGCGCAGGTCGATTTCGCCGATGATATTCATCGCGTCGCGCAGCATCGGGCCGAGCACGTCGCGCATCCTGTTCAGGCGGTCGATCACGCTCTGGTCGTTAGCGCCCATACGCAGGATCTTCGCCATCTGCTCGCTGAGGTTGGTGAACGCCCGGTTGCCGTAGGTTTTGTTCTCAACGATGTGCATAAACATCGAGGCGGAGGTGACGCCTGCCATGGAGCCCACGCAGTCGTGCTCGTGGCACGGCGAGAAGGTGATCTCCCCGGAAGCCGCCAGCCTTGCGGCATCCTCCAGATCCGTTGCCAGCCCTTCAAATACCAGCGCACCGGTAACCGCGCCCTTCATCGCCCCGCACATGTTTTCCCAGGCGACGGGCGGACCGGCGTGCAGAATGGTGGTGCGGGTCATGCCCGGCACTACGTTAATTGCCTGGTCATAGCCCACCAGCACCGGGTGAGACTGGATGATGCGCTCAAGGGCGATTTTGTTCGCGGCAGCGATCTTCTCCGCCAGCGGTTTCTCTGCCAGCTGGTCGAGCGCTTCAACAACCTGCATATTGCCCTGCCCCGGCGGCGTCCAGTCGAGCTGGGTTACGGGAATGTGCTGCTTTTTGAGGTCGTCGCTGAACATCGCAATGCCGACGTTAATGACGTTTAGCGGCTGGTTGAATAAAGTGGTCATTATGCTTTCTCCCCTTTGCAGACAAATTCACGTGCCAGTAATCCGGTGTTGGTGCTGCTGCTGGCCCAGATGACGCCTGCGTCGGTCAGCAGCTGGCACTGCTGCGCCAGCGACTGCGGATCCTGGTCGGTGCCAAGCACGTAGCCGAGGATCTCCAGCGGACGGTTATCGGCTTTCGCGATCGCCTGTGCCTCTTTGATCGCCTCGATCATCACCCCCACCGGATCCTCGTGCGCGCCGAAGCCGAGCACGAAGTCCATCACGATGACGCCCACCCGCGGATCGCGCGCCTCCTGTAGCAGGCGGCTGATGCGGTTGGTCGGGTCGATCATTGGGTGCGGTTTGCCGTTGGTGAAGTCGTCGTCACCGAAGTCCAGGAAGGTGTGGGCCTGGCTGACGCTGATGTCCTTCAGGCGCTTAGCCGGATCCGGCTGGATATTGCTCCAGACATCGTCGAACTTCTCCAGCGCGGCAAACATCGCCTCGTCGCACAGGGTGCCGCCGCAGAACAGGCCGCGAATGTACTTCTGCTGTGGGGTCAGGCGGGCGCGCACCTCTTCAATCAAAGGCCAGTTGAGCGGATGGAGATCCAGGGACTCTTTTTTAATGCCGGTAAGCAGCACCGCCTTCAGCGCCGCTTCTTTGGTGCCACGCGCAAACTGCAGGCCGTCTTCATCGGCGGGCGGTTCGCTGCGGCCGAGGAAGCAAACAACCACCGGCTTGCGGCAGGCTCTGGCGCGGGCCAGCACCTTTTCTGCCACCGCTGGCGCAGGCGGCTTGGAGATGAGCGCAATCACCCGGGTGCCCTCATCCGCCTCAAGCATGTCAATGGCGTCGAGCATCATGAGACCGCCGATTTTCTCGCTGAGATCGCGTCCGCCGGTGCCGATCAGCTGCGACACGCCGCCGCCGAACTCGTGAATGCGCACGCTCAGCTCCTGGCTGCCGGTGCCGGAGGCGCCAACAATCCCAATCGGCCCGCGACGCACCGCGTTGGCGAAGCACAGCCCCGCACCGTTGATGATGGCGGTTCCGCAGTCAGGCCCCATCATCAGCAGCCCTTTCTCATGCGCCAGTTGCTTCAGCGCCAGTTCGTCCTCCAGCGACACGTTATCGGAAAAGAGCATGACGTTAAGATCGTTTTCCAGCGCCTGACGCGCTTCGCGGGCGGCAAAGGTGCCGTTGACGGAAATGACCGCCAGGTTGCTGTCCGGGCGATGAGTTTTGGCGCTGGCAATCGTCGCGTAGCGTGCTTCATGGGTGCCGCTGCTCGCTTTATGGGTAAATAAAGCTTCTATTTCCGCCAGCGTTTCATCGTTCGCCGCGTCGCCTTTAATCACGATCATCAGGTCGCCATTTTTGGCTTCCGCTAATTCCGGCGTGAGCAGCCCGAGATTTTTCAGAACGCCTTTATTCATTTCCGTCGCCATTGCCACAAACGCCTGTTCGACGCCCGGCAATTTATTGGCTTTGGTGGAAACCGACATTAAGGAAACCGAATCGAAATACGTATTCTTTTTTATGACGATTTTGGTTGGCATTGTTTTCTCCTGAATACGGATAAAAGGGGGCCGCCGTCGCGCAGAATGCACGTCGGTAAAAATACTGTTTGAATTAACGGCCAGCCGGACGTGGCTGGCCGAATGCGTTATGCGCCCGCCGCCAGCAGCAGGTCGGCTATTGCATCGAAGCCTTTTTCCCGCGCCAGTTCGAGCGGGGTTTTGCCGTATTTATCGGTCATGTGCGGGTTCGCGCCGTGGTCCAGCAGCAGTTTCACAATTTCCTGCTGCTTTGCGCCGCCGTCATTCAGCACGATGGCTTCCAGCAGCGGCGTCCAGCCAACAAAGTTAGTGTGGTTGACGTTAATATCGGTTTTTTCCAGCAGCTCGCGCACGATTTCAACGTGGCCTTTTTCACTGGCAGGGGTAATGCCCACGCCGCCGAAGCGCGTCAGACGGTCGAGATCCGGATTCGCCGGAAGAACGATGCGCAGCAGGGTTAAATCATTAGTCAGGCAGCTTATCAGGAAGGGGTTAAAACAGGTCTGGTCCTGTTTATCAATATCCGCGCCAGCGGCAATTAAAAATTCCACGCAGGCATAATGCTTTTTCAGGCTGGCAATAATAATGGCGGTTCTTTTCTGGCGGTTGGTGGCGTTAATATCCACGCCGTTATCCAGGCAGGCTTTTAGCGCGTCGATGTTGCCCTCTTCTGCCGCCAGCAGAAATTCCGTAACGAGTGCGTTTGCAGACATATTCAGTCTCCCAATGTTTCACTTCTGATGACCTGAGAATAGCAACAGCCTGGTCACAAAAGAATCCGCTTAAAAATGATTCATCGACACGCAATTCATTGTTGAGTTAAATTCAACAGTCAGGCTAAAACGTGCGTCTGTGCAACCTTTTTCTTATGGTTTACCGCTTTTTAGCGCCTCAGACAGCATTATCCTTATGGTTGTAAAAGCCTTGCAGGACGCGGCTCCGCGTAAATAGTCAGAACTGTGACACACTTCAAATATGATGTAACGGCGCTGTTAAAATATGTTCAAAACTGATGACTGAGGATGCTGTGATATGAATTCCATCTTTACCGAAGAGAACCTGCTGGCCTTCACCACCGCGGCACGCTTCGGCAGCTTCAGCAAAGCCGCCGCCGAGCTGGGTGTGACGACCTCCGCCATTAGCTACACCATTAAGCGCATGGAGACCGGGCTGGATGTGGTGCTGTTTGTGCGCAACACGCGCAGCATCGAGCTGACGGAGTCCGGGTTTTATTTTTACCGTAAGGCCACCGACCTGCTGAACGACTTCCACGCCATCAAGCGCGGGATTGATACCATTTCGCAGGGCATCGAGGCGCGAGTGCGCATCTGCATTAATCAGCTCTTGTATACGCCGCGCCATACCGCGCGTTTGCTGCAGGTGCTGAAAAAGCAGTTTCCCACCTGCCAGATCACGGTGACGACCGAGGTGTATAACGGCGTCTGGGATTCGATCATCAACAATCAGGCCAACATCGCGATTGGCGCGCCGGATACGCTGCTGGACGGCGGCGGGATTGATTACACCGAAATTGGCGCCATTCGCTGGGTGTTTGCCATCGCGCCGGAACATCCCCTCGCCTTTGTTCCCGAACCGATAGCGGAGAGCCAGTTGCGCCTGTACCCCAACATCATGGTGGAAGATACCGCGCATACTATCAACAAGAAGGTCGGCTGGCTGCTGCACGGGCAGGAGGCAATTCTGGTGCCGGATTTCAACACCAAGTGCCAGTGCCAGATTCTGGGGGAAGGGATTGGCTTTTTGCCGGAATACATGGCAAGAGAAGCGATGGAAGACGGTCTGCTCATCACGCGGCGTATTAACAATCCGCGTCAGGACTCGCGCATGCTGCTCGCCACGCAGCATGCGGCGACCGGCCAGGTGACGCGCTGGATCAAACAGCAGTTTGGCCCGGAAGGCGTATTAACCGGTATATACAGTGATTTACTGTGGCGTGCTTAGTTTTTCGTCTGCACCCAAAACGCGTGGATAAGGCCCGGGAAGTAACCCAGGATGGTCAGAAGGATGTTCAGAATAAACGCCCAGCCCAGTCCCTTGCCAAGCAGCACGCCCAGCGGCGGGAGAATAATCGTAAAAACAACGCGCCAAAAACCCATAATCACTCCGTGCAAGCTAACCAATTGAAAATTAAAAAGAGACATTTCTCTAAGCATAGCCAGTTTACGGGTTACTGCCATTCGTCTCTCGCGCTTTTACCTGCCTTTACCCTCTTTACACTGGCTTAAGCCCTTCCTTAAATGTTCTACTACTCATAAATTGACCGTAAGGAAACACCATGTCTCTTTCTCTTATTTCGCCACAGCAGGCGAACGCGCTTATTAAAGAAGGCGCAAAACTGATTGATATTCGCGATCCCGATGAGTATGCCCGCGAGCATATTCCGGCAGCACGCTCCATACCGCTGGATTCTTTACCCGGCGGGCTCAACGCTGCCCCTGGTGAAACGGTGATTTTCCACTGTCAGTCCGGGACACGGACATCAAACAATGCTGCGCGACTTGCGCAGGCAGCATTGCCGGCTCAGGCCTTCGTGGTTGAGGGGGGCATTCAGGGCTGGAAGCAGGCCGGGCTGCTGACCGTTGAAGATAAATCCCAGCCGCTCCCGCTGATGCGGCAGGTACAAATTGCCGCCGGGCTGCTGATCCTCTGCGGCGTGGTGCTGGGTTATAGCGTCTCCAGCGGCTTTTTCCTGCTGAGCGGTTTCGTCGGTGCCGGGCTGCTGTTCGCCGGTGTGACAGGTTTTTGCGGTATGGCACGGTTGCTGAAAGTGATGCCGTGGAACCGTCATACCTCATAAGCAGTAATCAATGAATTACGCTGTACCCGACATCAGACGTCGGCTAAGGTGAAGATCGCTAAAACGATGAGGAGGTTATATGTTTTCTGTCGGTGATTATGTGCAACCGCTAAAAGGCGGCCCAAAGCTGAAAGTGCTCGAAGTGAACGGTGAAAACGTGGTGGCGGTACAGGCCAGCAATGAACAAGGCGAGAAATATACGCTGAAAGCGGCCGATTTGGCGCCGTATACCGAAGAAGGTGATTTCGGCGTCTGCTGAACAGACAACCGGGCGGCTTGTTCCGCCCGGTCCACGTATTAGATCAGAAAATCATCCAGTGATTTACCCTCTGCCAGTGCGCTGGCAATAGCCTTCGGCGTGCGGCCCTGGCCGGTCCACGTTTTTTCTTCACCGTTCTGGTCAATAAAGCGATATTTCGCTTCACGCGGTTTACGCTTTTTAGTCGGTTTACCCGCCTGCGCCAGTTCTGAACCCAGCAGGTCAGTCGGAGAAATACCATCGGCTTTCATCAGTTCCAGCAGGTTATTAATTTTTTCCTGCTGTTCAGCGCGCTGCTGCTCTAATTCCGCCAGCTCATTGCGTTTTTCTTCAGTAACGACCCTGACCTTTTCCAGCATTTCCTCAAGAACGTCCAGGGTTAATTCTCGCGCCATCGCGCGCAGGGTTCGGATATTATTAAGATTCTGTAACGTCAAAGACATATTATTGAAAACCTTTTCTTTGGGGTAAATAGATAAATCGCCCCAAGAATAATTCATTTCAGTTGAAATATCTACCCAAAGGTCCAAACGGGCATAAATGTAAATATATTTAAATATCGCCGTTAATAATAGCGCATAGCATTGGCGGGAAACACGTAGATCTAATCACCAAATCAATATAAATGGTCAACTTTAATCCAAATCACAGCATACTGCGCTCTCATCAGGGGAGTGGATTTCTGCGTCAAAAGCAAAACATCTAAGACACTGATTTATATCAGTAAAACATTTGATGAGACAGATTATAACGAACCGGATAAAAAACAACCGATTTTAGAGAATTTTGTGGACAAAAGGCGAGTAAATAAAAATTAATCACTAGTTGTTAGTTCAAACATAGAGATATACGCTATGCACCTCAAACAAACCAACCTAAAGCACTAGCCGCTGAAGGAAAACCGATTCCACTGCGTTCTTCTCAAGGAGTTCAGACATGTTCTCGCCGCAATCTCGCCTGCGCCACGCGGTGGCGGATACTTTCGCGATGGTTGTCTACTGTTCCGTTGTGAACATGCTGATTGAAATATTCCTCTCCGGAATGACCTTCGAGCAGTCACTTTCTTCTCGTCTGGTGGCGATCCCGGTCAATATTATTATCGCATGGCCTTACGGGCTATACCGCGATGCCGTTATGCGTTTCGCGCGCCGCATCAGCCCGGCGGGCTGGATGAAAAATCTTGCCGACGTGCTGGCGTACGTCACGTTCCAGTCGCCGGTCTACGTGGCTATTCTCCTGACAGTGGGCGCGGACTGGCACCAGATCGCCGCAGCGGTCAGTTCGAATATCGTGGTATCAATGCTGATGGGTGCGGTATACGGCTATTTCCTCGACTACTGCCGCCGCCTGTTTAAGGTCAGCCAGTACGGCCAGGTAAAAGCGTAATGTGAAGCGACTGGCGAAAGCCAGTCGCAGATTTACTGTACGTCGCCAAACAGTCCCTTCAGAAACCGCTCCAGCGCCATACGCGAACTGAAACCGTGCGGAATACCATAATGCTCATGCCGTTCACCGCCTAAATAGAGCGGAAATTGCTGATAGTGGTCGCAGGTTTTAATATCCGAGGCAGGCTCAGCAAATGACAGACTTCTGTCTTTCAGCGTCGGGTGAATAATGAGAGCGGTACGTCCCATCCTGGCTTCACGATTAACATAAACATAATTCTCGCCGCGGCGATATCCATACGCTTTTGGCGTCACCTCATCCATGGTGAATCCCTCTTTTTCAAGAACGCGTGCCACCTCGTCAGGTCGTAAATACATATCTTTTCCTCGTTATCTTTTCCTGCCCGGCAACCTTACAGTAATCAGCATTAGCAGGGCTTTCAGAATAGTCCATAAACTGGCGGATAACGCGTGACGCGCTTCAGATATTAAATTTCTGAACTAAACTAAACGGGAACACAAAATTACGGAGGATCGTATGTTTAACAGACCGAACCGAAACGATATTAACGACGACGCGCAGGATATTCGTAATGATGTCAGCCAATTAGCGGACACGCTTGAGGAAGTGCTGAAATCCTGGGGATCGGATGCGAAGGATGAAGCAGATGCTGCGAAACGTAAGGCTCAGTCTCTGCTCCGTGAAACCCGCGCCCGTATGAACGGACGTTCACGCGCTACGCAGGCGGCCTGCGAAATGGCAAGCTGTGCTACGACCTTCGTACGTGAGAAACCACTGTGTACGCTGGGAACCGTCGCGGCGGTCGGCATTTTTGTCGGAGCCCTACTCAGCCTGCGTAAGTAAGCCCGCATTCTCAACCCCGGTAGCCTCAGGCTCCGGGGCTTTTTTATGCCTGTAAGCCTGAAAAACCCGTACAGCCCGCCCTGCCCCGCTGTGCTCATCATCAGGGCAATATTAATCTGAATTTCCCATATCTTGTATGGTTGAATCTTTTATCAACTACATCTAGTATTCCCTTAAGAAAGACACACACTCTATGACGCGTTAACTCGCGCCGTTTTCTCATTCTAAATGGAAATACGAATCATGAGCATTATTATTTACACTCGTAACGATTGTGTTCAGTGCCACGCCACCAAACGGGCGATGGAGAGCCGCGGCGTGGCGTTTGAGATGGTAAATATCGACCTGGTGCCCGATGCCGCGGATACCCTGCGCGAACAGGGATTTCGTCAGCTTCCGGTGGTGGTTGCCGGTGATACCAGCTGGTCTGGCTTTCGCCCGGACATGATTAACCGCCTGAGCGCTCAGGCCACGCGTGCATGAGTGGGCTGGTCTTCTTCTCCAGCAGCTCAGAAAACACGCTCCGCTTTATTGAGCGCCTCGGGCTGCCTGCGGTGCGTATTCCGCTCAATGAGCGGGAGCGCATTCAGGTAGACGAACCTTACATTCTGGTGGTGCCCAGCTATGGCGGCGGCGGTACGGCAGGAGCAGTACCTCGCCAGGTGATCCGCTTTCTGAACGATCCTCATAACCGGGTACTGATTCGGGGCGTGATCGCGGCGGGCAATCGTAATTTTGGCGATGCCTTTGGCCGCGCCGGGGATGTCATCTCTCGAAAATGCGGCGTGCCGTATCTCTATCGTTTTGAACTGATGGGGACACAGCAGGACGTAGAAAACGTGCGTAAAGGAGTGAACGAATTTTGGCAACGACAACCGCAGAACGGGTAATTCAGGCGACGCCGGACTACCACGCATTAAACGCGATGCTTAACCTCTATGACCGGGAGGGGCGCATTCAGTTTGGCAAAGATCGCGAGGCGGTAGAGGCTTTTTTCGCCGCCCACGTGCGGCCCAACAGCGTGACGTTTTCAAGCCAGAATGAACGTCTCGACTATCTGGTTAACGAGGGCTACTACGAGGAGCGCGTCCTGGCCCGCTACGATCGTCCCTTCGTGGTAAGACTGTTTGAACGTGCGCACGCCAGCGGTTTTCGCTTCCAGACGTTTCTTGGCGCATGGAAGTATTACACCAGCTACACCCTGAAAACCTTCGACGGCAAACGCTACCTGGAAAGCTTTGAAGATCGCACCGTGATGGTGGCCCTGACGCTGGCCCAGGGCGATGAAGCGCTGGCTGAACGGCTGACGGAGGAGATCCTCTCCGGCCGCTTCCAGCCCGCCACGCCGACGTTTCTCAACTGTGGTAAAGCCCAGCGCGGCGAGCTGGTCTCCTGCTTCCTGCTGCGCATCGAAGACAATATGGAGTCGATTGGCCGTGCGGTGAACTCGGCGCTGCAGCTTTCCAAACGCGGCGGCGGCGTGGCGTTTCTGCTCTCGAACCTGCGGGAAGCGGGCGCGCCGATCAAACGCATCGAAAACCAGTCTTCCGGCGTCATCCCGGTGATGAAAATGCTGGAAGATGCCTTCTCCTACGCCAACCAGCTTGGCGCACGCCAGGGGGCGGGGGCGGTTTACCTGCACGCGCACCACCCGGACATCCTGCGTTTTCTCGATACCAAACGTGAAAACGCCGACGAAAAAATCCGCATCAAAACCCTGTCGCTCGGCGTGACGATCCCGGATATCACGTTTAAGCTGGCCAAAGAGAATGCCGACATGGCGCTCTTCTCGCCGTATGACGTGGAGCGGATCTACGGCAAAGCGTTTGGCGACGTGGCGATAAGCGAGCTTTATAACGAGCTGGTTGCAGACGATCGCATCCGCAAGAAATACATCAACGCCCGCGATTTCTTCCAGACGCTTGCGGAAATTCAGTTTGAATCCGGCTATCCGTACATCATGTACGAGGATACGGTAAACCGCGCCAACCCGATTGCCGGGCGCATTAACATGAGCAACCTGTGCTCGGAAATTTTGCAGGTCAACAGCGCCTCCGCTTACGACGAAAACCTGGACTACGCGGAGATCGGCAAAGATATCTCCTGCAACCTCGGGTCGCTGAATATTGCCCACACCATGGATTCGCCGGATTTTGGCCGCACGGTGGAGACTGCCGTTCGCGGGCTGACGGCGGTATCGGACATGAGCCACATCCGCAGCGTGCCGTCCATTGAGGCGGGCAACGCCGCGTCGCACGCCATCGGCCTGGGGCAGATGAACCTGCACGGCTATCTGGCACGGGAAGGCATCGCCTACGGCAGCCCGGAAGGGCTGGATTTCACGAATCTCTATTTCTACACCGTCACCTGGCATGCGCTGCATACCTCAATGATGCTGGCGCGCGAGCGCAACCAGCGGTTCGCAGGCTTTGAGCAGTCGCGCTACGCCAGCGGGGCGTATTTCAGCCAGTATCTGGAAGGCGACTGGCAGCCGAAAACCGAAAAAGTGCGCGCGCTGTTTGACCGCGCCGGCATTACCCTGCCGACGCGCGAGATGTGGCAGCAGTTGCGCGACGATGTGATGCGCTACGGCATTTATAACCAGAACCTGCAGGCGGTACCGCCAACCGGTTCGATTTCCTACATCAACCACGCCACATCGAGCATTCACCCGATCGTGTCGAAGATTGAGATCCGTAAGGAAGGCAAAACCGGACGCGTCTACTACCCTGCCCCGTTAATGACCAATGAGAACCTGGCGCTGTACCAGGACGCGTACGAGATCGGCCCGGAAAAAATCATTGATACCTACGCCGAGGCCACGAAGCACGTGGACCAGGGGCTGTCGCTGACGCTCTTCTTCCCGGACACCGCCACCACGCGGGATATCAACAAAGCGCAGATTTACGCCTGGAAGAAAGGCATCAAAACGCTGTACTACATTCGCCTGCGCCAGCTTGCGCTGGAAGGCACCGAAATCGAAGGCTGCGTGTCCTGCGCGCTGTAAGGAGAAAGGATGAAACTGTCACGCGTGAGTGCCGTTAACTGGAACAAGATTCAGGACGATAAAGACCTGGAGGTGTGGAACCGCCTGACCAGCAACTTCTGGCTGCCGGAAAAGGTGCCGCTCTCCAATGATATTCCAGCCTGGCAGACGCTGAGCCACGCCGAACAGCAGCTGACGATCCGCGTCTTTACCGGCCTGACGCTGCTGGACACCATTCAGAATACCGTCGGTGCACCCGCTCTGATGAGCGACGCGCTGACGCCGCACGAAGAGGCGGTGATGTCGAACATCAGCTTTATGGAGGCGGTACATGCCCGCTCCTACAGCTCGATTTTCTCGACGCTGTGCCAGACCAAAGACGTGGACGCGGCCTACGCTTGGAGCGAAGAGAGCGCGTCATTGCAGCGAAAGGCGGAGCTGGTGCTGGAGTATTACCGCGCCGACGAGCCGCTGAAGAAGAAGATCGCCAGCGTGTTCCTGGAATCCTTCCTCTTCTATTCCGGCTTCTGGCTGCCCATGTACTGGTCGAGCCGGGGCAAGCTCACCAACACCGCCGATTTGATTCGCCTCATTATCCGTGACGAGGCGGTGCACGGGTATTACATCGGCTATAAGTATCAGAAAGGGCTGGAGAAAGTCAGCCCGGAAAAACGCGAGGAACTCAAAGGTTTCGCCCTCGATTTGCTGATGGATCTGTATGACAACGAGTTGAGCTATACCGAAGAGCTGTACGCCGGAACGGGCTGGGAAGAGGACGTGAAGGCGTTTCTCTGCTACAACGCGAACAAAGCGCTGATGAACCTGGGCTACGACGCGCTTTTCCCGCCGGAGATGGCGGAGGTAAACCCGGCAATCCTCGCGGCGCTGTCGCCCAATGCGGACGAAAACCACGATTTCTTCTCCGGGTCCGGATCGTCGTACGTGATGGGTAAAGCGGTGGAGACAGAAGATGAGGACTGGGATTTTTAATGTATGAATTAACGTTCATTAATTAAATATAAATCTCATTATTTCCACACCACTATTTCACCAGGAACTACACTGTAATTTCCCCGTCATATTCGCCTGAATCACACCGATTCAGGCGAATTTCCCGACGCAGCAGCAAAAAATTGAGAAAAATTCAAACCGTCCTCAGCCCTTTATTCATGGGAAATTCAGCCGTTTCGCTTGCAGCAAAATTCCGGCGTCAGGCTAACTCAGGGTTGTCTCAGATTCTCAGTATGTTAGGGTTATGCCCGTTAACAATTTACCATGGTAATCATATCGACATAAACAAATAACAGGACACTCTCTATTGCATGGCAATTAAATTAGAAGTGAAAAATCTTTATAAAATATTTGGCGAGCACCCGCAGCGCGCATTCAAATATATTGAGAAAGGCCTTTCGAAAGAGCAAATTCTGGAAAAAACCGGGCTATCGCTTGGCGTTAAAGACGCCAGTCTGGCCATTGAAGAAGGCGAGATTTTTGTCATCATGGGGTTATCCGGTTCGGGTAAATCCACTATGGTTCGCCTTCTCAATCGCCTGATTGAACCCACCCGCGGACAGGTGCTGATTGACGGCGTGGATATCGCCAGAATCTCAGACGCAGAACTCCGCGAGGTGCGCAGAAAGAAGATCGCAATGGTGTTTCAGTCATTCGCGCTGATGCCGCATATGACGGTGCTCGATAATACCGCCTTCGGTATGGAATTAGCCGGCACGCCTGCTCAGGAACGTCAGGAAAAAGCCCTGGATGCTTTGCGTCAGGTTGGGCTGGAAAATTACGCTCATGCCTACCCGGACGAGCTTTCGGGCGGGATGCGTCAGCGCGTTGGATTAGCCCGCGCGTTAGCCATTAATCCAGACATATTATTAATGGATGAAGCCTTCTCCGCCCTCGATCCTTTAATTCGCACCGAGATGCAGGATGAGCTGGTAAAATTACAGGCCAAACACCAGCGCACCATTGTCTTTATTTCTCACGATCTCGATGAAGCCATGCGTATTGGCGACCGCATTGCCATTATGCAAAATGGCGAAGTGGTGCAGGTCGGCACGCCGGATGAAATTCTGAATAATCCGGCGAATGATTACGTGCGCACCTTCTTCCGCGGCGTGGATATTAGCCAGGTATTTAGCGCGAAAGATATTGCCCGCCGAACGCCAAACGGCATTATTCGAAAAACGCCAGGCTTCGGCCCGCGCTCCGCGCTGAAGCTATTGCAGGATGAAGACCGTGAATACGGTTATCTGGTTGAACGCGGCAATAAATTTGTCGGCGTTGTCTCCATCGACTCTCTGAAAACCGCCCTGAGCGAAAACCAGGGAATCGATGCGGCGTTGATTGACGCTCCACTTGCCGTGGATGCCGAAACGCCGCTTAGCGAGTTGCTCTCTCACGTGGGTCAGGCGCCTTGCGCCGTGCCGGTTGTCGGTGAAGAACAACAGTACGTTGGCATCATCTCAAAACGGATGCTGCTACAGGCTTTAGATCGCGAGGGGGCAAACAATGGCTGATCAATCAAACCCATGGGGTACCACTGAAGCTGCGGACAGCGCGGCGCAATCTGCCGATGCGTGGGGTTCCACGCCCGCACCTGCCGACGGCGGCGGCGCGGCGGACTGGCTCAACAGCGCACCCGCGCCTGCGCCAGAGCATTTCAATATTATGGATCCGTTCCACAAGACGCTGATCCCGCTGGACAGCTGGGTGACAGAGGGGATCGACTGGGTCGTTACCCATTTCCGCCCGGTGTTCCAGGGGATCCGCATCCCGGTGGATTACATCCTGAACGGCTTCCAGCAGCTGATGCTGGGCATGCCGGCGCCCGTGGCGATAATCCTGTTCTCGCTGATCGCGTGGCAGTTCGGTAGCGCGGGTATGGGCGTCGCCACGCTGATCTCCCTGATCGCCATTGGCGCGATTGGCGCGTGGTCTCAGGCGATGATTACCCTGGCGCTGGTGCTGACCGCCCTGCTCTTCTGCATTGTCATCGGCCTGCCGATGGGGATCTGGCTGGCGCGCAGCCCGCGGGCGGCGAAGATTATTCGTCCCCTGCTGGATGCGATGCAGACCACCCCGGCGTTCGTCTATCTGGTGCCTATCGTGATGCTGTTCGGCATCGGTAACGTGCCGGGCGTGGTGGTGACCATTATCTTCGCCCTGCCGCCGATTATTCGCCTGACGATCCTGGGCATTAACCAGGTGCCGGCGGATCTGATTGAGGCCTCGCGCTCGTTCGGCGCCAGCCCGCGTCAGATGCTGTTTAAGGTTCAGCTTCCGCTGGCGATGCCGACCATTATGGCGGGCGTTAACCAGACGCTGATGCTGGCACTGTCCATGGTGGTGATCGCCTCGATGATCGCCGTTGGCGGTCTCGGCCAGATGGTGCTGCGCGGCATTGGCCGTCTCGACATGGGGCTGGCGACCGTCGGGGGCGTCGGGATTGTGATCCTCGCCATTATCCTTGACCGCCTGACCCAGGCTGTCGGTCGTGATTCACGCAGTCGCGGCAACCGTCGCTGGTACACCACCGGCCCTGTCGGGTTACTGACCCGCCCATTTACAAAATAAGGAACAACGATGCGACATAACGTACTTTTTGCCACAGCGTTTGCCACCCTTGTCTCCACCAGCGCGTTTGCCGCTGACCTGCCGGGCAAAGGCATTACCGTGCAGCCGGTGCAGAGCACCATTTCGGAAGAGAGCTTCCAGACCCTGATCGTCAGCCGCGCGCTGGAGAAGCTGGGCTATACGGTCAACACGCCGAGCGAAGTGGATTACAACGTGGGCTACACCTCGATTGCCTCCGGTGATGCCACCTTTACCGCCGTGAACTGGCAGCCGCTGCACGACGACATGTATGCCGCCGCAGGTGGCGATAAGAAATTCTATCGCGAAGGCACCTTCGTGACCGGCGCGGCGCAGGGTTATCTGATCGACAAGAAAACCGCTGATAAGTACCACATCACCAATATTGAGCAACTGAAAGATCCGAAGATCGCCAGACTGTTCGACACCAACGGTGACGGCAAGGCCGACATGATGGGCTGCTCGCCGGGCTGGGGCTGCGAAGCGGTGATTAACCACCAGAACAAAGCGTTCGATCTGGCGAAAACCGTCGACGTGAGCCACGGCAACTACTCCGCGATGATGGCCGACACCATTGCCCGCTTTAAAGAAGGCAAGCCGGTGATCTACTACACCTGGACGCCGTACTGGGTCAGCGACGTGCTGAAGCCGGGCAAAGACGTGGTGTGGTTACAGGTGCCGTTCTCCTCCCTGCCCGGCGAGCAGAAAGATATCGACACCAAACTGCCGAACGGCATGAACTATGGCTTCCCGGTGAACACTATGCACATCGTGGCGAACAAAGCCTGGGCGGAGAAAAACCCGGCTGCGGCGAAGCTGTTCTCGGTGATGAAGCTGCCGCTGGCGGACATCAACGCCCAGAATGCGATGATGCATGCGGGCAAATCCTCTGAGGCGGATGTTAAAGGCCACGTGGATGGCTGGATCAAAGCCCACCAGCAGCAGTTTGATGGCTGGGTGAAAGAGGCGCTTGCGGCGCAGAAGTAAAAACACAACACAACCTTACCCTTCCCCCCGGACCGTACACCCTTCTGGGGAGAGGGTTAGGGTGAGGGGATTAACCGCACAAACACACACATAACAATCCCCCAACATTCTCAATCATTAGCTATTATGGTTTCCGGAAAAATAATCACTTAACTCACGATTCCTGAAACTAATGACAAAAACATCTCAGGGGCTTAGCCCCGCACTCATCCTTTTAATGTCCGTGGCAACGGGTCTGGCAGTCGCCAGCAACTATTACGCACAACCTCTGCTTGATACTATCGCGCGCGCCTTCGATCTTTCAGCCAGCTCCGCCGGCTTTATCGTCACCGCTGCGCAGCTCGGCTATGCGGCAGGGCTGCTGTTCCTGGTGCCATTGGGCGATATGTTTGAGCGCCGGATGCTTATCGTCTCTATGACGCTTCTGGCGGCAGGCGGCATGCTGATCACCGCCAGCAGCCAGTCGCTGACGATGATGATCGTCGGTACCGCGCTAACGGGGCTTTTCTCCGTCGTCGCGCAAATCCTGGTGCCTCTCGCCGCAACGCTCGCCTCGCCGGAAAAACGCGGCAAAGTGGTCGGCACTATCATGAGCGGCCTGCTGCTGGGCATTCTGCTGGCGCGAACCGTTGCCGGGCTGCTGGCAAGCCTCGGCGGCTGGCGCACCGTCTACTGGGTGGCGAGCGTATTGATGGTGGTGATGGCGCTGGCGCTGTGGCGCGGGCTGCCGAAGGTGAAGCAGGAGAACCACCTGAATTACCCGCAGCTTCTGGCCTCCGTGTTTAGCCTGTTCACGCAGGATAAACTGCTGCGCACCCGCGCTCTGCTGGGGTGTTTAACCTTCGCCAACTTCAGCATTCTCTGGACGTCGATGGCGTTTCTGCTGGCAGCACCGCCGTTCAATTATTCCGAAGGGGTGATTGGTCTGTTCGGTCTGGCCGGTGCCGCCGGTGCATTGGGCGCTCGCCCGGCAGGCGGGCTGGCTGATAAAGGCAAATCGCACATGACCACGACAGCCGGACTGATTTTGCTCCTGCTCTCCTGGGCGGCCATCTGGTATGGGCACGTCTCGGTGCTGGCGCTGATCGTCGGTATTCTGGTGCTCGATCTCACCGTACAGGGTGTTCACATCACCAACCAGACCGTGATTTACCGCGTGAAGCCCGAGGCGCGTAACCGCCTCACGGCCGGATACATGACCAGCTACTTCATTGGTGGTGCGGCGGGTTCGTTAATATCAGCGTCAGCGTGGCAGCATGCCGGCTGGTCAGGTGTGTGCGGGATAGGGGCACTCGTCGCCGCGCTTAACTTGGTTGTATGGTGGCGCGGCTATCATCGTCAGGAAGCAATTCATTAAGTTTTACATTGCTTTGGGCCTCTTAGGGTGTAAAGGGGCCCGGCAGTCTGTTAATGTAAACGTAATCATTTATCCCAGAAATTTTAATGTGGGTGACATATCTACAATTGGCATGAATAGTTCAGACCCCCGTCCCCACATCCTCTCTTCAGCGGGTTTATACCCTACGCTTTCTGTGCTCACCGGGTCACGGACTTACCCGGCGCTCTTTGATGGTGGCATTCGTTTGGCGGATATAACCGCACAAATAATTCATTTACATTATTTGTCACCATCGTTACTATATCGGCTGTAATTAATGAGGTTATGCCCAAAATGGATAGTTCGTTTACGCCCATTGAACAAATGCTTAAATTCCGCGCCAGTCGTCATGAGGACTTCCCGTATCAGGAAATCCTGCTGACCCGCCTGTGCATGCACATGCAGGGTAAGCTGCTGGAAAATCGTAATAAAATGCTGAAAGCTCAAGGGATTAACGAGACGTTGTTTATGGCGTTGATTACGCTGGAGTCTCAGGAAAACCATAGCATTCAGCCTTCTGAGCTGAGCTGCGCGCTGGGATCGTCCCGTACCAATGCGACCCGTATTGCCGATGAGCTGGAAAAGCGCGGCTGGATTGAGCGCCGTGAAAGCGATAACGATCGCCGCTGCCTGCATCTGCAATTGACCGATAAAGGTCACCAGTTCCTGCGTGAGGTGCTGCCACCTCAGCACAATTGCCTGCACAAACTCTGGTCTGCCCTCAGTACTTCCGAGCGCGACCAGCTTGAGCATATCACTCGCAAGCTGCTCACCCGTCTGGACCAGATGGATGAAGAAGGCGCTGTTCTTGAGGCGCTGCGCTAACGCGACGACACGCTCAACAATCCAGATTTATATAAGAAAACCGACAGGCCAGCACGTCACACTGCTGGCCTTTCTGACAACAGGTCGGCTCAGCCGATGTGAAAATAAGAAGATCGTGGAGAACAACAATGAGCGCAAATGCGGAGAGCACTACCCCGCAGCAACCGGCCAATAAGAAAGGCAAACGTAAAAGTGCCCTTCTTCTGTTGACCTTGCTCTTTATTATTATTGCCGTGGCATATGGGATCTATTGGTTTTTAGTATTGCGTCATGCAGAAGAGACTGACGACGCATACGTGGCAGGGAACCAGGTACAGATTATGGCGCAGGTGTCGGGCAGCGTGACGAAAGTCTGGGCTGACAATACCGACTTTGTGCAAAAAGGCGATGTGTTGGTGACCCTCGATCCAACCGACGCCCAGCAGGCCTTTGAGAAAGCCCAGACCGCGCTGGCCTCCAGCGTCCGTCAGACCCGCCAGCTGATGATCAACAGTAAACAGCTGCAGGCCAACATCGACGTGCAGAAAACCGCACTCGCGCAGGCGCAGAGCGACCTGAACCGCCGTGTACCGCTCGGCACCGCTAACCTGATTGGCCGTGAAGAGCTGCAGCACGCGCGCGACGCGGTTGCCAGTGCCCAGGCACAGCTGGACGTGGCGATTCAACAGTACAACGCCAACCAGGCGATGGTGCTCGGCACCAGCCTCGAAAACCAGCCCGCCGTACAACAGGCGGCGACTGAAGTACGCAACGCATGGCTTGCCCTGCAGCGTACCAAAATCGTCAGCCCGATGACCGGCTACGTCTCCCGTCGTTCCGTCCAGCCAGGGGCGCAGATTAGCCCAACCACGCCGCTGATGGCGGTCGTGCCGGCAGACAACCTGTGGGTAGACGCCAACTTTAAAGAGACGCAGCTCGCCCATATGCGTATCGGCCAGACCGCAACCGTGGTCAGTGATATCTATGGCGATGACGTGAAGTACACCGGGAAAGTGGTGGGTCTGGATATGGGGACCGGCAGCGCCTTCTCCCTGTTGCCTGCGCAAAACGCCACCGGTAACTGGATCAAAGTGGTTCAGCGTCTGCCCGTGCGTATCGAGCTGGATGCCAAACAGCTGGCGGATCACCCGCTGCGTATCGGCCTCTCAACGCTTGTGACGGTCGATACCGCCAACCGCGACGGTCAGATCCTGGCAAGCCAGGTGCGTAGCAGCCCGGTTTATGAAAGTAACGCCCGTGAAATTAGCCTCGATCCGGTCAACAAACTGATCGATGACATCGTGAAGGCAAACGCCGGTTAATCCGAAGGTGAGCGTTATGCAACAGCAAAAGCCGCAAAAACCGCTGGAAGGCGCGCAGCTGGTCATTATGACCATTGCGCTGTCGCTGGCGACATTCATGCAGGTGCTGGACTCCACCATCGCAAACGTGGCGATCCCAACCATCGCCGGCAACCTTGGCTCGTCGCTGAGCCAGGGGACCTGGGTCATTACTTCGTTTGGGGTGGCAAACGCCATCTCCATCCCTATCACCGGCTGGCTGGCGAAGCGCGTCGGTGAGGTGAAGCTGTTCCTCTGGTCCACGGTAGCGTTTGTTCTTGCCTCCTGGGCGTGCGGCATGTCCAGCAGCCTGACGATGCTGATTTTCTTCCGCGTCATTCAGGGGATTGTCGCCGGGCCGCTGATCCCGCTGTCGCAGAGTTTGCTGCTGAGCAACTACCCCCCAGCAAAACGTTCGGTCGCGCTGGCGCTGTGGTCAATGACCGTTATCGTCGCGCCTATCTGCGGACCGATTCTGGGCGGGTACATCAGCGATAACTACCACTGGGGCTGGATCTTCTTTATCAACGTACCGATTGGCGCCGTCGTGGTATTGATGACGCTGCAGTCGCTGCGGGGACGAGAGACGCGCACCGAACAGCGCCGTATCGACAGCATCGGGCTGGCGCTGCTGATCCTGGGTATCGGCAGTCTGCAGATCATGCTCGACCGCGGTAAAGAGCTCGACTGGTTCAACTCGCAGGAGATCATCATCCTGACCATTGTCGCGGTGGTGTCGATAAGCTTCCTGATTGTCTGGGAGCTGACGGACGACAACCCGATTGTCGATCTCTCGCTCTTCAAATCGCGAAACTTCACCATCGGCTGCCTATGTATCAGCCTCGCCTATATGCTCTACTTCGGCGCGATTGTTCTGCTGCCGCAGCTGTTGCAGGAGGTGTATGGCTATACCGCGACCTGGGCGGGTCTGGCCTCAGCGCCCGTTGGGGTGATCCCGGTTCTGCTGTCGCCGATTATTGGCCGCTTCGCCCACAAGCTCGACATGCGTCGGCTGGTGACGTTCAGCTTCATTATGTACGCCGTGTGCTTCTACTGGCGCGCGTATACCTTTGAGCCGGGAATGGACTTTGGCGCTTCGGCATGGCCGCAGTTCATTCAGGGCTTTGCGGTGGCGTGCTTCTTTATGCCGCTGACCACCATTACGCTCTCTGGCCTGCCGCCTGAGCGTCTGGCGGCGGCATCAAGCCTGTCGAACTTCACCCGTACGCTAGCAGGTTCCATCGGGACGTCGATCACCACCACCCTGTGGACCAACCGTGAATCGATGCACCACGCCCAGCTGACCGAAGCGGTGAACCCGTACAATCCGAATGCCCAGCAGATGTACAGTCAGCTTCAGGGCATGGGGATGACGGAGCAGCAGGCATCCGGCTGGATTGCCCAGCAGATCACCAACCAGGGGCTGATTATCTCGGCAAACGAGATTTTCTGGATATCGGCGGGGATCTTCATCGTCCTGCTGGGGCTGGTGTGGTTTGCCAGACCGCCGTTTGGCGCCGGTGGCGGCGGCGGAGGGGCGCACTAATTCGCGTTGTCCAGAACGCGACAGCGATTGTCAGTTTCGATAAAGCAGCGCTCCTGAAATCAATTCACGATAGTGAAAAGACAACAGGAGCGCATCATGCTGAACACACCCGCCGACAAATACCAGCCTTATCCCACCGTTTCATTGCCCGGCCGCCGCTGGCCAGAGCAGACCATCACCCGCGCGCCGCGCTGGCTTTCGACAGACTTACGCGACGGCAACCAGGCGCTTGCCGAGCCGATGGACAGCGCGCGCAAGCTGCAGTTCTGGGATTTGCTGCTGGGCTGCGGATTTAAAGAGATTGAGGTCGCCTTTCCGTCCGCCTCGCAGACCGACTTCAACTTTGTCCGCCAGCTTATCGAAGAGAACCGCATTCCGGATGACGTCACGATTCAGGTGTTAACACAGGCGCGGGAAGATCTCATCCATCGTACTTTTGAATCCCTGCGCGGCGCGAAGCAGGCCACCGTCCACCTGTATAACGCCACCGCACCGCTGTTCCGCCGCCTGGTGTTCGGCATGGAGAAAGCGCAGATCGTCGAACTGGCCACCCGCGCCACGCGGCTTATCCGCCAGCTTTGTGAAGAGAACCCTGAAACCCGCTGGCAGTACGAGTACTCCCCGGAAACCTTCTGCTTTACCGAGCCGGAGTTTGCGCTGGAGATTTGTGAAGCCGTGGCGGAGATCTGGCAGCCGTGCGATGAACGGCCAATGGTGATCAACTTACCCGCTACCGTCGAGGTCAGTACGCCGAACGTCTATGCCGACCAGATCGAGTATTTCTGCCGCCACTTCAGCCGCCGCCGCGACGTGTGCATCAGCGTGCATCCGCATAACGACCGCGGAACGGGCGTCGCCAGCGCGGAGCTGGCGGTGATGGCCGGGGCCGACCGCGTAGAGGGCTGCCTTTTTGGCAACGGCGAACGCACGGGCAACGTTTGCCTGGTAACGCTGGCGATGAACCTCTACAGCCAGGGCATTAGTCCCAATCTGGACTTTAGCGATATGAATCGGGTGGTCGAAACGGTAGAGGCCTGCAACCAGTTGCCTGTCCATCCGCGCCATCCGTGGGCTGGACGGCTGGCCTATACCGCCTTCTCCGGCTCGCACCAGGACGCCATCAAGAAAGGCTTTGATGCCCGCAGGCCTGGCGATCGCTGGGAGATGCCCTATCTGCCCGTCGATCCGCAGGACATCGGCTGCACCTACGAAGCGGTGATCCGCGTGAACAGCCAGTCAGGAAAAAGCGGCAGCGCCTGGCTTATTGAGCAAAACCACGGCCTGAAGCTGCCCCGCGCCCTGCAGCAGGATTTTAGCCAGCACGTGCAGCAGGAAACGGATCGCCACGGGAAAGAAATGACGCAGAACGCACTGTGGCAGCTATTCCGCACCCGCTACGGGCTGGTAACGACCCCGCAGCTGGCGCTGCAATCCTACCGCAGCGACGGCCAGCAGGACGGCCAGCTGCGGCTGACGGCAAACGTCGTCACGCAGGGGGGAACGCGCCAGCTGGAGGGTCAGGGCAACGGTCTGCTCTCCGCTGCCGCGCAGGGCCTGAGCCGCTGGGTCAACGCGCCGTTTGTGATTAAGGATTATCACGAACATACGCTGGGCGAACGCAGCGACAGCCGCTCGGTGGCCTATATCCGCTGCCTGTTCCAGGACGGCACCAGCAGCTGGGGCGTGGGCATTGACAGCGACGTGGCGCGCGCGTCGCTTCAGGCGCTGTTTAACGCGGTCAGTCGTTCTTAAAGTAATCGCTGGGTGAGATACCCATCGCCCGGCGGAACATCGCCGTAAAGGCGCTGTGGCTGCCGTATCCCAGATCCAGCGCCACGCGCAGCACCGGCTGGCCCTGCGCCAGCCGCACTAAGGCTTCCAGCAGGCGCGCCCTTCTCACCCACTCGCCGTAGCTTAACCCGGTCTGCTGCTGAAAATGGCGGTTCAGCGTACGCTCGCTCATCCCGAGCAAGCTCGCGCTCTGTTGACCGCTCCAGCTTTCACCTGGTAACTGACGGACCTGCCGACACAGCTGGCGTAACGCTTCACTTTCCGGTTCCGGCAGGTGAAACGGCAGCACCGGCATGATGCGAATTTCATCCAGAATGAGCTCATACACGCGCTCGTCACGGCTTCCCGGCGAGTACGACTCAGGTAGCGTCAGGGAGGTGAGGATCAGCTCGCGCAGCAGCGGGGAGATCTGCACGATCTGACAGGTCGCCGGGAGATCGGCTCGCGCCAGCGGATCGATAAACAGCGTGCGGGCTGCAACGTTGCCGGTGATGCGAAGCGAGTGCTGTGTCCCCGCCGGTAGCCAGACGCCGCGCCCGGGCGGCACTACCCAGCAACCGGATGCGGTATCGACCCGCACGACGCCCGTCAGGCTGTGCAGCAGCTGCGCGCAGTCGTGCTCATGCCACGGCTCGCTATCGCCATGAGCATAATCATGCGAAAACGGCACAAGCGGGCGATGGGTAAAGGAGAAGGTGGTGGTTGTCGTCATGAGGATTGTAGGCCCGGCCAGCGAAGCGCCACCGGGCATCCACAGGCACAATACTAGATGTGCAGCTCCTGCAGTTTTTCTTTTGGCAGGGCCAGCTCTTCATTGCTGTTTACGCGAACGTCACGCTCGATGATGTGACGGGCAATTTCCTGGGCTTCTTCCAGAGAGTGCATCTGGTAAGTGCCGCACTGGTAAACGTTCAGCTCAGGGATCTGGTTCTGCTCTTTCACTTTCAGCACGTCTTCCATCGCCGCTTTCCACGCATCGGCGACGCGTTTCTCTTCAGGCTGACCAATCAGGCTCATGTAGAAGCCGGTACGGCAGCCCATCGGAGAGATGTCGATGATCTCAACGCCATTGCCGTTCAGGTGGTCACGCATGAAACCGGCGAACAGGTGTTCCAGGGTGTGAATGCCTTTCTCCGGCATCACTTCTTTATTCGGCACGCAGAAGCGCAGATCGAAGACGGTGATCGTGTCGCCGTGCGGGGTGTGCATGGTCTTCGCCACGCGGACTGCAGGTGCTTCCATACGGGTATGGTCGACAGTAAAGCTATCTAATAACGGCATACGTCACCTCCGATAGTGATTTTTTTTAAAATAAACTGAACTCTTCTACAGAATGCACGTCTGAGTATATGAAAGACGCGCATTTGTTATCATCATCCCTGAATTCAGAGATGTATATTTTGGCCACAGCGATGTGGCCTTTTTCTTTTCTGCTTAAGCCTGCTTCGCCAGAAACGCCTCAAACGACTCCGTATCCGCCGCTTCAACCTCTTTCTGACGCACCAGGGACGCGTCGCGCTCCGCGACAAAATCCGCTTCGCTCAGGATCTCTAACGGCTCCTGCATCAGCATCTCACGGTACTCCGCTGAGAGTGAACGCCCCGTGCCGCCAATCCCCTGCTCGATCATGGTGCGCAAAATGCGCGCAGAGAACGTCAGTTCCGGGTTATCAAAGCATTCAACCAGCTGGTCGCAAATCTGTTGATACGCGTCGCCGCCGTCGATGCTGTCCAGAGTGCGGGCAACACGCTTCAGGTCACGGAACAGATCCTTACCTACCTTAGCCAGCGGGAACTGCGCCGTTTCGCAGCCAATACCCAGCGTCAGACCCGGTTTACGGCCTTCCAGAATCACGCGGTTCCAGTTCGTGCGCGTACAAAGCAGTTCGTCTGAACTCATTTCCGGCGCATCCGCCAGCGCGCACCAGACCATAAACAGATCCAGGAAGCGAACCTGCTGCTCGTCAACGCCAATCGGTGAGAACGGGTTGATGTCCAGCGAGCGCACTTCAATGTATTCAATGCCGCCGCGCTGCAGCGCATCCGACGGCGTTTCACCGCTGCGCGTCACGCGCTTCGGACGAATTGGCGCATACAGTTCGTTTTCAATCTGCAATACGTTGCTGTTGATTTGCAGGCGCTTTCCGTCTTTTTCGAGGCCGATTTTCGCGTACTCTTCCGACGGAGTTTTAATCGCCCGCTTCAATCCTGCCACATATTCGTGCAATTCGTTAAACGTAATACCGAGATTGCTTTGCGATTTATTGGTATAGCCCAGATCGCTCATGCGCAGAGAAGTCGCGTACGGGAGATAGTACATGCCACACTCGGTTTTTTCGAACGGCAGCGTAGTCGGTTTCCCCTGCAGGAACGATGAACAAATGGCAGGCGACGCGCCAAACAGATACGGAATCACCCAGCCAAAACGGTAATAGTTGCGGATCAGACGGAAATAACCGGCGGAGATCGCTTCTTTATCCGTATCTCCCCCCTTCGCCTGCCAGAACGCCATCGGCAAAGAGAAATTGTAGTGCACGCCAGAGATCGTCTGCATCAGCGCGCCGTAGCGATTTTTAAGACCTTCGCGATAGAGCGTTTTCAGCCGACCAATGTTTGACGTGCCGTACTGCGCCAGCTCAATCTCCTGGCCCTGCTCGATATAGCACGGCATGCTGAGCGGCCACATACGCTCATCGCCGAGATTGCGCGCGGTGTAGCGATGGATGTCGCGCAGGATCGTCAGCATATGATCAATATCGCCGTCCACCGGCGTAATGAACTCCAGCAGCGCTTCAGCGAAATCGGTTGTGATCCATTTATGTGTCAGCGCCGAGCCTAACGCCTTCGGGTGACCCGTCGTCGCTAAGCTACCGTCCGCGTTAACGCGCAGCGTTTCACGCTCAAGACCACGCTGAATACCCTTCAGAGCCTGAGGGTGGTTTTCCAGCCAGGCCAGCGCCTGAGATACGTCCGGGATCAAATTGACCTCCCGCCTGTCAAAGTAATGTTACTCAGCATAATTGTAATGGTTGACGATTGAAGGTCGCGTATTCATTCCACCAATTAGTGCCACCACGTCATACCCTGTAGTGTTGCCCACGCCACGAGAACATAGCGCAACGCCTTGCCAAGGCACAAAAAAAAGAGCACCGGTCCCCAGGAGATGCGCATCCATCCCGCCAGCAGACACAGTAAATCGCCTATTACAGGCATCCAGCTTAATAACAGCGTGGCAGCGCCATAGCGTTTTAGCCAGCCGACTGCCTTTTCCTGCCAGCGCGATTTTTCGCGCAGCGGAAAGAAACGCCCAAGAATAACGTTAGTCAGCCCTCCAAGGCTATTACCCATTGTTGCTATTAATACAAGCAGCCAGGGCTGACTCACGCCGGACAACAGCATCGCCACCAGTACCACTTCCGAATTTCCCGGTAACAGCGTGGCGCTTAGAAAACTGCTGGCGAATAATGAGGCAAGTGACAGCGCGTCACTCACAGTAAGCGCACATCCACCGCCGCCATTCCGGCATCACGCGCGGCCTGAATACCGAAGTCGGCATCTTCAAACACGACGCATTTTGCCGCCGGTACGCCCATTAATTCTGCGCAAAGCAGGAAGGTGTCCGGCGCGGGCTTGTGATTTTTAACATGATCGGCGGCCACCACGGCAGAAAAATAGTGGCGCAGGCCAAGATGGTTGAGCAACGCTTCTGCTATCGCGCTCTCGCTGCCCGTCCCGACAGACATCGGGCGACGCCCGTGCCACTCTTTTACCACATCAATCAGTGGCAGAGGGCGTACGGTATCTAAAAGCATGGCTTTTACCGCATCGGTTTTTTCACGCGCGAGAAGGTGTGGGTCGAGATCGGCCTGATTCAGTTCAATCACGGCCTGCGCAATACGCCAGGTTGGGGATCCGTTGAGGGCAATCATCGCCTGAAGGTCGAAACGCATGCCGTAGCGGCCAAGGACCTCGGTCCAGGCTTGACGATGCGTGGGTTCAGTATCCAGGAGGGTGCCATCCATGTCGAAGATCAAACCGTCATACTGTGCGTACATCGTGCTCTCGCTAAACGATTAACAAAGCATTACTTTATCGTAAAAGGGGGTTTTTGTCGCTGACAGAGAGTGTGATTGCTGACGGAACGTCGAAGGAATAGACAAAAGAAGAGAAGATGGTGCATCCGGGAGGATTCGAACCTCCGACCGCTCGGTTCGTAGCCGAGTACTCTATCCAGCTGAGCTACGGATGCATCGGGGAAATGCTTTTAGAAACAGTAAATGGTGCATCCGGGAGGATTACTCGGCTGCGCCTCGCCCTTCGGGCTGTTGCTAAAGCAACGTTATCCTCCCTGGTGCTTGCGATTAACTCGCAGACCTTGAAAAAACAGCATCGCTGTTATCTCGGAGAATATGGTGCATCCGGGAGGATTCGAACCTCCGACCGCTCGGTTCGTAGCCGAGTACTCTATCCAGCTGAGCTACGGATGCATCAGGGAACTGCTTTCAGAAATAGTAAATGGTGCATCCGGGAGGATTCGAACCTCCGACCGCTCGGTTCGTAGCCGAGTACTCTATCCAGCTGAGCTACGGATGCATCGGGATTTACTACTGTACTGCTCGATATTCATATCACTTCGAAAGCAATATGAAGTAATAGATGGTGCATCCGGGAGGATTCGAACCTCCGACCGCTCGGTTCGTAGCCGAGTACTCTATCCAGCTGAGCTACGGATGCAAAATGGCGGTGAGGCGGGGATTCGAACCCCGGATGCAGCTTTTGACCGCATACTCCCTTAGCAGGGGAGCGCCTTCAGCCTCTCGGCCACCTCACCACACAACGCCTCTTTCGAGTGCTTCGAGTGACTCGTTAAGAGCTTCTCGTCGCTGCGTGGCGCATATATTACTTTCTGGGACTTATAAGTCAAACAATTTTCCAAAAGCTTTTATCGTTTGCACAAATCACACGCAATTCGCATGTAAAAGCCGCAAAGAGGGTGTTTTATAAGCGGATTTTGCAGGCATCTTCACAGAAAACTGATGCGGAAAAGACAGTGTTGGGGCGAGATAAGGGTAGCGGAGTGATTAAAAAGAGAGCGATTGAAATTAAACGGTAACTTTGAGCAGGAAAAATAGCGGGAGGGTTGCGTCTCGCCCGACAGCGAGACGCGACAATATCAGTAACTGGACTGCTGGGATTTTTCAGCCTGGATACGCTGGTAGATCTCTTCACGGTGGACAGATACTTCTTTAGGAGCGTTAACACCAATACGTACCTGGTTACCCTTTACCCCTAAAACTGTCACGGTGACCTCATCCCCAATCATGAGGGTCTCACCAACTCGACGAGTCAGAATCAGCATTCTTTGCTCCTTGAAAGATTAAAAGAGTCGGGTCTCTTGTATCCCGGCATTATCCATCATATAACGCCAAAAAGTAAGCGATGACAAACACGTAAAGTGTAAGCAGTCACGGCATCACATTCTGTTAAACGTAAGTTTAGCCGATATACACAAACTCAACCTGACTTTATCGTTATCGATAGCACAGTGAACAAGACGCCATAACGTTGCCGCTATGGCGTCTGCTTGTGCTTTGTAGTTATTACAGTTTCGCGCTTACCCAGCTTTCAACGCTGGCTAATGCCGCAGGAAGTGCCGCCGCATCCGTACCACCGGCTTGCGCCATGTCCGGACGACCGCCACCCTTGCCGCCCACCTGCTGAGCGACCATACCAATCAGTTCCCCTGCTTTAACGCGGTCGGTCACATCCTTAGAGACGCCCGCAATCAGAGAAACCTTACCTTCTGCCACCGTCGCCAGCACGATAACGGTAGAACCAAGCTGGTTCTTGAGATCGTCGACCATAGTACGCAGCATCTTAGGCTCAACGCCCGCCAGATCGCTGACCAGCAGTTTGACGCCCTTAATGTCTACAGCCTTGCTGGAGAGGTTTGCACTCTCCTGCGCCGCAGCCTGCTCTTTCAGCTGCTGCAGCTCTTTTTCCAACTGACGCGTGCGATCCAGCGCAACGCGCACTTTCTCGCCCAGATTCTGGCTATCGCCTTTCAGCAGCTGCGCGATGTCGTGCAGCTGATCGCTCTGCGCATGCAGGCTGGCGATTGCGCCTTCACCGGTCACCGCTTCAATACGACGCACACCTGCAGCCGTACCGGATTCGGAAACAATGCGGAACAGGCCGATGTCACCGGTGCGCGAGGCGTGAGTACCGCCGCACAGTTCGGTAGAGAAGTCGCCCATGCTCAGCACGCGAACGCGCTCGTCATATTTCTCGCCAAACAGCGCCATCGCACCTTTTTTCTTCGCGTCCTCAAGATCCATAATGTGGGTCTCAATTGGCAGGTTACGACGGATCTGCGCGTTCACCAGGTCTTCCACCGCGCGAATTTCAGACGGCTTCATTGCTTCAAAATGCGAGAAGTCGAAGCGCAGCATTTTATCGTTTACCAGAGAACCTTTCTGTGCAACGTGGGTACCCAGCACGTCGCGCAGGGCTGCGTGCATCAGGTGGGTTGCAGAGTGGTTCAGACGAATGCGCGCACGGCGTGCTTCATCAACGTTAGCCTGTACGCCCTCGCCCACTTTCAGAGAACCGGATACCAGTTTGCCCTGGTGACCGATCGCCTGACCGTATTTCTGGGTGTCGCTGACGCTGAAGCTAAAACCGTTGCCTTTCAGTTCGCCTTTATCGCCAACCTGACCGCCGGATTCCGCATAGAACGGCGTTTTGTCCAGAATGACGACGGCTTCCTGACCCGCGCTGATGCTGTCTACGGCTTTACCGTCAACAAACAGGGCGGTCACTTTGCCGGTCAGTTCCAGCGCTTCATAACCTTTGAATTCAGACGCGCTATCAACGCGGATCATCGCGTTGTAGTCTGCCCCGAAACCGCTGGACTCACGCGCACGACGACGCTGCTCTTCCATCGCGGCTTCAAAGCCTGCTTCATCAACTTTGATGTTGCGCTCGCGGCAAACGTCCGCCGTCAGGTCAACCGGGAAGCCGTAGGTGTCGTACAGGCGGAAAGCGGTTTCGCCATCCAGCGTGTCGCCCTTAAGCTTCGCCAGTTCTTCGTCCAGCAGCGCCAGACCGCGCTCCAGCGTACGAGCGAACTGCTCTTCTTCGGTTTTCAGAACCTGCTCAACCTGCGCCTGCTGGCGTTTCAGCTCGTCGCCGGCTGACCCCATAACGTCAATCAGTGGCCCAACGAGTTTATAGAAGAAGGTGTCCTTCGCGCCCAGCATGTTGCCGTGACGGATCGCACGGCGAATGATGCGACGCAGCACGTAGCCACGGTTTTCATTCGACGGAATAACGCCGTCGGCAATCAGGAACGCACAGGAACGAATATGGTCTGCGATAACGCGCAGCGATTTGTTGTTCAGATCGGTCGCGCCGGTAACGTTCGCAACGGCTTTGATCAGAGTGCTGAACAGGTCAATCTCGTAGTTGGAGTTAACGTGCTGCAGAACCGCGGCGATACGCTCCAGGCCCATACCGGTATCAACGGACGGCTTCGGCAGCGGCTCCATGGTGCCGTCAGCCTGGCGGTTGAACTGCATGAAGACGATGTTCCAGATCTCAATATAGCGATCGCCGTCTTCTTCCGGGCTGCCTGGAGGGCCGCCCCAGATATGGTCGCCGTGATCGTAGAAGATCTCGGTGCACGGACCGCAAGGACCGGTGTCGCCCATCTGCCAGAAGTTATCAGACGCATATGGCGCGCCTTTGTTATCACCGATGCGAATAATACGCTCGCGCGGGATACCCACTTCTTTTTCCCAGATTTCGAACGCTTCGTCATCGGTTTCGTAGACGGTCACCCACAGACGCTCTTTCGGCAGGTTGAACCAGTTTTCACCGGTCAGCAGCTCCCATGCGTATTGAATGGCATCATGTTTGAAGTAGTCGCCGAAGCTGAAGTTACCCAGCATTTCGAAGAAGGTGTGGTGGCGCGCGGTGTAACCGACGTTTTCCAGGTCGTTGTGTTTACCGCCCGCACGCACGCAACGCTGTGAAGTTGTGGCGCGGGAATAATTACGCTTGTCGAGACCAAGGAACACATCCTTGAACTGGTTCATCCCGGCGTTGGTAAACAGCAGAGTCGGATCGTTGTTCGGTACCAGGGAGCTGCTGGCAACAACCTGGTGTCCCTTACTATGGAAAAAATCGAGAAACGCCTGACGGATCTCAGCGGTGCTCTTGCTCATAATTATCCTGAAATCAAGCTAACGAAATGTCGTAGCCAGCCTGTATCGGTAAACCGTTGGACGGACCAGCTACTGGAAAAAGTGGGAATAAGATAAGTTTTCTTTAGTGGGAAGTAAAATCCCGCATGCGTTCAATCGGCAAAATTACGCCAGATATCCTGAATATCTTCCATCAGAAAGCCGCGGTAGAGCAAAAAGCGCTGGATTTTGACTTTTTCTGAAAATTCACGCGGCAGCGGTTCGCCGTACTTACGAATCGCCTGCTCTTTTGCCAGTTCGCACCAGTCCGTGTCGCTTTCGCGCATCGCTTTTTCGATGGACTCCCTGGCCACCCCTTTCTGGTTAAGCTCCTGGCGGATGCGCGCGGGCCCATACCCTTTGCGACCACGGCTGGCGAGAAAACGCGAGGCAAACCGGTCATCGTCCAGGTAATGATGCTCATAGCACCAGGCAACCACGCGGTCGTAGTCTTCCGCAGTGGCATCAATCTCTTCCGGCCCGTTTTTGCTCATGACGGGCGCTGACAGCTTCCGCCGCAGCTCCTGTTCACTGTGGTCGCGCACGGCGAGAATGCGTACCGCACGATCCAGCAAGCGCGCGTAGGCGGGTCGGCGTGATGTCGGTTCACTCATAAAAAACCTGCAGAATCAGAAATGCAAAAAGGGCCGCGTCAGCAGCCCTTCATCTTTACACGAGAGACTTAAAAGTCTTCGTTGGTTTCTTCAGCATCCGCGGCATCCACCACGAAATCAGGTTTGGAGTCCTGGTTGTTCAGCAGAAGCTCACGCACCTTCTTCTCAATCTCTTTCGCCGCAGCCGGGTTCTCTTTCAGCCAGGAGATAGCATTCGCTTTACCCTGACCAATCTTGTCACCGTTGTAGCTGTACCAGGCGCCCGCTTTTTCAATCAGCTTCTCTTTCACGCCCAGGTCAACCAGCTCGCCGAGGAAGTTGATACCTTCGCCGTAGAGGATCTGGAATTCAGCCTGTTTGAACGGTGCTGCGATTTTGTTCTTCACAACCTTCACGCGGGTTTCGCTACCCACCACGTTCTCGCCCTCTTTCACCGCGCCGATACGGCGGATATCCAGACGGACAGAGGCGTAGAATTTCAGGGCGTTACCACCGGTGGTGGTTTCCGGGTTACCGAACATCACACCAATTTTCATACGGATCTGGTTGATGAAGATCAGCAACGTATTGGACTGCTTCAGGTTACCGGCCAGCTTACGCATCGCCTGGCTCATCATACGTGCCGCGAGGCCCATGTGAGAGTCACCGATTTCACCTTCGATTTCCGCTTTTGGCGTCAGCGCCGCAACGGAGTCGACGATGATCACGTCAACCGCACCGGAGCGTGCCAGCGCGTCACAAATTTCCAGCGCCTGCTCGCCGGTGTCCGGCTGGGAACACAGCAGGTTGTCGATATCAACGCCCAGCTTACGGGCATAGACCGGGTCCAGCGCGTGCTCGGCATCGATAAACGCACAGGTTTTACCTTCGCGCTGCGCCGCTGCAACAACCTGCAGGGTCAGCGTCGTTTTACCTGAGGATTCCGGACCGTAGATTTCTACGATACGCCCCATCGGCAAACCGCCCGCGCCCAGTGCGATATCCAGAGAAAGCGAACCGGTGGAGATAGTTTCCACATCCATGGAACGGTCTTCACCCAGGCGCATGATGGAGCCTTTACCGAATTGCTTTTCGATCTGGCCCAGTGCTGCCGCCAACGCTTTCTGTTTGTTTTCGTCGATAGCCATTATTACTCCTGTCATGCCGGGAGAAGCAACTGCGCTTCACCATGGACTTCTGTTCTGTTGGTGCAATTATACTGTATAGTCATACAGTATCAAGTATTTTGTAGAAATTGTTGCCAGAGCGTTTTTAACGCATAAACGGTAGCCTGACGACGCACGCTTTCGCGATCGCCGCTGAAGCACTCCCGGCGGGTGATCCCCTCCCCTTTGGACGTGGCAAACCCGAACCAGACGGTGCCGACAGGCTTCACGTCGCTGCCGCCGTCCGGCCCCGCGATGCCGCTGATGGAAATGGCGTAATCTGCCCGCGCCTCTTTCAGCGCGCCAATGGCCATTTCAATGACAACCGGTTCGCTGACCGCGCCATGCTGTTCCAGCGTGGCTTCGCGTACGCCAATCATCTGCGCCTTAGCTTCGTTACTGTAGGTCACAAAGCCACGTTCAAACCAGGCGGAGCTGCCGGCGATATCGGTAATCGCTTTCGCCACCCAGCCGCCGGTGCAGGATTCCGCGGTGGTAATAGTCGCGCCACGCTGCTTCAGGGCAAGGCCAACGATCTCGCTAAGCTGCATCAATTCATGGTCAGTCATTCTTGCTCCAGGCTTGAGAAAAACGTGCAGCACAAGATAGCACTTTCTCGTCAGATATGGGGATGCGCTTCAAGTTTTACGAGGGGGCTTCAGAAAAAAGCCGGTGCGGGCGCACCGGCTGTAGAAATATTATTTCATGCTGTTCGCAAGCGTATCGACATTATGGCGAAACGCCTTAACGTAGGTGTCTGCTGCCCCACCTTTTGCCGACAAGGCTTCCGGGTAAAGTTCGCCGCCCGGCTGTGCGCCCGTCGCCGACGCAATCTGCTTCACCAGACGCGGATCGAGCTGGTTTTCCATAAACCACGTTTTCACGCCGTCGGCTTTAATCTGCTTGATAATCTCCGCCACCTGAGACGCGCTGGCCTCGCTCTCTGAAGAGAGTCCTTGAGGTGCCATGAAGGTTACGCCATAAGCGCGGCCAAAATAACCAAACGCGTCATGGCTGGTCAGCACTTTGCGCTTTTCCTGCGGGATCTGGCTAAAGCGCGTTTTGGCCCAGCTGTCCAGTTGAGTCAGTTGCGCAATGTATGGTTTTCCTGAAGCCTCCAGCGCCGCTTTGTCTTCTGGATCGGCTTTCACCAGCCCGTTCAGAATATTTTGCGCATACAGCGCACCGTTCGCCGCGCTGTTCCAGGCGTGCGGATCGGTCACGGTCTTTCCATCTTCCTCAAGCGTGTGGGTTTTCACCCCGTTTGAGGCAACGACCAGCTGGCCTTTGAACCCGGAGGCTTTCACCAGGCGGTCGAGCCAGCCTTCCAGCCCCAAACCGTTGACCACGACCACGTCAGCCTTGCTCAGCGCCGCGCTGTCCTTAGGCGACGGTTCGAAGGTATGCGGATCGCCGTCCGGCCCCACCAGCGTCGTCACGTTTACACGATCGCCCCCCACCTCCTGCGCGATATCCCCCAGTATCGAAAAGCTGGTGACCACATTCAGCGTTTTCGCCATCGCGCTATGCGACATTATCCCCAGCGCTAGCGCCATGATTAATCCTGTACTTTTCATCGTTTCCCCTTGCGTTAAAAAAGCGCCCGCAGGCTGCCAGCCAGCCTGCTGCGCGTGCCAAATAAAACGGAAATAAAGAACAGCGCGCTGGCGGTCAGCACAATAGATGGCCCCGCGGGTAAACTTGCCGCCCAGGAGAGGCTTAGCCCCAGCCACGCGCAGAAAATACCGCTGATACCGGCCATCAGGAGTAATCCGGGTAAGGTGCGTACCCAACAGCGCGCCGCCACCGCCGGGAGCATCATCAGCCCGACGGCCATCAGCGTGCCAAGCACCTGAAAACCGGCCACCAGGTTCAGGACCAGCAGCGCCAGAAACAGACCGTGCAATAAGCCTGGTAGCCAGCGGGCATTCACCTCCAGCCAGGCGGTGTCAAACGCCTCCGTCACCAGCCCGCGGTAAAAAAGAGCCAGCATGATAAGGGTGAAGATGCACACGCCGGTCACAAACAGCGCGGCGTCGTTGTCCACCGCGAGGATTGAGCCAAACAGCAGATGCAGCAGATCGACATTCGAGCCGCGCAGAGATACCAGCGTGACGCCCAGCGCCAGTGATCCCAGGTAAAAACCGGCAAAGCTGGCATCCTCTTTCAGCGGCGTGCGGCGGCTGACCAGCCCGGCCACCAGCGCAACGGCAATCCCGGCGATAAACCCGCCGACGGTCATAGCCAACAGCGACATCCCGCTGAGCAAATACCCCACGGCGACGCCGGGCAAAATGGCGTGAGAAAGCGCATCGCCCATCAGGCTCATCCGGCGCAGCTGAAGAAACACGCCGAGCGCGGTGGTGCTGACGGAGAGCGCCAGGCAAACCACCAGCGCGCGGCGCATAAAGCCGAATTCGATAAACGGCTGGAAGAATGTGTGCCAGATCATGCCACCCTCACCCGTTCGGTTTTCCACTGGGGGGCGTCAGCATCCAGCCGCAGCGTCTGCGGGAAGTGGCGCGCCACGCGCTCGCTGTCGTGCAGTACCGCGAGCAGCGTTTGCCCCTGCATATACATCTCCAGCATCAGATCCATCAGCACGTTGCAGGTCGCTTCATCAACGCCGGTGAAGGGCTCGTCGAGCATCACCAGCGGCGCCTGCTGTACTAACACGCGGGCAAAAAGCATGCGCTGAAACTGGCCGCCGGAGAGTTCATCAATGGTGGAGAGCGCCATTGAGTCAAGCCCCACGCGCTCAAGTGCACCACCAATGCGCAGACGCGCTTCGCGACGAAAACCGGCGAAAAGCGAAATTCCGGGCCAGCAGCCCATGCTCACCACGTCCTGCACGGTCAGCGGAAACTGCGCTTCCAGCGCGTGACGCTGCGCCAGCCATCCGATTACCGGTCGTCTACCCTGCCAGTGAAATCTGCCGCTGACGGGCGGAATAAATCCGGCGAGGGTTTTCAGCAGCGTGGATTTGCCGCAGCCGTTGGCGCCGATAATGGCGGTCATGCTGCCGCGTTCAATCACGCCCGAAAGCGGACGCGTGACGGGCTGGCGGTCGTAGCCCGCAACCAGTGCGTTCATCACGATCATGGCAGCGCCACCGCCCAGCGCACGGCCAGCCCGAGAAACAGAATGAGCACCATCGCCAGCAGCAGCCGAACCGGGGATGAGAGAGAAAACAGGGACATGGATATTTCAACTCAAAATAATGTTATAACATAACAATAATGAAAGGCGATGAAGATGTAAACGGCGGGAATGAAATGGGAGTGTGGCGAAATGTTTCTGCGGGAAAGAGGTGCGCGCGGGTGCCCTCTCCCACAGGGAGAGGGCGGAATAAGGCGAGTTACTGACTAAACGGCGACGCAGCCGGGACGCGAGCCTGCGATACCGCCAGCCCCAGTTGCCACACCGCCATCGCATAGTGGGTGCTATGGTTGTAGCGGGTGATGGTGTAGAAGTTCGGCATGCCGTACCAGTACTGGTAGCCGGTTCCCACGTCCAGACGCAGCAGGCTCACCTGGTCAACATTGCCCAGCGGCTGGGTTGGCGTTAAGCCTGCCGCCGTCAGCTGCGCAACGCTATATTTGGTTTTAAAGCCGTTTTCCAGACCAAACGCTTCACCGTTCGCCTGCACGGCAACCTGGCCGCCCGGCGTCCAGCCGTGTGCTTTAAAGTAGTTCGCCACGCTGCCGATGGCATCCACCGGATCCCACAGGTTAATGTGACCATCCCCGTTAAAGTCGACGGCATACTGCTTATAGGAGGACGGCATAAACTGGCCGTAGCCCATCGCGCCGGCAAATGACCCTTTCAGATCGAGCGGATCGTCCTGCTCGTTGCGCGCCATCAGCAGGAAGGTTTCCAGCTCGGAAGAGAAATACTCCGCGCGGCGCGGGTAGTTAAAGGAGAGCGTCGCCAGCGCATCCAGAATGCGGGTTTTGCCCATCACGCGCCCCCAGCGGGTCTCTACGCCGATAATCCCGACGATGATTTCCGGCGGCACGCCGTAAACCTGCCACGCGCGGTTGAGCGCATCTTCATACTGGTTCCAGAACGCCACGCCGTTTTGCACGTTGTCCGGGGTAATAAACTGTTTGCGGTAGCGCAGCCATGCGCCGTTCGGCCCGCTCGGCACCTGGGCGGATGGTGCCTGCCTGTCCATCAGGCGCAGAACGTAGTCCAGACGCTTCGCCTGAGACAAAATTTCATGCAGCTGCTGGCGGTCGAAACCGTGTTTGCTCACCATTTTATCGATGAACTGCTCGGCCGCCGGGTTATTCGCGAAGTCGCCTCCCATCTGCATCATATTGTGCTGCGGCTCCAGCAGGAATCCCCCGGAAGGCGCGCCCGCCGTTTGCTGAACGGCTTCGGTCTTAGGTTTGCTGCTACAGGCAGACAGCAGGATAAGCGCAGGCAACAGCGCTGCATAACGACGCTTGAACATGAGACATCCATTTAACGGGTTCGATAAGAACCCAGTATGGTAAAGCATCCGCAACACCTCAAGGAAGCGGTACGCGCCTCCACAACGCAAATCCGCGCTTTTTTCCACCGAAAATCATTCACCTCATCAATTAACTTTCAAAATAATACATTTTTCTTTCATTGTGAGATCTAACTAACACTTTAAAACCTTTCAAAGTGATTATTATTAGCCGCAGTTATACAAAAACAAAAAAGCCCCACAGGAGAGAAGAATGATAGAGACCATCACCCACGGCGCCGAGTGGTTCATCGGGCTGTTTCAGAAAGGCGGAGAAGTGTTCACCGGCATGGTGACCGGGATCCTGCCCCTGCTGATCAGCCTGCTGGTGATCATGAACGCGCTGATCAACTTTATCGGCCAGCAGCGCATCGAACGCTTTGCCCAGCGCTGCGCCGGTAACCCGCTGTCCCGCTACCTGATATTGCCATTCATCGGCACCTTTGTTTTCTGTAATCCGATGACCTTAAGCCTCGGCCGCTTTATGCCGGAAAAGTACAAGCCGAGCTACTACGCCGCCGCCTCCTACAGCTGCCACTCGATGAACGGCCTGTTCCCGCACATCAACCCCGGAGAGCTGTTTGTCTACCTCGGGATCGCCAGCGGCCTGACCACCCTTGGTCTGCCGCTCGGCCCGCTGGCGGTGAGCTACCTGCTGGTTGGCCTGGTGACCAACTTCTTTCGCGGCTGGGTGACTGACCTCACCACCGCTATTTTCGAGAAAAAAATGGGCATCCAGCTTGAACAGAAGGTCCATCTTTCAGGAGCGACAGCATGAACCGGATCCGCATTGAGAAAGGCACGGGCGGCTGGGGCGGCCCGCTGGAGTTCGACGCCACCGAAGGCAAAAAGATCGTCTACATCACCGCGGGCACGCGCCCGGCGATTGTCGACAAGCTGCGCGAGCTGACCGGCTGGGAAGCGGTTGACGGCTTTAAAGAGGGCGAGCCGCCGGAAGCGGACATCGGCGTGGCGGTGATTGACTGCGGCGGCACGCTGCGCTGCGGCATCTATCCGAAGCGCCGCATTCCGACGGTGAATATTCACTCCACCGGGAAATCCGGCCCGCTGGCGCAGTACATCCTTGAGGACATTTATGTCTCGGGCGTGAAGGAGGACAACATCACTCTGGTGAATGGCACTGCCGCGCCGCAAAAAGCAGCCCCGCGCGAGTACGACACCAGCAAGAAAATCACCGAGCAGAGCGACGGCCTGCTGGCGAAGGTCGGTATGGGGATGGGCTCCGCCGTGGCGGTGCTGTTCCAGTCCGGGCGCGACACTATCGACACGGTGCTGAAAACGATTCTGCCGTTTATGGCGTTCGTCTCGGCGCTGATCGGCATCATCATGGCGTCCGGTCTGGGCGACTGGATTGCCCACGGCCTCGCCCCGCTCGCCAGCCACCCGCTCGGGCTGGTGACGCTGGCGCTGATCTGCTCCTTCCCGCTGCTGTCGCCGTTCCTCGGCCCGGGCGCGGTGATTGCCCAGGTCATCGGCGTGCTGATAGGGGTGCAGATTGGTCTGGGCAACATTCCCCCGCACCTCGCCCTGCCCGCCCTGTTTGCCATTAACGCCCAGGCGGCGTGCGACTTCATCCCCGTGGGGCTGTCGCTGGCCGAAGCGCGCCAGGACACCGTGCGCGTGGGCGTGCCGTCCGTGCTGGTGAGCCGCTTCCTGACGGGCGCGCCGACGGTGCTGATCGCCTGGTTTGTCTCCGGCTTTATCTATCAATAAGAGGTTCCTGCAATGAACGTCATTTACCAGACCACCATTACCCGCATCGGCCAGAGCGCAGCGGACGCGCTGAGCGACCAGATGCTGATCACCTTCCGCGAAGGCGCTCCGGCGGATATCGAAGAGTTTTGCTTTATCCACTGCCACGGCGAACTGAACGGCGAGCTGAAGGCCGGAAGCCAGCTGGAGCTGGGCGAGGCGCGCTATGCCGTCACCGCCGTCGGCGACGTGGCCGAACAAAACCTGCGCGAGCTCGGCCACATCACTCTGCGCTTCGACGGCCAGCCGCAGGCGGAATACCCCGGTACGGTTCACGTGGATGGCCCGGTTCCGCAGGCTGTCACCCCAGGCTGCACGTTAAAATTTGTTGCGTAATTAAGGAGAGTCACATGAGTCAGGTTGCCGTTGTCATTGGTGGGGGACAAACCTTAGGCGAGTTCCTCTGCCGTGGGCTTGCCGCAGAAGGTTACCGCGTGGCGGTAGTGGACATTCAGAGTGAAAAAGCCGCCCGCGTGGCGGACACCATCAATACCGAGTTTGGTGAAGGGATGGCGTACGGGTTTGGTGCCGACGCCACCAGCGAGCAGAGCGTGATGGCGCTGGCCCGCGGCGTGGACGAGATTTTTGGGCGCACCGACCTGCTGGTCTACAGCGCGGGAATTGCGAAAGCGGCGTTTATCAGCGATTTCGAGCTGGGGGATTTTGACCGTTCGCTGCAGGTGAATCTGGTGGGCTATTTCCTTTGCGCCCGCGAGTTTTCCCGCCTGATGATCCGCGACGGGATTCAGGGGCGCATTATTCAGATCAACTCAAAATCCGGGAAAGTGGGCAGCAAGCACAACTCCGGGTACAGCGCGGCGAAGTTTGGCGGCGTGGGGCTGACGCAGTCCCTGGCATTGGATCTGGCCGAATACGGGATTACCGTGCACTCGCTGATGCTGGGCAACCTGCTGAAATCGCCGATGTTCCAGTCCCTGCTGCCGCAGTACGCCACCAAGCTCGGCATCAAGGCTGAGGAAGTGGAGCAGTACTACATCGATAAAGTGCCGCTGAAGCGCGGGTGTGACTATCAGGACGTGCTGAACATGCTGCTGTTTTACGCCAGTCCGAAAGCGTCGTACTGCACTGGGCAGTCGATTAACGTGACCGGTGGGCAGGTCATGTTCTGATCGAGCGGCCTGATGCCCTCACCCTAACCCTCTCCCACCGGGAGAGGGAACAAAACAAGGAGTCGATATGGTAACCGCACTCATCACCGTCGCCGCCCTCGCCTGGCTGTGCCAGATGGCGTTTGGCGGCTGGCAGATCCACCAGTTTAACCGCGCGTTTGATGCGCTGTGTCAGAAGGGCCGCGTCGGCGTCGGGCGTTCCGGCGGACGCTTTAAACCGCGCGTGGTCGTCGCCGTAGCGCTGGACGAGCACGACCGGGTGTGCGATTCCCTCCTGATGCGTGGCATGACGGTATTTGCCCGTCCGGCCAAAATCCAGGCAATCAACGGCCTCTTGTTACAGGAATTGCAGCCTGATGTGATCTTTCCCCATGATCCACTCTGTCAGAATGCACTATCATTAGCGCTCAATCTGAAACATGGATAATTTCGTTGTGAAAGTTATAGACTTGCGAAATTATCATTTCGCAACCTAAGGAACGAAGCGCCTATGAAACCACGTCAGCGGCAGGCGGCCATTCTCGAGCATCTACAAAAGCAGGGAAAATGCTCGGTAGAGGATCTGGCACACTACTTTGACACCACCGGCACGACAATACGCAAGGACCTGGTATTGCTCGAAAACTCTGGCGCCGTTATTCGCACCTACGGCGGCGTGGTGCTCAACAAGGACGAAGCGGACCCGCCAATCGATCACAAAACGCTGATCAATACCCACCAGAAAGCGCTGATTGCCGAAGCCGCCGTGAAATTTATCCAGGACGGCGATTCCATCATCCTCGACGCAGGCAGTACCGTCCTGCAGATGATCCCCCTGCTCAGCCGCTTTAACAACATCACGGTGATGACCAACAGCCTGCACATCGTCAACGCGCTGTCGGAGTTCGACAGCGAGCAGACCATCCTGATGCCCGGCGGCACCTTCCGCAAAAAATCGGCGTCCTTTCACGGCCAGCTGGCGGAGAACGCTTTCGACCACTTCAGCTTCGATAAACTGTTTATGGGCACCGACGGCATCGACCTTAACGCAGGCGTCACGACGTTTAACGAGGTGTTCAGCGTCAGTAAAGCCATGTGCAACGCCGCGCGGGAAGTGATTTTAATGGCCGACTCGTCGAAGTTTGGCCGCAAAAGCCCCAATATTGTCTGTAGCCTCGAAAGCGTTGATAAGCTGATTACTGACGCGGGTATCGATCCGGCGTTCAAAAAAGCGCTGGAAGAGAAAGGGATCGACGTGATCGTAACCGGAGAAAGAGATGAGTGATTTTCTGTTAGAAACGGGCCGCCAGACGCTGATGCTGGAGCTGCAGGAAGCCAGCCGCCTGCCGGAACGTCTGGGCGAGGATTTTGTCCGCGCCGCCAACACCATTATCCACTGCGAAGGCAAAGTGATTGTGGCGGGCATCGGTAAATCCGGCCATATCGGCAAGAAGATTGCCGCGACGCTCGCCAGCACCGGAACCCCGGCGTTCTTCGTGCATCCGGCAGAGGCGCTGCACGGCGATCTCGGGATGATCGAAAGCCGCGACGTGATGCTGTTTATCTCTTACTCCGGTTCGGCCAAAGAGCTGGATCTGATTATTCCGCGCCTGCAGGAAAAATCTGTCGCCCTGCTGGCGATGACCGGGAAACTTCACTCGCCGCTGGCGCTGGCCGCTAAGGCGACGCTGGATATTTCCGTTGAGCGTGAAGCCTGCCCGATGCACCTCGCCCCGACCTCCAGCACCGTTAACACCCTGATGATGGGCGACGCGCTGGCGATGGCGGTAATGCAGGCGCGCGGATTCAATGAGGAAGATTTTGCCCGTTCGCATCCGGCAGGTGCGCTCGGCGCGCGACTGCTCAATAAGGTTCACCATCTGATGCGCACTGACGATGCCATTCCGCAGGTCAAACTCGATACCAGCGTGATGGACGCGATGCTGGAGCTGAGCCGCACCGGTCTGGGGCTGGTGGCGGTATGCGATGACGGCGGAAACGTGAAGGGCGTGTTCACCGACGGCGACCTGCGCCGCTGGCTGGTGGGCGGCGGCAGGCTGGAAACAAACGTGTCTGACGCCATGACCAAAGGCGGGCTGACGCTCAACGCCGACAGCCGAGCCATTGAAGCCAAAGAGGTGCTGATGAAGCGCAAAATCACCGCCGCACCGGTGGTGGACGAGCACGGCAGGCTGTGCGGCGCTATCAACCTGCAGGACTTCTACCAGGCCGGGATTATTTAACCCTTTAGCCCAAGACGCTTCGCCAGCCGGTGCAGGTTGGCGACGTCCATCTCCAGCGCCCGCGCGCACGCCGCCCAGCTGCGGTTATTCTGCTCCAGCGCGCGGGTAATCATCTGACGCTGAAACTCTTCCGTCGCTTCGCGCAGGTTTTCGATTGCGATCTCAGGCACAGCAGGCTTCACGGTCGGAGCATTTTCCTCATGCAGCGCAAAATGGCGCGCATGAATCACCACTTCATCCCCCGAGCGCGTCGCCCTCGCCAGCACCACCGCGCGGTGAATCGCATGCTCCAGCTCGCGCACGTTGCCCGGCCAGCCGTAGCTGAGCAGATGCGCTCTCGCCCCCGGGCTAAGCACCACGCGGGACAGCCCCATTTTGAGACGGCACTGTTCGCAGAAATAACCCGCCAGCAGCACCACGTCGTCTCCGCGCTCACGCAGCGGCGGCACGGACAGCGGGAACACGCTCAGGCGATGGAACAGGTCGGCGCGGAACTGCCCGGCCAGCACCGCTTCGCGCAGATCCCGGTTGGTCGCAGCAAGGACCCGCACGTCCACCCGCAGGCTGCGGTCATCCCCCACGCGCTGGATGTCGCCGTACTGCAATACGCGCAGCAGCTTGGCCTGAAGTGAAAGGGAAAGCTCGCCAATCTCATCAAGAAACAGCGTGCCGTTATCGGCCATTTCAAACTTGCCGCTGCGGTTGCTGATGGCCCCGGTAAACGCCCCTTTGACGTGACCGAACAGCTCGCTCTCCGCCACGCTTTCCGGCAGCGCGGCGCAGTTGAGGTACACCAGCGGGTTGACCGCGCGCGGCGAAGCTTCGTGGATGGACTTCGCCACCAGCTCCTTACCGGTACCGGTCTCTCCGAAGATCAGCACGTTCAGATCGGACGCGGCAACAATCTCAATCTCTTTTTTGAGCTGCGCCATGCCGGGCGAAAGGCCGATCATCTCCGTATGCGCCACCTGCTCAAACGCCGCCGGGCTGCCGGGAAGAATATTCTGGCTCTCCAGCTGCTCTATCAGCAACGCATTATTCAGCGCTCCGGCGGCCAGCGCCGCAATCAGGCGCAGCTCTTCGTCGCTGAAGGTGTCGAACTGATCCGGCGACATGCCGTCGAGGGTTAATGCGCCAATCAGATTCTGCCCGGCGAACAGCGGCAGGCCAATACAGGCGTGCACCTTCAGGCTCTCCTGCCCCGGAATCAGGCCGTCGTACGGATCGGGCAGATCGCTGTCTGCCGGGAAACGCACCACGTCGCCCGCGCGGGCGATGGTTTCCAGACGCGGGTGACCCTCCAGCGTAAAGCGCCGCCCGAGTACGTCCTTCGCCAGGCCGTCGATAGCCAGCGGAATAAACTGCCGCCCTTCGTAACGCAGCAGCGCCGACGCATCACAATCCAGCACGTGGCGCAGCGTGGAGATCAGGCGCTGAAAGCGGTCCTGATGGCCGATACCGGTTTGCAGCTCAATGGCGATCTTCGCCAGGACGTCTACGGAAAAGCTCATGCCTGCCTCACTGTCATTTTGACAATGCATAATGTCATATTGACTCTTTTTAGGATAGTCATAATGACTACTCATTATGGGGCATTAAATCACAACTTATTGAATATTAATGATTTAAAAAGTTGGCACGCAACTTGATATAAGCAAACCATCTTATTTGAAAACGCTGTATTAAGTTGAGGTTGCTATGTCTATTCTGGTTAAAAATAACATTCATTGGGTAGGTCAACGTGACTGGGAAGTGCGCGATTTCCACGGGACGGAATACAAAACGCTGCGCGGCAGCAGCTACAACAGCTATCTCATCCGCGAAGGTAAAAACGTCCTGATCGATACCGTCGATCACAAATTCAGCCGTGAGTTCGTGCAGAACCTGCGCGGTGAAATCAACCTGAATGACATCGACTACATCATCATCAACCATGCGGAAGAGGACCACGCCGGGGCGCTGACCGAGCTGATGTCCCACATTCCGGATACCCCAATCTACTGCACCACCAACGCCATTGATTCAATTAACGGCCACCACCACCATCCGGAGTGGAACTTCCACACCGTAAAAACCGGCGACACGCTGGATATCGGCAACGGCAAGCAGCTGATCTTCGTCGAAACCCCGATGCTGCACTGGCCGGACAGCATGATGACCTACATGACCGGCGACGCGGTGCTGTTCAGCAACGACGCCTTCGGCCAGCACTACTGCGACGAACGCCTGTTCAATGACGAAGTGGATCAGACCGAGCTGTTCGAACAGTGCCAGCGCTACTACGCCAATATCCTGACCCCGTTCAGCCGTCTGGTGCCCCCTAAAATTACCGAGATCCTCGGCTTCAACCTGCCGGTGGACATGATTGCGACCTCCCACGGCGTGGTGTGGCGTGAAAACCCCACCCAGATCGTCGAGCTGTACCTGAAGTGGGCCGCGGATTACCAGGAAGACCGCATCACTATCTTCTACGACACCATGTCCAACAACACCCGCATGATGGCGGACGCGATTGCCCAGGGGATCAATGAAGTTGACCCGAACGTGGCGGTGAAAATCTTCAACGTGGCGCGCAGCGATAAGAACGAGGTATTGACCAACGTCTTCCGCTCCAAAGGCGTGCTGGTGGGTACCTCCACCATGAATAACGTGATGATGCCGAAGATTGCCGGCCTGGTGGAAGAGATGACCGGCCTGCGCTTTCGTAACAAACGCGCCAGCGCCTTTGGCTCTCACGGCTGGAGCGGCGGCGCGGTAGACCGTCTTTCTACCCGTTTACAGGATGCGGGTTTTGAGATGTCCATGAGCCTGAAGGCGAAATGGCGTCCGGATATCGACGCGCTGGAAATCTGCCGCCAGCATGGCCGCGACATCGCCCGTCAGTGGGCGCTCGCCCCGCTTCCTGAAGTCACCGCAAAACCTGCGGAACAGCCACAAACCTGTTCTGCGGCAGCCAGCGCCGATCTCGGTCCGCGCATGCAGTGCAGCGTCTGCCAGTGGATCTACGATCCTGAGCTGGGCGAACCGCTGCAGGATGTTGCCCCGGGCACGCCGTGGAGCGAGGTGCCGGACAACTTCCTCTGCCCGGAATGCTCCCTCGGTAAAGACGTGTTTGATGAACTGGCAACGGAGGCAAAATGAGCAACGGCATCGTTATCATCGGCTCGGGCTTTGCTGCCCGCCAGCTGGTGAAAAATATCCGCAAACAGGATGCAAACGTGCCGTTGACGCTGATCGCCGCCGACAGCATGGACGAGTACAACAAGCCTGATTTAAGCCACGTCATTAGCCAGAATCAGCGCGCCGATGACCTCACCCGCCAGACGGCGGGGGAGTTTGCGGAGCAGTTCAACCTGCGTCTGTTTCCGTACACCTGGGTCACCGATATCGATGCCGACGCCCACGTGGTAAAAGCGAAAGAGAAAACCTGGCAGTACGACAGGCTGGTGCTGGCGACCGGGGCATCTGCGTTTGTGCCGCCGGTTGAAGGCCGCGAGCTGATGATTACCCTCAACAGCCAGCAGGAGTATCAGGCCAGCGAAACCCTGTTACGCGATGCGCAACGGGTGATGATTGTCGGCGGCGGGCTGATCGGCACCGAGCTGGCGATGGACTTCTGTCGGGCGGGAAAATCCGTGACCCTGGTTGACCACGCGGCGAGCATTCTGTCGGCGCTGATGCCCGCAGAAGTAAGCAGTCGCTTACAGCATCGTCTGACCGATATGGGCGTGCATCTGATGTTGAAATCGCAGCTACAAAGCCTGAGCAAAACCGAAGGCGGTATCCGTGCCACGCTCGACCGAAGCCGCAGCGTAGAAGTGGATGCGGTGGTTGCCGCGACGGGCCTGCGCCCGGAAACCGCGCTGGCGCATCGCGCAGGGGCTGAAATAAACCGCGGCGTGAAGGTAAATAGCTACCTGCAAACCACGCGGCCGGATATTTATGCCCTGGGCGACTGCGCGGAAATTAACGGCCAGGTGCTGCCCTTCCTGCAGCCGATTCAGTTAAGCGCCATGTATCTGGCAAAAAACCTGCTCGGCGGCAGCGCGCCGCTGAAATTACCCGCCATGCTGGTAAAGGTCAAAACGCCGGAATTGCCGCTGCATCTTGCAGGTGAAACGCAGCGTCAGGATCTGAACTGGCAAATTACCCTCGAACCGCAGGGAATGGTCGCGCGCGGCGCGGACAACGAGGGTCAGATACGCGCCTTTGTCGTCAGCGAAGACCGGATGAAGGAGGCCTTCGCCCTGCTGAAATCGCTACCTGCTTAACCCTCGTATTGCCGGGTAGCGCTCCGCTTACCCGGCCTACATGCAGACCCGCGCAAGCGTAGCGCCGCCGGGTAAAACAGGGTGGGGAGTTCAGGAACGCACCACCAGCGCGTCGTAGCCGCGCCAGCGATAGTTGGCCATGGAGATGAGCCAGCAGGCAACGAACAGCCCGACAACCACAAACCCGGCGTTGCCCAGGTTGTCATTTACCGCGCCGATCAGATCCCAGATGCCGCCGCTGAGGGCAAATTTATCCATCAGCAGGCCCAGCGCTTCCAGCCCGCCGATAAACAGCGCCACCACCACGGAGGTGCCGGTGATGGTCATGTTGTAGTAGAGCTTGCGCTGCGGTTTATCAAACGCCCAGCCGTAGGCACCGACCATCAGCAGGTTATCGAGCGTATCCACCAGCGCCATGCCGCTGGCGAAGAGCGCCGGGAAGATCATGATTGACCACACGGACATCCCGCTGGAGGCGCTGGCGGCGGAGATCCCCAGCACGCCAATTTCGGTGGCCGTGTCGAAGCCGAGGCCAAACAGGAAACCCACCAGATACATCTGCCAGCTTTTATTGACGAGGCGGAAGGTTTTACCGAACAGCCAGTTCATAACGCCCCCCTGGGCAGGCAGCGTGACGTCACCCTGCACCGTCTGGCCCTTTTTCAGCGCCTGGAAACTGCGCCAGACGCCGCGCAGGATCACCATATTCACCAGCGCCATCGCCAGCAGGAAGGTGGCGGATACCGCAGTGCCAATCAGGCTGCCGGTTTCGTGGAACCATTCCATGTTTTTCTGAAACGCCGTGGCGGTGGCGGCGATGGCAATGGAGGCCAGCACCACGATGGTGGAGTGCCCCAGCGAGAACCACGCCCCCACCCCGCACGGGCGTTTGCCTTGCTGCATCATCTTACGCGTCACGGTATCAATGGCCGCGATATGGTCGGCATCCACCGCATGGCGCAGCCCGTAGCACCACGCCAGCAGGCTGGCGGCCATCAGCGCCGTGCTGCCGCTAAAAGAGTGCCATGCCCATCCCCAGGCCAGCAGGTTTGCCATTACCAGAGCCAGCAGCAGAAGCGCGGCGCGAGGTTCGTTGCGTAACAGTCGTAACATTTTAAATCCTTTTTGAACATGACCGGGCAGCGGCAATCACCGCCTGCCCGAAGGAGATCGCTCCGTCACCTGCGGGCAGGCGCGAAGGAAAAAGAAGCGTAAAGTCAGAAAGATAATGACGCAGGCGCGCGCGCAGCAGGCGGTTGTGCAACACACCGCCGCTGAAGCAGATTGTCGAAATCGATAAGCGTCGGGCATGGCGCGCGGCGAGCTGAGCCAGCCCTTTTGCCAGCGCGTCGTGAAACGCCCACGCGCGCTCGCAGGGCTCCGCCTGCCAGTTCAGCCACTGCTGCCAGAACAGCGCAAGGTTATTTGCTTCCACAATCACCGGATGGTCAACGCCCGCGCACTGCGATGCCAGCGCCTCCAGCCTGCACGCTGCCTCGCCTTCGTAGCGCTGCGCGTCAATGCCCAGCGCGCAGGCGACCGCGTCAAACAAACGACCGCAGGACGACGCCTGCGGCGCGTTGATGCCACGCTGGATCGCCGTTGCCAGCAGCGGCCAGCTGTGGCGCTGAACCGCTCGCGTTTCCGGGTAGCGTTGCCAGTCCGGGACAAACGCCAGGCAGTGGGCGAGCAGATTACGCCACGGCTGCTTTGCCGCCAGATCGCCGCCCGGCAGCGCCACGGCAGGCAGGCCGCCGAGCCGTTCGCAGTCGAGATAGTTCACCCGCAGGCACTCTCCGCCCCACAGCGCGCCGTTCTCGCCCATGCCGATCCCGTCCAGCGTCAGAGCGATAGCGTCTCCGCCGCCGAGCGGCCAGCCGTTCTCCGCCAGGCACGCCGCCGCGTGAGCGTGATGATGCAGCACGGTTTCGACGAGCAGCGCCTGCTCCTGCGCCCACCGGTGCGCGCGATACCCCGGATGGGCATCGCACACCAGCTTATCAGGCTGGAAAGCGTAGATGTCCTGCATCGTCGAGAGCGCGCTGCGCCACTGCGCCTCTACGCCCTCGTCGCTCAGATCGCCAAAGTGCTGGCTCAGCACCGCCTGGTTGCCGCGCACCAGGCAGAAGGTGTTTTTCATCTCTGCACCGGTGCACAGCATGGCGGGGATATTCTCAAAACCCGCGGGCAACGTGACGGCATCGGGCACAAAACCCCGGGCACGACGCAGGATAGCGCCATCCCGATCCATCACCGAATCATCCATGCGCTGCAGGATGTCGCGGTTGTGCAGCAGGAAGCCGTCCGCGATGCCGCTGAGATCCTCCAGCGCCTGCGCGTTGGTGACGGCAGGCGGCCTGCCACTGAGGTTGCCGGAGGTCATCACCAGCGGGCGCCGGCAGTCCATCAGCAAAAGATGCTGGAGCGGGTTCGCGGGCAGCATCACGCCTACGCAGTCGAGCCCTGGGGCAATTTCCTCGGGAAACGCGGGAAGCGAAGCTTTCGGCGTCAGCACGATCGGTGCCGCGGGCGAGCGTAACAGCGTCTGTATCGTCTCCGGCAGATCGTCCGCATCCGGTAGCATCACCGCCAGCGGCTTCGTCGGGCGCTGCTTGCGTGCCCGCAGCGTCGCTACTGCCTGCGGGTTAAGCGCGTCGCAGACCAGATGAAATCCCCCCAGCCCTTTAACCGCCACGATCCCGCCGTTTTTCAACCTCTTCACCGCCTCGTTTAAGGCCGATTCGCGAGTGGCAATAGTGTCTCCGGCTCGCCATTCCAGCTGCGGCCCGCAGTCCGGGCAGGCCACCGGCTGGGCGTGGAAGCGGCGGTCGGCCGGGTTGCGGTACTCGGTTTCGCACGGCGCGCAGAGCGGGAATGCGGCCATCGACGTGGCCGGACGGTCGTACGGCATGGCGCGGATAATGGTAAACCGCGGCCCGCAGTGGGTGCAGTTGATAAACGGGTAACGATAGCGGCGCTCGCGGGGATCGCGCATTTCAGCCAGACACGCCGGGCAGGTGGCGGCATCCGGTACGATTTGCGTATCCATCGCCCCGCGATCGCTGTGGCGGATGGTAAAGTCCTCAGGCATGTCCGCCCAGGTGAACGGCTGCGTTTCAACGCGATCGATGCGCGCCAGCGGTGGGCAGTCCTGATGCAGCCTCGCGGTAAAGTCCCCCCCATTACCCGCGAGACGCACCAGGACACCCTCTCCGTCGTTGCAGACATCGCCCACAAGCTTCAGCCGGTGCGCCAGCTGCCAGACGAAGGGCCGAAACCCCACGCCCTGCACTTTGCCGCGCACCCGAAGCTGTACGCCGTTAACGCTCATCGCAGCTTAAAACAGCAGCGATGACGAGGTGTCGAACGCCGCGCGACGGCGTTTTTCTGCGCTCATCTGCTCAAGCTTGTCACGATCCACGCAGACCAGCGCGTGCGTCGGGCAGGCCTCCATACAGGCCGGGCCGGCTTCGCGGTGATAGCAAAGATCGCATTTATTGGCTTCGGCTTTCTCTGCCCGCACGCTCAGCCCCATGCCGCTGTTGCGCACCACCGGGCGGACAACCACCTCCATCGCGCCATACGGACAGGCCACAACGCAGGTTTTGCAGCCAATGCAGCGCTCCTGCATCACGTGCACAAAGCCCTTCTCGCGCTTAATCGCCCCGTTCGGGCAGACGTTCGCGCACGGCGCATCTTCGCACTGGCGACAGATGGCGGCGGTGGAAATATTCACACCTTTAATGACGTGAATGCGCGGCAGGAAGGTATCGGGAGTGAGAGAGGCGCAATCCTGCTCCACCTGGTGGGAAACCACGCACGCCACTTCACAGGTACGGCAACCAATGCACTTGCTGGCATCGGCCATAATAAAACGGTTCATTTGCTTCTCCGGCATAACTGTTATGCGCGAAGCTATTCATAAACCGTGCCAATATTTAACCCACTGATTTTTAACAATAATAAAAACGAAGCGTTTCTGTCATCGTCATTAATGACGATGACAGATGTCGACGTCAGCGGTGCGGGCCATCGGTAACGGAGTCGCGCAGGACAAGCTCGCCAGAAAAGGTTTGCTGATATTTGAACTCTCCGCCGTCGAGCATGAAAATCAGGCGACTGACGATCTCCTGGATCATCGCCGTCACCGGAATACGCACGCTGGAGAGCGACGGCACGATGTAGGGCGCAATCGCCACGTCGTCAAAGCCGATGACGGACACCGCGTCCGGCGTGGCGACCCCGCTGTCGTGCAGCTGCTTGATGGCGCCGATCGCCATATCGTCGTTGCTCGCCACCAGCGCGGTAAACGGTTCGCCGCGGGAGAGGAGTTGAGTGACCGCCGCCGCGCCGCTGGCCGGGTTCCACTTCCCTTCGGCGATAAGCGCGTCACGCGCTGCAATACCGTGCTGCGCCAGCGCATCCCTGTAACCGGAAAGACGCTCAACCCCGGTGGGGGAATCCAGCGAACCGGTGATAAAGGCAATCTCCCGGTGCCCTTTCGCAATCAACTGCGACACCGCGTCCTGACACGAGGCTTTATGATCGGACCAGACGCTGTGGCTGCTGTTTTTCCGCAGGCGGCGGTTAAGCACCATAATCGGCTGCTCGCATTTCTCGACGAGCTCGTCCAGCTCTTCCACGCTCAGAAAACGCGGGTAGATAATTACCGCATCGCAGCGCATATCCAGCAGATACTGGATCGCCTCGCGCTCTTCTTCGGCGCTGTGCTTACCGTCGGCGAGGATCAGCTGCCGCCCTTTTTCTTCCGTCATCCGCGCGGCGTTAAACAGCAGCTCGCTAAAGTAGACGCCGTGATACAGGGTGTTGGTCACTACCAGCCCAAGCGTCTGGGTGCGTTTGGTCGCCAGATTTCGCGCCAGCAAGTTCGGGCGATAGCCGCTCTCTTCAATGGCCTGAAAAACCCGGTCTTTGGTCTCCTGACTAACGTAGCCGTTGCCCGACAACACCCGGGAGACCGTCGCTTTCGATACGCCTGCCCGCTTCGCCACTTCCAGCATCGTGGTCATATTGTTCTTCCATCCGAAACTCATGCGGGCAGTGTACTGCACCGCGAAAAAATTGTCGCAGCGACGACGTCACGCTTTCTACACCCCACTGCGATCTTCATCACGAAAAGAAAAAATGTCCAAAAAGCGGTCTTGTTTCAACAAAAGAAACTCATGATGATTATGTGGAACCGGTTTCCTACATTTCACACAACGATAACAGGAACAGATCCGATGGCCAAAAACTACGCTGCGCTGGCAAACGACGTTATCAGCGCGCTGGGCGGCAAAGAGAACATCGTCGCCGTCACCCACTGCATGACGCGCCTGCGTTTCGTTCTGAAAGACGAAAATCTTACCGACGTTGCGCGCCTGAAAAGCATCAGCGGCGTGCTTGGCGTGGTGCGTAACGACAACCAGTGCCAGGTGATTATTGGCAACACGGTTTCACAGGCGTACCGCGAAGTAGTGAGCCTGCTGCCCGTTGACCTGCAGCCCGTGGTACCGGAAGGCCCGCAGAAGCTGACGTTACGCCGCATTGGTGCCGGGATCCTCGACGCGCTGATCGGCACCATGTCGCCGCTGATCCCGGCAATCATCGGCGGTTCGATGGTCAAGCTGCTGGCGATGATCCTCGAAATGACTGGCGTGCTGGAAAAAGGCGCGCCGACGCTCACCATTTTGACGGTCATTGGCGACGGGGCGTTCTTCTTCCTGCCGCTGATGGTAGCGGCCTCGGCGGCGGTGAAGTTTAAAACCAACATGTCGCTGGCGATTGCCATCGCGGGCGTGCTGGTGCACCCGAGCTTTATCGAACTGATGGCGAAAGCCGCGCAGGGCGAGCACGTTGAGTTCGCCTTTATTCCGGTGACGGCGGTGAAATACACCTATACCGTCATCCCGGCGCTGGTCATGACCTGGTGCCTGTCGTATATCGAACGCTGGGTGGATCGCATCACCCCGGCGGTGACCAAAAACTTCCTCAAGCCGATGCTGATCGTGCTGATTGCCGCCCCGCTCGCCATCGTGCTGATTGGCCCGCTGGGGATCTGGATCGGTAGCGCCATCTCCGCGCTGGTTTACACCATTCACGGCTACCTGGGCTGGCTCTCCGTCGCCATCATGGGCGCACTGTGGCCGCTGCTTGTGATGACCGGGATGCACCGCGTGTTTACGCCGACCATCATTCAGACCATTGCCGAAACGGGCAAAGAAGGAATGGTGATGCCGTCAGAAATCGGCGCCAACCTGTCGCTCGGCGGCTCGTCGCTGGCGGTGGCGTGGAAAACGAAAAACCCGGAACTGCGCCAGACGGCGCTGGCCGCGGCGGCCTCCGCCATCATGGCGGGGATCTCTGAACCGGCCCTGTACGGCGTAGCGGTACGCCTGAAGCGTCCGCTGATTGCGAGCCTGATCAGCGGCTTTATCTGCGGCGCGGTGGCGGGTATGGCAGGCCTTGCCAGCCACTCGATGGCGGCGCCGGGGCTGTTTACCAGCGTGCAGTTCTTCGACCCGGCCAACCCGATGACCATCGTCTGGGTGTTTGGCGTAATGGGTCTGGCCGTGGTGCTGTCATTTGTTCTGACCCTGCTGTTAGGGTTTGAGGATATCCCGGTCGAAGACGAGGCTGAAAAAGCGCGCGCCCTGCAGACCGCACCGGTACAGAACAACGCAGCAAAAGCATAAATTGAAAGCGAGGTAAGAATGTCTGTTTTTCCACAAGGATTTTTATGGGGCGGCGCGCTTGCCGCCAACCAGAGTGAAGGTGCTTACCGTGAAGGCGGCAAAGGACTGACGACGGTCGATATGATCCCCCACGGCGCGAACCGCCTGGCGGTGAAGCTGGGTAAGGAAAAGCGTTTTTCGCTGCGTGACGATGAGTTTTACCCGAGCCATGAAGCGATTGATTTTTACCATCGCTATAAAGAGGACATCGCCCTGATGGCGGAGATGGGCTTTACGGTGTTCCGCACCTCGATTGCCTGGAGCCGCCTCTACCCGAACGGCGACGAGCCGCTGCCGAATAAGGAGGGCATTGCCTTCTACCGTGCGGTGTTCGAGGAGTGCAAAAAGTACAACATTGAGCCGCTGGTAACGCTTTGCCACTTTGACGTGCCGATGCACCTGGTGACGGAGTATGGCTCCTGGCGCAACCGTAAGATGGTCGATTTCTTCGCCCGCTACGCCCGCACCTGCTTCGAGGAATTTAACGGGCTGGTGAAATACTGGCTGACCTTCAACGAAATCAACATCATGCTGCACAGCCCGTTTTCCGGCGCGGGGCTGGTGTTTGAGGAAGGTGAAAACGAGGATCAGGTGAAATACCAGGCCGCGCACCACGAGCTGGTGGCGAGCGCGCTGGCGACAAAAATCGCCCACGAGGTGAACCCGGAAAACCAGGTCGGCTGCATGCTGGCGGGCGGTAACTTCTACCCGTACTCCTGCAAGCCGGAAGACGTGTGGATGGCGCTGGAAAAAGACCGCGAGAATCTGTTCTTTATCGACGTGCAGGCACGCGGCAGCTATCCGGCCTATTCTGCCCGCGTGTTCCGCGAGAAAGGCGTCGTGATTGTTAAAGACCCAGGCGATGACGAACTGCTGAAAAACACCGTCGACTTTGTCTCGTTCAGCTATTACGCCTCGCGCTGCGCCTCGGCGGACATGAACGCGGGCAACACCAGCGCGGCAAACATCGTGAAGTCCCTGCGTAACCCGCATATTCAGGTAAGCGAGTGGGGCTGGGGCATCGATCCGCTCGGCCTGCGTATCACCATGAACATGATGTACGACCGCTACCAGAAGCCGCTGTTCCTAGTGGAAAACGGCCTTGGCGCGAAGGACGTCATAGATGAAAATGGCGAGATCAACGACGACTACCGCATCAGCTACCTGCGCGAGCATATCCGCGCGATGGGCGATGCGATTGAGGACGGCGTGCCGCTGATGGGCTACACCACCTGGGGCTGCATCGACCTGGTGTCGGCCTCAACGGGCGAGATGAGCAAGCGCTACGGGTTTGTGTACGTTGACCGCGACGACGCCGGGAACGGCACGCTGGACCGCAAGCGCAAGAAGTCGTTCTGGTGGTATAAGAAGGTGATTGCGAGTAACGGGGCGGATCTGGCGTAGCCAGTTGCCCGGTGGCGCTGCGCTTACCGGGCCTATGGTTTTGTAGGCCCGGTAAGGCGTAGCCGCCACCCGGCACTGCTCAGAGGGGAGAAAACCCTCCATCCCCAACCCATCCCGCCAGCCGCGAATACACCTCTTCCACCGCCGCCTTCACCGGCGGCGTCATCGGATAATAAAAGCCGACAATGTCCGGCTGGATCCCCAAAAACAGCACCTCGCCCACGTCGTCCCTGATCTGATCGACCAGGTAGTTCAGCGGCATATTGTGGGTGGTCATCATAAACATCTCGGCGATGTCGTCCGGGTCAATCAGGCGGATTTCGCCCGGGTTCAGCCCCATATCGGTGGCATCGACGATTAGCAGCCTTTCCGGGTGCAGCTCGCGAATGGCGACCACATCGTTTTCCGGCGCGCTGCCGCCGTCAATCACCACCCAGTCGCCCTGCGGGTTCGCGGCGCACATCTCCGCCAGCAGCGGGCCCGCGCCGTCGTCGCCCATCATGCTGTTGCCGACACACAGTAAAACGTCAGTCACGTAATCTCCTCACCATCAGGTAGATGGCGCTCTCCTGATGAATATCGTGCAGCATGCCGAGCAGCGTTTTGCTCCACGCCTGCTGCGCCGGGGTTTGCCTGCCGAGCGCCGCGTCAAAGGCGTTAGCGAGCATCGTGATATGGTTGGCGTCGATGACGATCTCGCCATACTTCGGCACGCCCTCCATCTTGCGCCGCGCGGTGCTGCCCTCCTCCAGCGTGGCGATCCACGCCAGGTATTCCTGCCACGGGCAGGTTAGCGCCGCCTCCAGACAGTCGATCACCCCGAGGTGGTGCCCAATAGCCAGGCTGTAATAGACCACCTGCTGCGCCGCATCCGGCGTGGCATCGTTCTCATCAATAAACTTACGGCTCAGCTGGCTGAACACCACCGTTTCACTCATCGGATACGCGCCTCATCCACAATGCTGTTCAGGTTTGCCACGATCTCATTGAGACGCGGATCGTTTTCCGCCTCCAGCCAGCGCGCCACCTGATGGTCGCCCTGGCTCAGCAGGCGCAGGTAATCGTCGGCAATCTGACGCCCGTAGCGATAGCCCGCCAGCCTGCGCGCCGTGCGGTCCACCTTCACGCGCAGCGGCTGGACCATGTCCGGATGCAGAATGGCCGCGGGCTGGTTGTCGATCTCGCCAGGTGCGCGGGCGTGGATTTTCTGCTCCAGCAGGCCGAGCGCCATCGCAAAGCCGTACAGCGTGGCGGCGGGCGTCGGCGGGCAGCCCGGAATATAGACATCCACCGGCACGATTTTGTCGGTGCCGCCCCAGACGCAGTAAAGATCGTGGAAGATGCCGCCGCTGTTGCCGCAGGCGCCGTAGGAGATGCAGATTTTCGGATCCGGCGCGGACTGCCAGGCGCGCAGCGCGGGCGATCGCATAGCGCGGGTCACCGCCCCGGTAAACAGCAGAATGTCCGCATGACGCGGGGACGGTACCACTTTGATGCCGAAGCGCTCGGCGTCAAATAGCGGCGACAGGGTGGCGAAGATCTCGATCTCACAGCCGTTGCAGCCGCCGCAGTCCACGCGGTAAACGTAGGCCGAGCGTTTGATTTTTTTCAGTAGCGACGCTTTCATGCTGGCGATGGACTCCTCCACCGTCAGCGGCACCGGAATGCCGTTATCGTCGCGCGGGCCGAGTAAGTTTTCCATCAGCTGGCCTCTCTCATATGGCGGGTAATATCAATGCGGTCGGACGGCAGCAGGCACTTCTGACGTTTGCACTCCGGGCAGGTTTCGAAGCTTTCGCGGTGATGCTCCGCGCGGGCGTCGCCGTTGTGCTGCAGCAGCGCAATGGCGTAGTCGATCTCTTTTTGCACGGCGAACGGACGCTTGCAGACGCGGCAATTGCACAGCGCGAAGCGCGACTGCTGGAGAAAATCCTCTTTTTTCCACACCGCCAGTTCGTACTCCTGGGAAAGTCGAATGGCGACCGTCGGGCAGACCTCCTCGCAGCGGCCGCAGAAGATGCAGCGCCCGAGGTTAAACTGCCAGGCCAGCTCGCCGGTTTTGAGGTCCGTTTCCACCGTTAAGGCGTTCGACGGGCAGGCGTTGACGCAGGCCGCGCAGCCGATGCACTGCTGCGGGTTGTGCTCCGGCTTGCCGCGAAAGTTTTTATCCACCGGGATCGGCTCCAGCGGATAGCTGCTGGTCTGCGCGCCGGTTTTGATCACTTTTTTGATAAAGGTAAACATGGCGTGTCCTTATTTCAGCGGCGAGTTCTTGCGCTCGATGCTGTAGCGCTCAAGCTCTTTGTACGGCACCACCTGGCTTTTCTTCTTGCGCACGTCCACAACGGTCATGCGGTCGGTGCAGGAGTAGCACGGGTCGAGGCTGCCGATGATCAGCGGCGCGTCGGAAACCGTGTTGCCGCGCAGCATGTAGCGCAGGGTTGGCCAGTTGGCGTAGGTCGCCGCGCGGCAGCGCCAGCGGTAAAGCTTCTGATTGTCGCCGGTCATGCTCCAGTGGATGTCGTCCCCGCGCGGCGCTTCGGCAAAGCCGAGGGCAAAGCGGTTCGGGATGTAGGTGAAGCCCTCCACCATCAGCGGGCCGCCCGGCAGGTTGTCCAGACCAAAGTCGATCATGTTCAGGGCGGTGAACACCTCGTTGATGCGCACCTTCAGGCGGGAGATGACGTCGCAGCCCTGCTCGCTGTGTACGGTCATCGGCAGCAGGCCGTAGCCGACGAACGGGTGATCGGCACGGGTATCGCGGGCGTGGCCGCTGGCGCGCACCATCGGGCCGACGTTGCTGAAGTCGCGGGCGATCTCCGGATCGAGGCGGCCGATGCCGACGGTGCGCTGCTCGATGTTGGGCGTGCTGAGCAGCATGTCCACCAGCTCCTGCACGTCGCGGCGCATCTGCTGCGCCAGCTGGCGGGTCTGGATCATGTCATTCTTCAGCAGGTCGCGGCGGATCCCGCCGATCAGGTTCAGGCCGTAGGTTTTGCGCGCCCCGGTGAGGATCTCCGCCATCTTCATCGACGCTTCGCGCACGCGGAAGAACTGCATAAACCCGGCGTCAAAGCCAACGAAGTGGCAGGCCAGGCCGAGGTTCAGCAGGTGCGAGTGCAGGCGCTCCACCTCCAGCAGAATGGCGCGGATCATCTGCGCGCGCTCCGGTACCACGATCCCCATACCGTTCTCCACCGAGGTGGTGTAGGCGGTGCTGTGGGCGAAGCCGCAGATGCCGCACACGCGGTCAGAGAGGAACGTGACCTCGTTGTAGCCCATGCGGGTTTCCGCCAGCTTCTCCATGCCACGGTGGACGTAGAACAGGCGGTAGTCAGCGTCGATGATATTTTCGCCGTCGACGAACAGGCGGAAGTGGCCTGGTTCGTCGGAGGTGACGTGCAGCGGGCCGATCGGCACCACGTTGTTCTTCTTGCTGCCCAGCTCGTTGATGAACTCGTAGGTTTCGCTGTCGGTGGTCGGGGCCGGACGCTGGCGGTAATCCATGCTGTCCTTGCGCAGCGGATAGAGTTCATCCGGCCAGTCGTCCGGCAGCACCAGACGACGCTCGTCCGGCAGGCCGACCGGCACCAGGCCGTACATGTCGCGCACCTCGCGCTCACCCCAGACGGCGGCAGGAACGCGCGGCGTCACGGACGGGTATTCCGGCTTATTCGGGTCGACTTCGACGCGCACGGTGAGCCAGCACTTCTCGCCCTGCTCCATCGACATCACGTAGTACACCGCGTAGTTGCCGCACAGCTGGCGCTCGTCGTTGCCGAACAGCACCGACAGCCAGCCGCCCTGCTGGTAATAGAGAAACTCCACCACTTCCGGCAGGTAGTTCACCTTCACGGTAATGGTGATCTGATCTTTGGTTTGCCAGGACTCCTCCAGCACCACGCCCGGGAAAGCCTGATGCAACGCGGCGAGATACTGCTGACCTTTCTTTTCTTCAGACATAAACACTCTCTTTAATCACGCCACCAGCAAGGAGACGAACGCTAAAAATGCAAAACCAAAACAGGCCCAGGTGATGCGCGAGGTTGCCGCAAAACGCAGGCGTGCCATGCTGTTTTCAAACAGGGCGATGACCAGCACGCCGACCAGCAGCTTGAGGGCGGCCACCACCACGGCCAGCAGCAGGCCGCCTGCAGAGAAGTACGTCATCTGCCCCCACGGGAAGAAAACGCCAACAAACATCTGCAACACCACCATTTGCTTAAGGCTGATGCCCCACTTCAGCACCGCAAAGCCGTAGCCGCTGTACTCGGTGAGCGGCCCTTCCTGCAGCTCCTGCTCCGCTTCCGCGAGATCGAACGGCAGCTTGCCCATCTCAATAAACGTGGCGAATGCGCAGGCGCAGAGTGCCAGCACGAGCGGGATGGAGCGGGCCACCGGCCAGTGGTAAACGGTGTCGGTGATAAAACTGATGTGGGTCGAACCTGCAACCTGCGCGGCCACCCACAGCCCCAGCAGCAGGATCGGCTCAACCAGCACGCCGAGCATCGCCTCGCGGCTGGCGCCGATGCCGGTAAACGGGCTGCCGGTGTCCAGGCCCGCAATCGCAAAGAAGAAGCGCGCGATGGCGAAGAGATAGATGAGCGTAATCAGATCGCCGAGCACCGGCAGCGGCGAGCCTGCCGTGACCACCGGCAGCGCGGTGGCGATGGTGAGCATCACGCCGACCATCACGAACGGCGTCAGGCGGAACACCCAGCCCGCGGCATCCGGCGCGACGCTCTGGCGGGAGAGCAGTTTGAAGAGATCGCGGTACTCCTGGAGCACGCCAGGCCCGCGACGGTTGTGCATTCGGGCGCGCGCCACGCGCGTGATGCCCGACAGCAGCGGCGCGGCGGCGAACAGCACCAGCGCCTGAAGAATTGCCAGTAACAGACTCATGTCAGGCTCCTCGTGAAATCACAATCACCACCAGCACCGCCAGCTCGATCAGCGCCAGTCGGCGGAACAGCACGGGCACGGCAGCACTCTGCCAGCCCGGCACCCAGCCCTGCGGGTTAAGCCACTGGCGCAGCTTCAGCACGGAGGCGAAGTTCTCCTTCACCGGCATGGCAAAACCGTGGGCGGTAATGACCATCGACGGCTCGTGTTCGTAGCCGCAGGCCCACGCCGCGCCGCGCGAGCGGGAGGCAAGACGGTCGCGTCTGAAGAACAGCATCAGCACGAACGGCAGGAGCGGCCCGGCGATCAGCAGCAGCGCCATCATCGGCTGGGAGACAACGGTATGCGCCGTCGCCAGCGGCAGCGGAACGGCGTGGCCCAGCAGCGGCAGCAGCCACGGCGCGGCAACCCCGCCCGCAATGCAGCACAGCGCCAGCGCGACCACGCTGGTGGCCATCAGTACCGGGGCGCAGCAGGCGTTCTCCGCTTCACGGGTGCGCGGCGCGCCGAGGAAGGTGACGCCATAGACTTTCGCCATGCACATCACCGCCAGCGCCCCGGTGATCGCCAGGCCCACCGCCAGCAGCGGGCCGAGCAGCCGCGCGATAAACGAGTCGCTCTGGCCGAGCGCGAAGAAGGACTGATAGATCACCCATTCCCCGGCAAAGCCGTTCAGCGGCGGCAGCGCGGCCATCGCCATCAGCCCCACCAGCATGGCGAGTGAAATCATCGGCATCTTTTTGCCAATCCCACCGAGCTTTTCGATATCCCGGTGCCCGGTGCGGAACCAGACGCTGCCCGCGCCGAGGAACAGAGTGGTTTTAAACAGGCTATGGTTGACGAGGTGATACAGACCGCCGATAAACCCGGCGGCAATCAGCGCCGGTTGGTTGAGCGCCAGCCCGGTGACGCCCGCGCCCATGCCGAGCAGGATAATCCCGATGTTTTCCAGGGTGTGGTACGCCAGCAGACGCTGGATGTTGTGCTCCATCAGGGCGTACAGGCCGCCGACAAAGGCGGTGATCATCCCCGCAATCAGCAGCGCTACCCCCCACCACAGCGGCGGCTGACCGCCCGTCAGGGTAATCGTCAAAATGCCGAACAGACCGACCTTCATTACCACCGTCGAAAACAGCGCGGCGGCGGGCGCAGAGGCATTCGCGTGCGCCTGCGGGACCCAACCGTGCAGCGGGATAATCCCGGCCAGCAGGCCAAAGCCGACTGCGCCCAGCAGCCAGACGTCGTTCCCCAGCGGCTGGCCGTTAAGCGCGGCAAAATCCAGGGTGCCGAAACGCTGCCACACCAGCCAGCAGGCCAGCGCCAGCAGCAGCGTGCCGAGGCGTCCGAGTGCAAACCACAGCTTACCGGAGGCGCTGCAGCCGGTCAGGAACACACCACACAGCGCCATGATCTCCGCCATCACCACCAGCGCGCCAAGGTTGCTGGCGATAACCGTGCAGACCGCGGCGGCCATCAGCAGATTAACCAGCAGGCCGTTGGCTTTGGTCTGCTGATGGCGGTGCCAGTCGATATTGAACAGGCTGATAAACAGCCCGCACAGGCCAAAGGTCACCAGCCAGATGGCGTTCAGCGGCGTAATCGCCACGGTGTGGCGAATCAGCGGCATGAGTGTTTCCAGGGATTGTCCGCCGAGCAGGACGACACCGCCCGCCGCCAGCGTCATCAGGCTGCCGACTGCACCGCCGATACCGGCTATCCAGCCGCTCAGGGTTTTATGGAAAGAGAACACCAGCGCCAGCGCGGCGGCAGCGGCAAAGTACGCCACGGCGCTGTTAATCATAAATATCGCGTTCATTTCGCCCCCTCGTTAAGCGCCTGCAGAAGCGAAAGATCGCCGACGTCGGTATTAATGGTCAGCTCGCGCTTGCGCCTGCTGGTGCGGGCGATATCGCGGATGTTAACCAGGATCAGCGCTTTGGTCGGGCAGGTCCGCACGCAGGCCGGGCCCTGTTCGTCAAAGCTGCACAGGTCGCACTTCACCGCAATAGCGCGGATGCCGGGCACCCAGTCCAGCAGCGTGCTCACGCGTGCCGGAGCCGGTGCCGCAGGCGGCGCTTTCGGGGTATTGGCGTTCGCCGGGATATGCAGCGGGCGGCTGCCGGAGAATTCAATGGCACCGAACGGGCAGGCGATGCCGCACAGCTTGCAGCTCACGCACAGGCTTTCGTTCAGCTGGACCGCGCCATCGACGCGGGTGATGGCATTGACGGGACAGACGCCCGCGCACGGGGCATCTTCACAGTGGTGGCAGAGCTGCGGGGCAGACTCTTTCTCATTACGCATGACGCGCAGGCGCGGCATGGACTGCAGCCCGTGCAGGCGGTGCGTTTCCGAACACGCCGCCTCACAGGTCCGACAGCCAATACAGACCGTCGAGTCAGCAATTACAAAACGGTTCACCGGGCAATCCTCTGGTGATGGTCATTTTTGACGACGAAAAACTGTCTCATCGACACTTTTCGACATTCGGTTATCAGGCAAGATTTGCGGGGGCCTTTCCCACGACGAGCTGTTTGAGGTCGACCGGCAAGTCGTGCTCAACCGCGGCGTAGAGACCGTTGTAAACCGGCGCGATTTTCTCCAGATAGTGCTCAAGCACCTGCTGGCGATCGCGGTTGCTGACGTAGCCGTCGACCATGCCGTCGGCCATCAGCTGCGCCTGCGCAATACGTTGTTTTTCACCCTCTTTATTCTCAACGTAGTACTCGATGGTGTGGCTGTTAAAGCTGTCTGCCAGGGTCACAAAGACCGTGAAATGCCCGAACAGGACAAAGCGCATATCCCCCTGCGCCGCGCAGCTCATCGCATGATGCAGTCGGGCTTTTGACAGGGTGATCCCCTGAACCAGAGAGTTACAGTAGAGGTGCCACTGATCCTGAAGCTGCTGGTGGCGCTGCGCGATGTAATCCGCTTTTTCGCTAATTTCCCAAATAGTCATAGAAGGTATCCGGTTAATGGAGATAGCGGCTGTTAAGCAGATTCCGTGCCAGCTTTTAATTTGTTGATTTGAATGATTTTTATCAAAAAAGACACTGTCAACGCCGCCGTGTCGACGTGTCATTTCGACAGCGCTGACATCGTCACGCCGTAACGCAAATCAAGCTGGCACCGTTATTGCATTTACTGGCGCAAATCATTGAGGAGGCGTCATGCACGAAATCACCCTCTGCCAGCGGGCTCTGGAACTTATCGAACAGCAGGCAGTGCAAAACCACGCGAAGCGCGTCACCGGCGTCTGGCTGAAGGTCGGCGCCTTTTCCTGCGTCGAGAGCAGCGCCCTCACCTTCTGTTTTGAGCTGGTGTGCCGCGGCACGCTGGCGGAAGGCTGCGCGCTGCATATCGACGAGCAGCAGGCGGAGTGCTGGTGTGAGCAGTGCCAGCAGTACGTCACCCTGCTCTCATCAAAGGTTCAGCGCTGCCCGCAGTGTCAGAGCACGGGTCTTCGCATCGTGGCGGATGACGGCATGCAGATCCTGCGCCTCGAAATCGAGAAGGAGTAAGTTATGTGTAGTACCTGCGGTTGCGCCGAAGGCAACCTGTATATAGAAGGGGATGAACACCGTCCCCACTCCGCGTTTCGCTCCGCGCCCTTTTCCCCTGCCCCGCGTCCTGCGGCGGCCCTGACCGGCATCACCTTTGCGCCGCAGCGTTCCGACGCGGGCGATCTGCATTACGGCCACGGCGAAGCAGGCACCCACGCGCCGGGCATAAGCCAGCGCCAGATGCTGGAGGTGGAGATCGACGTGCTGGACAAAAATAACCAGATCGCCGCCCGCAACCGCGCCCGCTTTGCCGCGCGTCAACTGCTGGTGCTGAACCTGGTCTCCAGCCCCGGCTCCGGTAAAACCACCCTGCTGACCGAAACGCTTACGCGCCTGAACGAACGCGTCTCCTGCGCGGTTATCGAAGGCGATCAGCAAACCGTTAACGACGCGGCGCGCATCCGCGAAACCGGCACGCCCGCCATTCAGGTTAACACCGGCAAGGGCTGCCACCTGGATGCGCAGATGATTGCCGACGCCGCCCCTCGCCTGCCGCTGGCGGATAACGGCATCCTGTTTATCGAAAACGTCGGTAACCTGGTATGCCCGGCAAGCTTCGACCTCGGCGAACGGCATAAAGTGGCGGTGCTCTCCGTGACCGAAGGGGAGGACAAGCCGCTGAAGTACCCGCACATGTTCGCCGCCGCCTCCCTCATGCTGCTGAACAAAGTTGACCTGCTGCCGTACCTGAACTTCGACGTGGATAAGTGCCTGGCCTATGCCCGCGAGGTGAACCCGGACATTCACATCCTGCTGGTTTCCGCCACGCGCGGCGACGGCATGGACGCCTGGCTGGACTGGCTGGAGAGCGAACGATGTGCATAGGCGTACCGGGACAAATCCATTCCCTCGACGGCAATCAGGCCAAAGTGGAGGTTTGCGGCATCCTGCGCGACGTCGACCTGACGCTGGTGGGCAGCACCGATGAGACGGGCGCGTCGCGCCTCGGCCAGTGGGTGCTGGTCCACGTGGGGTTTGCGATGAGCGTGATTAACGAAGCGGAAGCCCGCGACACGCTGGACGCGCTGCAAAACATGTTTGACGTGGAGCCGGACGTGGGCGCGCTCCTGTACGGCGAGGAGCGCTAGCCTATGCGTTACGTTGATGAATACCGCGCGCCAGAACAGGTGATGCAGCTTATCGAACATCTGAAAACGCGCGCGGCGCTGCTGGACTACACGAACGAAAGGCCGCTGCGGATCATGGAGGTGTGCGGCGGGCACACGCACGCCATCTTCAAGTTTGGCCTCGACCAGCTGCTGCCGGAGAACATTGAGTTTATTCACGGCCCCGGCTGCCCGGTGTGCGTTTTGCCGATGGGGCGTATCGACAGCTGCATCGAAATTGCCGGCCAGCCCGGCGTCATTTTCTGCACCTTTGGCGACGCGATGCGCGTGCCGGGGAAAAACGGCTCGCTGCTGCAGGCGAAGGCGCGCGGCGCGGACGTGCGGATCGTTTACTCGCCGATGGATGCCCTGACGCTGGCAGAGGCTAACCCTGAGCGCAAGGTCGTCTTTTTCGGGCTGGGTTTTGAAACCACCATGCCCGCTACGGCCATCACGCTGCAGCAGGCGAAAGCGCGCAACGTCACTAACTTTTTCTTTTTCTGCCAGCATATTACGCTCATTCCCACGCTGCGCAGTCTGCTCGAAGAGCCAGACAACGGCATCGATGCGTTTCTGGCGCCGGGCCACGTCAGCATGGTGATTGGCACAGACGCCTACGGTTTTATCGCTGAGCAGTACAATCGTCCGTTAGTGGTGGCTGGTTTCGAACCGCTTGATCTACTGCAAGGCGTAGCCATGCTGGTTGAGCAGAAAATAGCGTCCCTGAGCGCGGTTGAAAACCAGTACCGCCGCGTGGTGCCCGATGCGGGAAATGAACGGGCGCAGCAGGCGATTGCCGACGTGTTTAGCGTTGAGGGCGACAGCGAGTGGCGCGGGCTGGGGCTGATTGCGGAATCCGGCGTGCGCCTGACGCCTGCCTATCGCGAATTTGATGCCGAAGCGCACTTCCGCCCGCAGCCGCAGCAGGTGTGCGACGATCCCCGGGCCCGCTGCGGCGAGGTGCTTACCGGCAAATGCAAACCTCACCACTGCCCGCTATTTGGCAACACCTGTAACCCGCAAACCGCGTTTGGCGCGCTGATGGTCTCCTCTGAAGGGGCATGCGCCGCGTGGTATCAGTATCGCAACCAGGAGTGTGAAGCATGAACACGGTGGAAATGGCGCACGGAAGCGGTGGACAGGCGATGCAGCAGCTGATTAACCGGCTGTTCATGGAGGCCTTTAATAACCCCTGGCTCGCCGAGCAGGAGGATCAGGCGCGCATCGCGCTCTCAACCCTCACCGCACACGGCGACCGGCTGGCGTTCTCCACCGACAGCTACGTGATTGACCCGCTATTCTTCCCGGGCGGCGATATTGGCAAGCTCGCCGTCTGCGGTACGGCCAACGACGTGGCCGTCAGCGGCGCCATTCCGCGCTACCTCTCCTGCGGATTTATCCTCGAAGAGGGATTACCGATGGAGACGCTTGCGGCAGTGGTCAACAGCATGGCGCACACCGCCCGCGAGGCGGGGATCGCTATCGTCACCGGGGATACCAAAGTTGTCCAGCGCGGCGCGGCGGATAAGCTCTTCATCAACACCGCCGGCTTGGGGGCGATCCCTGCCGACATTCACTGGGGCGCGCAGCAGCTTTCGGTGGGCGACGTGCTGATTGTCAGCGGAACGCTGGGCTGCCACGGGGCAACCATCCTGAACCTGCGCGAAGGCCTGGGGCTGGACGGCGAGCTTCGCAGCGACTGCGCGGTGCTCACCCCGCTTATCCAGACGCTGCGCGACATGCCGGGCGTCAAAGCCCTGCGCGACGCCACCCGGGGCGGGGTGAATGCCGTTGTCCACGAGTTCGCCGCAAGCAGCGGGTGCGGGATTGAACTGAGCGAGCGCGACCTGCCCGTTAAGCCTGCCGTGAGGGGGCTGTGTGAGCTTTTAGGGCTTGACCCGCTAAACTTTGCCAACGAGGGCAAGCTGGCGATCGGCGTGGAACGTTCGGCGGCGGAAGCTGTACTTGAACAGCTGAGAGCGCATCCCTTAGGGAAGGACGCGGCCATCATTGGCGACGTGGTTGAGCGCAAAGGGGTGCGCCTGACCGGACTTTACGGCGTGAAGCGCACGCTGGATCTGCCGCACGCTGAGCCGTTACCCCGAATTTGCTAGAACCGCACCATAAGCGGTCAGCAGTGAAGTCTCTTTTTTGCCAGTTTCTATTGGAAAGCAATAATGCCGTATACACCGATGAGCGATCTTGGACAGCAGGGCCTGTTTGACATCACGCGCACACTTTTACAACAGCCCGATCTCGGCGCGCTGAGCGATGCCCTGACGCGGCTGGTCAGGCAATCAGCGCTGGCGGACAGCGCGGCGATTGTGCTCTGGCATAGCGGAACGCACCGCGCGAGCTACTATTCCACGCGCGAGAATGGCAAAACGTTTGAATACGAAGACGAAACGTACCTCGCGCACGGCCCGGTGCGCCGCATTCTCTCCCGGCCTGAAGTGCTGCACTGCAATTTTGAAGAGTTTCGGATGGCATGGCCGCGGCTGGCAGAGAGCAATCTCTATCAGCCTTTCGGTCATTACGGCATGCTGCCGCTGGCGGCGGAGGGCCATATTTTTGGCGGCTGCGAGTTTATCCGCAATACCGACCAGCCCTGGAGCGAGGCGGAGTACGAGCGGCTGCACACCTTTACCCAGATTGTGGCCGTCGTCGCGGAGCAGATCCAAAGCCGCGTCACCAATAACGTGGATTACGACCTGCTGAGCCGCGAGCGCGATAACTTCCGCATTCTGGTCGCCATCACCAACGCCGTACTCTCAAGGCTCGACATGGACGAGCTGGTCAGCGAAGTCGCCAAGGAGATCCACCACTATTTCAGGATCGACGCCATCAGCATCGCGCTACGCGGGAACCGCAAAGGCAAGCTAAACATCTACTCCACCCACTATCTTGATGAGGCCAATCCGGCGCACGAGCAGAGCGAGGTGGACGAAGCGGGCACCCTTTCTGAGCGGGTATTTAAAAGCAAAGAGATCCTGCTGCTGAATCTTAGCGAGCAGGACCCGGTGGCGCCGTACGAGCGGATGCTGTTTAACACCTGGGGCAACAAAATTCAGACCCTGTGCCTGCTGCCGCTGATGTCCGGCAGCACCATGCTTGGGGTGCTCAAACTGGCGCAGTGCGATGAAGCCGTGTTTACCACCGCCAACCTGAAGCTGCTGCGCCAGATCGCCGAGCGTATTTCCATCGCGCTGGATAACGCCCTCGCCTATCAGGAGATCCACCGCCTGAAAGAGCGGCTGGTGGACGAAAACCTGGCGCTGACCGAACAGCTCAACAACGTGGACAGCGAGTTTGGCGAAATCATCGGGCGCAGCGATGCCATGTACAGCGTCCTCAAGCAGGTTGAAATGGTGGCCCAGAGCGACAGCACGGTGCTGATCCTCGGTGAAACCGGCACCGGTAAAGAGCTGATAGCCCGCGCCATTCATAACCTGAGCAACCGCAACAGCCGGCGGATGGTGAAGATGAACTGCGCGGCGATGCCCGCGGGTCTGCTGGAAAGTGACCTCTTCGGCCACGAGCGCGGCGCGTTTACCGGGGCCAGCAGCCAGCGGCTGGGCCGTTTCGAACTGGCGGATAAAAGCTCGCTGTTCCTCGACGAAGTGGGCGATATGCCGCTGGAGCTGCAGCCCAAGCTGCTGCGCGTTTTGCAGGAGCAGGAGTTTGAGCGCCTCGGCAGCAACAAGCTGATCCAAACCGACGTGCGGCTGATTGCCGCCACCAACCGCGATCTGAAAAAGATGGTCGCTGACCGCGAGTTTCGCAGCGATCTCTACTATCGCCTGAACGTCTTTCCGATCTGCCTGCCGCCGCTGCGCGAGCGCCCGGAAGATATTCCGCTGCTGGTGAAGGCCTTTACCGCGAAGATTGCCCGCCGGATGGGGAGGAATATCGACAGTATTCCTGCCGAAACGCTACGTACCCTCTCGTCGATGGAGTGGCCGGGGAACGTGCGCGAGCTGGAAAACGTCATTGAACGCGCGGTACTGCTGACGCGTGGGAACGTGCTGCAGCTCTCTTTGCCTGAAGTCTCCCTTCAGGAAGCCCCCACGCTGTCGGCAGAAGTCGCGCAGGAAGGCGAAGATGAATATCAGCTCATTATGCGCGTACTGAAAGAGACCAACGGCGTGGTAGCCGGACCGAAGGGCGCAGCTCAGCGGCTGGGGCTGAAACGCACTACCCTGCTCTCTCGCATGAAGCGTCTGGGAATCGATAAAGAGAGCCTGCTTTAACCCGTCATTCCGGCGCCGCTTATGGCGCCGCTTTTCGTCACCCTGCGCAATTGTCCCTCATTGACACAATATATTTTCCTCTGTATAAAATTCCGCCTTAATAATGCGTTTCATTTGCATCAAAAATAATATTAATGAAGGGTAGCGTTTCATGAAGAAGGTCATCTGCGCGTTAGGCCTGGCGATTGCGTCGGTCAGTTCTGCTCTGGCAACCACATATCCTCTGACGATTGAAAACTGTGGCTATAAAGAGACATTCACTAAAGCGCCGGAACGCGTCGTGGCCCTCGGTCAGAACACCGTGGAAATTTTGCTCCTGCTGGGGCTGGAAGATAAGGTCAAAGCCAGTGCCTTCTGGCCGACCAAAGTGCTGCCGCAGCTGGCTGAGCAGAATGCAAAAATCAAAACCCTGACCGTCGAAATTCCGACTCTTGAATCCATCCTTGCGCAAAACCCCGATTTTGTTCCTGCCCAGCTGCCGCTGCTGCTTGGGCCGGAAAGTAAGGTCGCAAAACGTGAAGATCTGGCTACCGTCGGCGTGAACAGCTATTTATCTCCAGGCATGTGCGCCACCAAAAAAGCGGCAGGCGATATGTACGGCAGCCGCCAGACGCTGTGGGATATGACGTACCTTTATAAAGAGATTGAAGATTTCGCGAAGATTTTTAACGTTGAAGCGCGCGGCCAGGCCGTTATCGCTGATTTCAAAAAACGTGAGGCCGACCTGCGTCAGGAATTTGGTAAAAACAAAAAAGATCTCTCGTTTGTTTTCTGGTTCTCAAGCGCCTCGCCTTCGGCAGATGCCTATGTCGGCGGGAAAAACAGCGCCTCCGGTTTTATTGCTAACGTGCTGGGTGGCCATAACGCCATTACCGCTGAGACCGAATGGCCGACCGTCGGCTGGGAAAGTATTATTGCCGCGAACCCTGATGTGATTGTCGTCTCCAGTCTGGACCGCAACCGCTGGGCGCTGGATAACGCGGATGAGAAAATCAAATTCCTGAAAAGCGATCCTGCCGTGAGCCAGCTTGATGCCGTCAAAAAAGGCCATATCGTGGTGATGGACGGTCAGGCGATGAACCCGACGATTCGTACGATTTACGGTGCTGAACAGGTGGGTGAACAGCTCAGAAAACTGGGGCTGAACTGATGACGGCAGCCGTACTTCAGGCCCGCCAGGGCCTGATCCTGACCACTTCCGCTCTGCTTGCCGTTGTCCTGCTGTTTTTAGTGATTGCTCTTGGCGTCAGCGTCGGCGAGCTGTCGATTCCGCTGTCCAACGTCTTTTACGCTATTGGCAATAAGCTGGGGCTGACCGACGTTCCGCTAAACCGCATTTATGAGAGCGTAATCTGGGACTTTCGCCTGAGCCGCGCGCTGGTGGCGGCCTGCTGCGGGGCCGGTTTAGCCATCTGCGGTGCCGTGCTGCAAAGCCTGCTGAAGAACGCGCTGGCGGAACCCTACGTGCTCGGCGTGTCGGCGGGTGCCTCAACCGGGGCGGTGTCGGTCGTCGTCCTGGGCATCGGCACCGGCGCGGTATCGCTCTCTGCGGGCGCGTTTGCCGGGGCGTTCGCCGCCTTTGCGTTTGTCGCCTTTCTGACGAACGGCGCGCGCGGCGGCAATGAACGCACCATTCTGGCAGGCGTTGCTGCATCTCAGCTTTTCAACGCCATTACCGCCTACACCATCAGCACCTCCGCCAGCGCGCAGCAGGCGCGCGACGTGATGTTCTGGCTGCTGGGCAGCTTTAGCGGCGTGCGCTGGCCGGAATTCCAGCTGGCGCTGGTTGTCGTGCTGGCGGGCCTTGCCGTCTGCCTCTACTATTCCCGGGCGCTGGACGCCTTTACCTTTGGTGATGACGCGGCTGCCTCCTTAGGCATTGCCGTGCCCTGGGTGCGTCTTGCCCTGTTTACCACCACGGCCCTGATCACCGCGACCATCGTCAGCATGGCGGGCTCAATCGGCTTTGTAGGGCTGGTGGTGCCGCACGTCATGCGCTTCCTGTTCGGGCCGCTGCACCGCACGCTGCTGATTGCCAGCGCGCTGGCGGGGGCGATCCTGATGGTGCTGGCCGATATCGCCTCACGCATGCTGATTGCGCCGCAAAGCCTGCCCGTCGGCGTGGTCACCGCGCTGGTGGGCGTACCTTTCTTTGCCGTGATTATCTACCGCTCAAGGAATAAGTGATGAGTATCTGCGCTGAAAATATTACCTGGAAGGTAGGCAAAAAAGTTATCGTCAATGGTGTCTCGCTGAAGGTTTCACGCGGCGAAACGGTGGGTTTGCTTGGTCCTAACGGCTGCGGCAAATCGTCCCTTTTGCGTATCCTGGCAGGCCTGCGTCGCCCGGATTCGGGAAGCGTGACCCTGGACGGGCAGGACATTTCCCGCATCGCCAAAAAGCAGCTTGCCCGCCGGGTGGCGTTCGTTGAGCAGCACGGGATGACCGACGCCAACATGCGCGTGCGCGACGTGGTCAAACTTGGGCGTATTCCGCACCACTCCCCTTTTTCTAACTGGAGCGCGCAGGATGACGACACCGTCACCGCGGCTCTGCAGCGTGTCGATATGCTGGACCGCAGCGAGCAGGGCTGGCTGAGCCTGTCCGGCGGCGAGCGTCAGCGGGTGCATATTGCCCGCGCGCTGGCGCAAACGCCAACCGAAATCCTGCTGGATGAACCGACCAACCACCTGGATATCCATCATCAGATGCAGCTGATGCAGTTGATCAGCCAATTACCCGTTACCAGTATCGTCGCCATCCACGATCTCAACCACGCTTCAATGTTCTGCGACTCGCTGATTGTGATGCAGAAAGGGCAAATTGTGGCGACCGGAACGCCGCAGGACATCTTATCCGAGTCGTTGCTCTGGGATGTCTTCCGGGTCAAAACCAAAATTGAGATCTCGCCGTTTCATGGCAAAAAGCACATTCACTTTATCGTTTAGGGACGAGTGATCGACAATGTCCCTTCGCCCCGCCACCACGCTCTGGCCGCCCGTTTTACTGGGTAGCCAGTTTGTTTTTAACATTGGGTTTTACGCCGTCGTTCCCTTCCTGGCAGTATTTCTGCGCGACGACATGCTGCTCTCCGGCGGGCTCATCGGGCTGATCCTGGGCCTGCGCACGTTCTCGCAGCAGGGGATGTTTATCGTTGGCGGTGCGCTCTCGGACCGGTTTGGCGCGAAGGTCATCATCCTCAGCGGCTGTATAGTTCGTGTTTCAGGCTATCTGCTGCTGGCCTTCGGGGGATCGCTGTGGCCGATTATTCTGGGCGCGTGTCTGACGGGCGTCGGCGGCGCGCTATTTTCTCCCTCAATTGAGGCTCTGCTGGCGAAAGCGGGTACCCACAGCGAGGCGAAAGGGAAACGAAGCCGGGCAGAGTGGTTTGCGCTCTTTGCCGTCTGCGGGGAGCTCGGCGCGGTACTGGGCCCGGTTGCTGGCGCTCTGCTAACGGGGCTTGGCTTCCGCCAGGTGGCGCTGGCGGGGGCAGGCGTCTTTATCATTGCGCTAGTGGTGCTTTACTTCTGTCTGCCTGCTGCCGGGCAACGTTCACAGAAGATAAAAATAGTGCCCTGGTGGACGACGTTCCGCCAGCCGCGCTTTGTCGCCTTTATCATTGCCTACAGCTCCTGGCTGTTAAGCTACAACCAGCTCTATCTGGCGCTGCCGGTGGAGATCCAGCGCTCCGGCGGTAACGAGAAAGATCTCGGCCCGCTTTTTATGCTGGCCTCCGTTCTGATCATTACCTTACAGCTGCCGCTGGCGCGTTTCGCCCGACGCGTGGGCGCGGTGAACATTCTTCCGGTGGGCTTTTTGCTGCTTTCCGCCGCCTTTGCGAGCGTGGCAATGTTTGCGGCAACAGAACCGCCTGAGGGCTGGCTGCGGCTTCTGCCCTCGGTCTCGTTTGTCACGCTGCTGACGCTGGGGCAGATGCTGCTGGTGCCGTCGGCAAAAGATCTCATTCCGCGGTTCGCCGATGAATCCACGCTGGGCGCGCACTATGGCGCACTCTCCACCGCCGGAGGCATTGCGGTACTGGCTGGAAACTTGTTATTTGGCAGCCTGCTGGATCGCGCGCTGGTGCCTTCAACGCAGGCGATTTACCCGTGGCTTCTGCTGGCGCTCTTTCCACTCTGCAGCGCGCTGGCCCTGAACGTGATTTGCCGCCCGCTACGAAGCTGATCGGTTCACTTTTTCGGGCGATACTTCTCCGGCAGTTCCGGCACCGGACGACGGTCATCCATCAGATGGAGGACGGTCAGAATGGGGTGACGCCATAACATACGCGGGCCTGCCCAGCGCATAATCTGCTTCATCTCTTCACGTCTGGCAGGCTGGTAGCAGTGCACCGGGCATTGTTTACAGGCGGGCTTTTCTTCACCAAAAACGCACTTATCCAGGCGCTTATCGGCATAGGCGTTGAGCGCCTGATAATGCCCCGCTTCCTGAGAAGCCTGTGGACACTGCTTTGCGTACAACGCGATCATTTTCGCGATGGTCTCTTTTTCACGTGATATGCGTTTACCGGTCATAGCGACTTACCAAATAATAAGGTGCATCAATAATACACTTTAATACTGTGGATTTCAGGTGTTGCATTCCGTTTTCTGAAGCCTGATTCCACTATTAACCCTGCACCTCCTGAAAATCACTGGTATTTTATACAGGCATCAGGAATGACCGTTGTCCGTATAGTCTGGAGACCCTATGAAAGAGATCGCGATCGGCAAACCCTACCGCCATTTAAAAGTGGGATATTTCAGAAAACGTCACGAGAATCGAAAAACGAAGATACCGAAGCGATACAGCGTGCATGCGGCGCTGAGCTTAAAAGGAGACTGGCTTGAAAAGGCGGGCTTTACCACCAACTCCCAGGTCAGGGTGGGCGTTGAGCATGGAAAAATCGTCATTGAGTTAATGTCTGAAGGCACCTCGTAAAGCCGCCACATTTTTCTGCGCCGTACCTTTTTTTCATGCGACAATAGAACGAACAAACGGCCATTGAGCCGCTCAAAACGGTTTATTTTCAAAGAAATGGACATCATAACTCCATGAGCACAATCGACAATTTCGACGCACATACGCCGATGATGCAGCAGTACCTGAAGCTGAAGGCACAGCATCCGGAAATCCTGCTGTTTTACCGCATGGGCGATTTTTACGAGCTGTTTTATGACGATGCTAAACGTGCGTCGCAGTTGCTCGACATCTCGCTAACCAAACGTGGCGCATCCGCAGGCGAGCCCATCCCGATGGCCGGTATCCCGCACCACGCGGTTGAAAACTATTTGGCCAAGCTGGTGAATCAGGGTGAGTCCGTTGCCATCTGCGAACAAATCGGCGATCCGGCAACCTCGAAAGGCCCGGTTGAGCGCAAAGTCGTACGCATCGTCACGCCAGGCACCATCAGTGATGAAGCCCTGCTTCAGGAGCGCCAGGATAACCTGCTGGCGGCGCTGTGGCAGGACGGCAAAGGGTTTGGCTACGCCACGCTGGACATCAGCTCCGGGCGTTTTCGCCTGAGTGAGCCGGCTGACCGCGAAACGATGGCTGCCGAACTGCAGCGCACCAACCCGGCAGAATTGCTCTACGCCGAAGACTTCGCCGAAATGGCGCTGATTGAAGGCCGTCGCGGATTGCGCCGTCGCCCGCTGTGGGAATTCGAAATTGATACCGCGCGCCAGCAGCTGAACCTGCAGTTCGGCACCCGCGATCTGATTGGCTTTGGCGTGGAAAATGCTCCGCGCGGGCTGTGTGCCGCAGGTTGCCTGCTGCAGTACGTGAAAGACACCCAGCGCACCGCCCTGCCGCATATCCGCTCTATCACCATGGAGCGCCAGCAGGACAGCATCATTATGGATGCCGCCACGCGCCGTAACCTGGAGATCACCCAAAACCTGGCAGGTGGCGTTGAAAACACGCTCGCGTCGGTGCTCGACAGCACGGTGACGCCGATGGGCAGCCGCATGCTGAAGCGCTGGCTGCATATGCCGATTCGCGATACCGATACGCTGGTTTGCCGCCAGCAGACGATTGCTGCGTTGCAGGATCGCTATACCGAGCTGCAGCCGGTCCTGCGTCAGGTAGGCGATCTGGAGCGTATTCTTGCCCGTCTGGCATTGCGCACCGCGCGCCCGCGCGACCTCGCGCGTATGCGACATGCTTTCCAGCAGCTGCCGGAACTGCGTGCGCAGCTGAGCGACGTTGACAGCGCGCCGGTACAGAAACTCCGCGAAACGATGGGCGAATTCACCGAGCTTCGCGAGCTGCTGGAGCGCGCCATTATTGATGCGCCTCCGGTTCTGGTGCGCGACGGCGGCGTGATTGCCCCAGGCTACAACGAGGAGCTGGACGAATGGCGCGCGCTGGCTGACGGTGCGACGGACTACTTGGATAAGATGGAAATTCGCGAACGCGAGCGTCTTGGGCTCGACACGCTGAAAGTGGGGTATAACGCGGTACACGGTTACTACATTCAGATCAGCCGCGGGCAAAGCCATCTGGCGCCGATTCACTACGTACGTCGTCAGACCTTGAAAAACGCCGAGCGTTACATCATTCCCGAGCTGAAAGAGTACGAGGACAAAGTACTCACCTCGAAAGGTAAAGCCCTGGCGCTGGAAAAACAGCTGTATGACGAGCTGTTCGACATGCTGATGCCGCACCTTGCTGACCTGCAGCTCAGCGCCAGCGCGCTGGCGGAGCTGGACGTGCTGGTGAACCTGGCTGAACGGGCTGAAACGCTGAACTATACCTGCCCGACCTTTACCGACAAGCCCGGCATTCGCATTACGGAAGGCCGTCACCCGGTCGTTGAGCAGGTGCTGAACGAACCGTTCATCGCCAACCCGCTGAGCCTGTCGCCGCAGAGAAGAATGCTGATCATTACCGGCCCGAACATGGGCGGTAAGAGTACCTACATGCGCCAGACGGCGCTGATTGCTTTGCTCGCGTATATCGGCAGCTACGTCCCGGCGCAAAAAGTGGAGATTGGCCCCATCGATCGTATCTTCACCCGCGTTGGGGCAGCGGACGATCTGGCGAGCGGCCGCTCAACCTTCATGGTCGAGATGACCGAAACGGCTAATATTCTGCATAACGCGACGGAGCACAGCCTGGTGCTGATGGACGAAGTGGGACGCGGAACCTCAACCTATGACGGCCTGTCTCTGGCCTGGGCCTGTGCTGAAAGCCTCGCGAATAAAATCAAGGCCATGACGCTGTTCGCCACCCACTACTTCGAGCTGACGCAACTGCCGGAGAAAATGGAAGGCGTGGCTAACGTTCATCTTGATGCGCTGGAGCACGGCGACACCATCGCCTTTATGCACACGGTGCAGGATGGCGCGGCGAGCAAGAGCTATGGCCTGGCCGTTGCGGCGCTGGCAGGTGTACCAAAAGAGGTGATCAAGCGCGCTCGCCAGAAGCTGCGTGAGCTGGAAAGCCTCTCGCCGAATGCGGCGGCGACGCAGATTGATGGCACCCAGATGTCGCTGTTGGCGCCAGCTGAAGAAACGTCGCCTGCGGTGGAAGCGCTGGAGAACCTCGACCCGGATTCACTGACGCCGCGTCAGGCGCTGGAGTGGATTTATCGGTTGAAGAGCCTGGTTTAGTTTTCTGCGGTCTGTTTTGTCGGGTGGCGGCTTCGCCTTACCCGACCTACAAAACCCGTAGGCCCGGTAAGCGCAGCACCACCGGGCTTATTTTTACAACAGCGGCGGGATTGTCGGCACCTGCGGTGCATCATCAATATCCTTCTGCGTCATGCGGAACGCTTCCGGGTAATGCTCGCGGCTGGTACGACGCAGCGGTTCGGTATCGCGCCAGGTATAAAGACAATGCTGGCACTGGTAAACGGTCCAGACCCCTTTCACCGGTGACGTCGCCATCACTTCAATATGCTCATCGGCACAACGTGGACAAATCATCTTTTCCTCCTTATTGGCGTGCTGCCAGCATCGCGGTCAGTTTTTCAGCCCAGGCTTTAGTTTCAGGCAGATCCTGTACCGGCTGGCTGTAGTGGCCACGGGTGTCCGGTGCAACAGGCGTGGTGGCATCAATAATCAGTTTGTCGGTAATGCCCGCCGGGCTGGAGCCTGGGTCGAGTTCAAGCACTGACATGTTCGGCAGCTGCACCAGATCCCCTGCCGGATTGACCTTCGATGAGAGCGCCCACATCACCTGCGGGAGGTTGAACGGATCGACATCCTCATCCACCATAATCACCATCTTCACGTAGCCCAGACCGTGCGGCGTGGTCATGGCGCGTAAACCGACCGCGCGGGCAAAACCACCGTAGCGTTTTTTGGTGGAGATAATTGCCAGCAGACCGTGGGTGTACATCGCGTTCACCGCCTGCACTTCCGGGAATTCCGCCTTCAGTTGCTGGTAAAGCGGCACGCAGGTGGCTGGTCCCATCAGATAGTCAATCTCGGTCCACGGCATGCCGAGGTAAAGGGATTCGAAGATCGGTTTGGTGCGGTAAGAAACTTTGTCGATACGGACCACCGTCATATTACGGCCACCGGAATAGTGTCCGGTAAACTCGCCGAACGGCCCTTCGATTTCACGTTTGCGGCCTTCAATCACCCCTTCCAGGATCACTTCAGACCCCCACGGCACGTCGAAGCCGGTCAGCGGCGCGGTGGCAATCGGGTACGGGCTTTCGCGCAGCGCGCCGGCCATTTCATACTCAGACTGATCGTATTTCAGCGGCGTGGCGCCCATCAGGGTGATAATCGGGTCGTTGCCGAGAGTAATCGCGATCGGCAGATCTTGCCCGCGCTCTTCCGCTTTGTGCAGATGGAGGGCGATATCGTGCATCGGTACCGGCTGCAGGCCGAGCTTGCGCTTGCCCTTGACCTCCATGCGGTAGATCCCGACGTTCTGCTTGCCGAAATGGTCCGGGTCGAGCGGATCGCGCGAGACAACGCACGCTTTATCGAGATAAAAACCGCCGTCACCGTCGTTCAGGCGAAACAGCGGCAGGATATCGAACAGGTTAATGTCTTCACCGTCGACCGTATTTTGCGCCCAGGCCGGGTTAGCGCGGCGCTCCGGCGTAACGGGGAATTTGTCCCAGCGGCGAATAAACTCGTCGATCTGTTTTTTTACCGGGGTATTCGCTGGCAACCCCATCGATATGGCGTGGTTTTGCCACGAGCCGATGGTGTTCATCACCACGCGGGCATCGGTAAAGCCACGAATATTGTCGAACCACAGCGCGGGCGCGCCGTCGCCAATACGGCCTGTGGCGTTGGCTACCGCCGCCAGATCCGGCTCCGCATTCACCTCTTCCTCAATTTTCAGCAGTTGCCCTTGCTCATCGAGCGCCTGCAGGAAGCTTCTCAAATCATCAAATGCCATCTTTGTTCTCCTGTGAAAAATGTTTCGCCTCCCGCAACCCGTTCCATCGGCGCGCCTTTTTGTGCTCCAGACCAAACTGGTCGAGCACACGGGTCACGATATGCTGGGTGATGTCATCGGCGGTTTGCGGGTGGTTGTAATACGCAGGCATGGGCGGCACCATCGCCACGCCCATGCGGGAAAGCGCCAGCATGTTCTCCAGATGAATGGTGCTGAGCGGCGTTTCGCGGGGAACGAGCACCAGCTTGCGCCCCTCTTTCAGCACCACATCTGCCGCACGGCCCACCAGCCCTTCGGCGTAGCCCGCGCGGATCCCCGCCAGCGTTTTCATGCTGCAGGGAATGACGATCATGCCGTCGGTGCGAAACGAGCCGGAGGAGATGGTGGCGGCCTGGTCAGCCGGGCTGTGAACAACGTCAGCCAGCGCAGCAACGTCCTGCACGGTGTAAGGCGTTTCCAGTTCAATGGTTGTTTTTGCCCACTTCGACATGACCAGATGGGTCTCTACCTCCGGCATTTCCCTCAGCGCCAGCAGCAGCGCCACGCCCAGCGGAGCCCCCGTTGCTCCTGTCATTCCCACGATCAATCTCATTCATCACCTCAATCAATTTGTTCGTGTACGAACATTTATAGATAAACTACTCCCGGATCGCTCTACTGACAAGATCGTTCGCACACGATCACATTAATTGCTAAAAAATCCCGCGTTATCATCCCGGGCTTTAGCGGCTATCATAGGGGGTGATTTTTTCTGTCGGAGTGTTCATGGAACTAAGACAAGAGGCGTTCCACCTGTTACGTCAGCTTTTTCAACAGCATACCGCTAAGTGGCAACATTCCCTGCCGGAACTGACCAAGCCGCAGTATGCGGTTATGCGCTCCATTGCCGAGCACCCTGGCATTGAGCAGGTGGCATTGACCGAAGTGGCGGTCAGCACGAAGGCGACTCTGGCGGAGATGCTCAGCCGAATGGAGGCGCGCGGGCTGGTCAAACGCGAGCACGATCCCGCAGACAAGCGCCGCCGGTTTGTCTTCCTGACGCCGGAAGGCGAAGCCCTGCTTGCAGACTGCCAGCCGGTCGGCAACGAGGTGGATGAGGCGTTTTTAGGGCGTCTTAATAAGGCCGAACGGGAGCAATTCTCTGCGCTCATCAAAAAGATGATGCACGATTAATTCACCCTGGCGCGCATAAAATCAATAAAGGTGCGCACTTTCGCAGGCACGTGCCGGGCATCCGGATAAACCGCGTGGATGCCCTGCCGCGCGAAGGTATATTCCGGTAAAACCGGGACCAGTTTTCCCGCATCAAGCGCATCGCGCACCAGCCATTCAGGCAGTAACGCCACGCCACTTCCCGCAAGCGCAAAAGCCATAAGCGCCTGCGCGCTGTCGGCAAACAGGCGCGGCGCTTTTTTTATCTCAAGCATTTCAGGCGCACCGCTGGCATCTTTCACCTGCCAGCGCAGCGGCGAAGCTAAGCGCTCGTGAATAATCCAGTCGGCTTGCGCCAGCTGCGCAAGCGATTCGACCGGATGATTCATCCGCCATTCCGGCGTCGCGACGGGCAGGATGGAAAAATGTGAAATCAATGCGGCGTGGTAGCGCGAGTCGGTAAGCGTTCCCAACCGAATAGCCACGTCAAAGCGCTCTGAGATCAGATCGGCATGGAGTGAAGACGAGACATGACGCACGCGAAGCTCCGGGTGCAGCTGGCTAAACCTTGCCAGCAACGGTACCACGACCCGCGAACCATACTCAGGCGTGGTGGTGATCCGCAATTCCCCCGTGAGTCCTGCATGATTCGCGCGAACATCATCCTGCAGCCGTTCTGCGTCCTTCAGAAGCGCCACGCTGCGCTGATGAAAAAGCGCTCCCGCCTCGGTTAACGTCAGGCGGCGGGTGGAGCGCAGCAGCAGCGTCACCCCCAGCTCGGCTTCGAGCTGGCGAATATTGAAGCTGACTACGGCTTTTGTCAGGCCCAGCGCATCGGCTGCGGCAGTAAAGCTGCCGGTATCGGCCACCGCAACAAACATCTGCGTCCGCTGTAGGTTAATCATCATTACGCCTTTTACCGTCAAAATTTTTTTGACAGTATATCGCGCTTTGTCAGGTTTATCCGTGCTTCCGGGGTCGATACGATACGCCACCTCACGGGAGGATCCACCATGACGTATCGCAGCAAAGTCGCCGCTGTCTATCTGCTGGGCTTTTTTCTTGATTTGATCAACATGTTTATTGCCAGCGTCGCTTTTCCGGCGATGGCGCAAGCCCTTAACGCCACACCTTCAGCGCTTGCCTGGGTCAGTAACGGGTACATTGTCGGCCTGACGCTGGCGATCCCGTTTAGCAGCATGCTCACGCGCCGCTTCGGACCAAAACGGGTCATCCTGCTCTCGCTTTTTCTGTTCAGCGCGGCTTCTGCTGCGGCAGGCCTGTCTGCAACGCTGGAAAGTCTGATCGCCTGGCGCGTGCTGCAGGGCGTGGGCGGTGGCTTACTGATCCCCGTCGGACAGGCGCTGACCTGGCAACTGTTTCAGCCTCACGAGCGAGCCAGACTCTCCTCGGCGGTCATGCTGGTCGCGCTGCTTGCTCCTGCCTGCTCCCCCGCTATCGGGGGCCTGCTGGTGCAGATGCTAAGCTGGCGGTGGATATTTTTCGCGACGCTTCCGGTGGCCATCGTGACCTTTGTGTTGGCCTGCCTGTGGCTTAAACATGAAATACCCGCGATGAAAGCGGCCAGGCTGCTCAACCTGCGGTTGCTCGCGGACCCGCTTTTGCGTTTTGCCATGCTTGTCTATGTATGCGTTCCTGGCGTATTTATCGGGGTGAACGTTACGGGCATGTTTTATCTTCAGCACGAGGCGAACATGAGTCCAGCCGCAACGGGTATGCTCATGCTGCCGTGGTCCGTGGCATCGTTTATCGCCATCACAGCGACGGGACGCTATTTTAACCGTTTCGGCCCACAGCCGCTGATTGTTATCGGCTGCCTGCTGCAGGCGACGGGCATTCTGCTTTTGCTTAACGTCAGTTCGGCTACGCTGCTTCCTGTCGTTGCGTTTACCCTGATGGGCGCGGGGGGCAGCCTGTGCAGCAGTACCGCTCAGAGCAGCGCTTTTCTGACAACGCGCCGGGAAGAGATGCCGGATGCCAGCGCGCTGTGGAATCTCAATCGTCAGTTGAGCTTTTTTGCCGGTGCCCTGCTGCTGGCAGAGGTGCTGAGTCTGGCGCAGAGTTATCTGGCGCCGCTCGCCGCCTGGCACGGAATGTTTCTTTTTGCCGCAGGCATGACCCTATTGCCTGTACTGTACGTTTTCCGACTTAACAATACGCAGGTGCTCGACCAGCTGCGACAGGAGAATTCATGACGCCTTTTGAACACGACATTATCGACCTCCACATTGCGCTTGAAAACTGGTTAGGCAAAGGCGAAGGCGACTCCGACGCCCTGCTCGCCCGTTTCCGGCCAGATTTTCTGATGATCCCACCGGGTGGCGTTCATATCTACTATCACGGCCTTGTGGACTTTCTGCACAGTCAGCGAGGAAGCCGCCCCGGACTGAAGATCGTCATTGACGAATTATCCACGATCGAGCGCTGGGATCGTGGCGCGGTACTGCACTACCGGGAGACGCAAACCCGGCCGGACCTGCCCGTCAACGTGCGCTGGTCAACTGCGGTGCTTAATCAGGAAGGCGGCGGGATTACATGGCGTCTGCTGCACGAAACGGCCCAGCCGTAGCACAAAAGAAAAAGGCCCGTCTCACGACGGGCCTTTTTTGACGAAAGGTTGCTTATTCGCGGAACAGCGCTTCGATATTCAGCCCTTGCCCCTGCAGGATTTCACGCAGGCGGCGCAGACCTTCTACCTGAATCTGACGAACACGTTCACGGGTCAGGCCAATTTCGCGGCCGACGTCTTCCAGTGTCGCAGCTTCATACCCCAGTAAACCGAAACGACGTGCCAGTACTTCACGCTGTTTGGCGTTCAGTTCGAACAGCCATTTGACGATGCTCTGCTTCATGTCATCGTCCTGCGTGGTGTCTTCCGGGCCGTTGTCTTTTTCATCGGCCAGGATGTCCAGCAGCGCTTTTTCGGAGTCGCCACCCAGCGGGGTGTCAACCGAGGTAATGCGCTCGTTGAGACGCAGCATACGGCTTACGTCATCAACCGGTTTGTCGAGTTGTTCGGCAATTTCTTCTGCGCTTGGCTCGTGGTCCAGTTTATGGGACAACTCGCGCGCGGTACGCAGATAGACGTTCAACTCTTTGACGATGTGGATCGGCAGTCGGATCGTACGGGTCTGGTTCATAATAGCCCGTTCGATGGTCTGACGAATCCACCAGGTCGCGTAGGTTGAGAAACGGAACCCGCGTTCCGGGTCAAACTTCTCAACTGCGCGGATGAGACCTAAGTTGCCCTCTTCAATCAGATCCAGCAGAGCCAGACCACGATTGCCGTAACGGCGGGCAATTTTCACGACCAGTCGCAGGTTACTTTCGATCATGCGACGACGCGAGGCAACATCACCACGCAAAGCACGACGTGCGAAATAGACTTCTTCTTCGGCCGTTAGCAGTGGAGAGTAACCAATCTCCCCAAGGTAAAGCTGAGTCGCGTCCAGTACACGCTGTGTGGCGCCCTGCGATAACAGCTCTTCTTCAGCCAAATCGTTATCACTGGGTTCCTCTTCTACTAAGGCTTTTTCGTCAAAAGCCTCTGCTCCGTTCTCATCAAATTCCGCGTCTTCATTTAAATCATGAACTTTCAGCGTATTCTGACTCATAAGGTGGCTCCTACCCGTGATCCCTGAACGAGACACCCTGGCTGGCATGCCCCGTCAATTTATCGCTGCGGCAAGTACTGCAGCGGGTTTACGGATTTCCCCTTGTAACGAATTTCAAAATGCAAGCGTGTAGAACTGGTTCCGGTGCTACCCATGGTAGCGATTTTTTGCCCCGCCTTAACTTCTTGTTGTTCCCGGACCAGCATTGTGTCGTTATGGGCGTAGGCACTCAGGTAATCATCGTTATGTTTGATGATAATCAGATTACCATAACCGCGCAGCGCGTTACCGGCATACACAACGCGTCCGTCTGCGGTCGCGATGATAGCCTGTCCTTTACTGCCTGCGATATCGATCCCTTTGTTCCCACCCTCAGAGGTTGCGAAGTTCTCGATAATCTTGCCGTCGGTTGGCCAGCGCCATGCGGTGATGGACGAACTGGCATTCTGACTGCTTGCAGTCGGTTCAGTAGAGCTAACCACAGGTGCCGTGGTCGGTGCTGTGACAACAGTCGCAGTCCCTTTATTATTCGGCAACATTTTGTTAGCAGTCTGATCACCTGAATCCTCAGAATACGTAATTACAGGTTGTGAAGCAACCACCGTGGTGGATTTTTGTGCAGGCTTGACGCTGTTATTTTGAGCCGTCACATCGGCCGCTGAAACCGTATTGCCAGGCGTCAGTGGCGTACCCGTTGCGTTGCCCACCTGGAGCGTTTGGCCAACTTCCAGAGCATACGGGGCCTGGACGTTATTGCGCTGCGCGAGGTCACGGAAATCGTTCCCGGTGATCCAGGCAATGTAGAACAGCGTATCGCCGCGCTTCACGGTATAGGTGCTGCCGCCGGTATAGCTGCCTTTCGGAATGTTCCCATACTGACGGTTATAGACTATGCGGCCATTTTGGGTCTGAACAGGCTGTTCAACTGGCTGAATCTGCGTTGGCTGTGTAACAGGATGTTGCACAGGCTGAATTTGTGGTGTTTGCTGCGGCGCAGCAGTACCCATTTTAGGCGGAGGCGTGATTAACATTCCGCTGGACGTGTTACCGGAGCCGCTGTTTCCCCCGACGGAACTGACGGGCGCAGGCGCGTTATTGGAACTTGTACAGCCTGCCAGCCAGAGCGAAACCAGTGATAATGCCGCAACACGGCTGATGGTGAATTTAGGGCTTCCCGCGCTCATTTATCCCCCAGGAATGTGTTAACTACCAGTGACTTAAAATTTACCGTGATGACACGAATCTTTCGCGCCACACCATACGCTGAATTTGCCTTAATAACCCTGGATAAATCCGAGTCTCAGGCCAACTCCCCCTTTACCAGAGGCACAAAGCGCACGGCTTCCACGGTGTCGATAATATACTCGCCGCCGCGCCGACGAACGCGCTTTAATAGCTGCTGCTCGTCCCCGACGGGCAGAACAAGAATGCCCCCCTCATCCAGCTGCGACAAGAGCGCAGCGGGAATTTCAGGCGGAGCCGCCGTCACGATGATAGCGTCAAACGGGGCGCGAGCCTGCCAACCCTGCCATCCATCACCGTGTCGTGTCGAAACATTATGTAAATCAAGTTGTTTCAGGCGACGACGCGCCTGCCATTGCAAACCTTTGATCCGCTCTACGGAACAGACATGGTGTACCAGATGCGCCAGGATGGCGGTCTGATACCCCGACCCGGTGCCAATCTCCAGCACGCGTGAGTCGGGCGTGAGCTCCAGCAGCTCCGTCATCCGCGCCACCATATAAGGCTGCGAAATCGTCTGGCCTTGCCCGATGGGCAGCGCTACGTTTTCCCACGCTTTGTGTTCAAACGCCTCGTCTACAAATTTCTCACGCGGGACCTGAGCGAGCGCTTCAAGCACGTGCTCGTCGCGGATCCCCTGTGCGCGAAGTTGTTCCAGAAGAGTTTGTACACGTTTGCTTACCATTGCGCGTTCACTCCTGCGCGATCCAGCCAGCCCGACACCACATCATGCGCGCTATACGCGGTTAAATCTACGTGCAGCGGAGTGACCGAGACATAGCCATCATCCACGGCGGCAAAGTCGGTGTCCGGACCCGCATCGCACTTATCGCCAGGAGGCCCGATCCAGTAAAGCGTGTTGCCGCGAGGATCCTGCTGCGGGATCACCTGATCGGCCGGATGCCGGCTTCCGCAGCGCGTAACGCGAATGCCCTTAATTTCATTGAGAGGAAGATCCGGCACGTTGATGTTGAGAATGCGCCCGGTACGCAGCGGCTCGCGGCCGAGCGCCCGCAGGATCGAGCAGGTCACCGCGGCGGCGGTATCGTAGTGCGTGTGCCCGTTTAACGAGACCGCCAGCGCCGGGAACCCCAGATGGCGCCCTTCCATTGCCGCCGCTACCGTTCCGGAGTAAATCACGTCATCGCCGAGGTTCGGCCCGGCGTTAATGCCGGAGACGACGATATCCGGACGCGGGCGCATCAGCGCGTTCACGCCCAGAAACACGCAGTCCGTCGGCGTGCCCATCTGCACGGCAATATCGCCATTTTCAAAGGTAAAGGTGCGAAGCGACGACTCCAGCGTCAGTGAGTTAGACGCTCCACTGCGGTTACGATCGGGGGCCACAACCTGCACATCCGCAAATTCACGGAGGTGCTTCGCCAGGGTCTGAATGCCCGGCGCGTGGATCCCGTCATCGTTACTCAGCAATATTCGCATAATCACCCGAGGTGTTGATTAGTTCCCTGACAACACTGGTGGCAAAGCTACCTGCCGGCAGCCAGAAGCGTAACTCGACGGTCACGTCATCCCACCAGTTCCAGCTTAACTGCTGCGGATAGAGCAGCATCGCACGGCGCGCTGCTTCGACTTTTTCCCGCACCAGCAAGGATTGTAATTCCGGCGCATCCGCCACGGCGGACTGCTCAGCGCTCAACGCATCGCCCTGGGTGCCCCAGTCGCCTGAGCCCGGCAAAGCTGCGGTAATCATCAGCGCTTTGGCGTCCACGCGCGACTGCACATCGGCCATTTCTTCGGCCGTTGCCACAAACCAGCTTCCGCGTCCCGCTAATTGTAGCGCATCGCCAACAACAACTTGATTCGCGTCCGGTTTTTTCAGCCTTTCGCTCACAATCTGATTAAACAACGCGCTGCGGGCCGCCGACAACCAAAAACTGCGTTTATTCCTGTCGCGCACCGGCGCATCGCTTTGCGCCCAGCGCAGCGCGCCCTGTAGGTTGCTGCCGCCAATGCCAAAGCGCTGCGCGCCAAAGTAGTTCGGAACGCCGCGTTCATTGATGGCATTCAGGCGCTTTTCAACGTCTTCACGGTTAGTCACTTCGCGCAGCACCAGCGTAAACGCGTTGCCTTTCAACGCCCCCAGGCGCAGCTTGCGCTTGTGGCGGGCGTACTCCAGCACCTTACAGCCTTCAAGCTCAAATTTGCTTAAATCAGGCATCGCATTGCCGGGTACGCGGGCGCAGAGCCACTGCTCGGTGACGGCGTGTTTATCTTTCTGCCCGGCAAAGCTCACTTCCCGGGCGTGAATTTTGAGGAATTTTGCCAGCGCGTCGGCCACAAAGCGGGTGTTGCAGCCGTTTTTCAGAATACGCACCAGGATATGTTCGCCTTCGCCATCGGGCTCAAAGCCCAGATCCTCCACCACGAGGAAATCTTCCGGGCTGGCTTTCAGCACCCCGTTCCCCTGCGGCTTGCCGTGCAGGTATGTCAGATTATCGAAGTCCGTCATTTTGCCGCCTTCACCAGCAGCGCCACGGCTTCACAGGCAATCCCTTCGCCACGACCGGTAAAGCCCAGCTTCTCCGTGGTGGTGGCTTTGACGTTGACGTCGTCCATATGGCAGCCCAGATCTTCAGCGATAAATACGCGCATCTGCGGAATGTGCGGCAGCATTTTCGGGGCCTGGGCAATAATCGTCACGTCGACGTTGCCGAGGGTGTAACCTTTCGCCTGAATACGGCGCCACGCTTCGCGCAGCAGTTCGCGGCTGTCCGCCCCTTTAAAGGCCGGGTCGGTGTCCGGGAACAGCTTGCCGATATCACCCAGCGCGGCAGCGCCGAGCAGCGCGTCGGTCAGCGCATGCAGCGCCACGTCGCCATCAGAATGCGCCAGCAGCCCTTTTTCGTAAGGAATACGTACGCCGCCAATGATAATTGGGCCTTCTCCGCCAAAGGCGTGTACATCAAAACCGTGTCCAATTCGCATTATGCCTTCTCCTGATGGGTCGAACGGGTAAGATAAAATTCCGCGAGCTGTAAATCTTCCGGGCGCGTCACTTTTATATTATCAGCGCGCCCTTCAACAAGCGTGGGGTGAAAACCGCAATACTCCAGCGCGGAGGCTTCGTCCGTGATGGTCGCGCCTTCATTAAGGGCACGCGTTAAGCAGTCGTGGAGCAGTTCGCGGGGGAAAAATTGCGGCGTCAGCGCGTGCCATAAGTCGACGCGCTCAACGGTGTGGGCGATGGCACGCTTGCCCGGCTCGGCACGCTTCATGGTGTCGCGCACCGGCGCGGCCAGAATGCCGCCCACTTTACTGGTTTCGCTCAGCGCCAGCAGGCGTGCCAGGTCGTCCTGATGCAGGCACGGACGTGCCGCGTCATGGACCAGCACCCATTGGGCGCTTCCGGCAGCCTGAATGCCCGCCAGCACGGAATCGGCGCGCTCGGCGCCGCCATCAACTACGGTAATCTGTGGGTGGTTTGCCAGCGGCAGCTGCGCAAAGCGGGCATCGCCGGGACTGATGGCGATGACCACGTGCGTCACCCGCGGGTGCGCCAGCAGCGCCGCCACGGCGTGCTCAAGGATCGTTTTATCGCCAATTGAGAGGTACTGCTTGGGACATTCTGTCTGCATGCGCCGGCCAAAACCTGCGGCCGGCACCACGGCACATACGTCCGAAAAAGTTGCTGCCATGTCGTAATCCTGGGCCTGATTATCGATTGTTTTGTGCTGAGCCCTGATTGCGTTTAGACGCATCCGGAACCAGACGATAAAAGGTTTCGCCCGGCTTAGTCATACTGAGTTCATTGCGTGCGCGCTCCTCAATCGCCTCCTGGCCGCCATTGAGGTCATCAATTTCAGCAAAGAGTTGATCGTTACGCGCCTTAAGTTTGGCATTTGTTGCCTGCTGAGCCGCGACGTCATCGCTCACCCGGCTGTAGTCGTGCAGCCCGTTCTTACCGAACCACAACGAATATTGCAGCCAGACCAGCAAAGCCAGCAACAGCAGCGTTAGTTTACCCATCCTGCCCCCTGAAAAAACGGCATCATCATCCCATAACTTTCCGTTCGACTCTACTGCGGGGTTTTAATTATGTCGCAAGTTAGCCCATCAGCCATAAAAACAGCAGGCCAAAGATGACGACAACGGTGGCAATCGTGATAACCGTACTGTACAGGAGCTTGCCGTTGAAAAGGGAGTGCAGCGCAACCCCGACAACGACCGCAACGGGCATCAGCGCCAGGAAGAAGGGCCAGGTGTAGAGAAAGAAGAAAAGGGTGTTACCACCGTAGATCAAAAACGGGATACCCAGCGCCAGTAACCACGACGCAAAGCCGACTATCGCCCCAGGGAAGGACCAGGTCGTCTCATTGTCGGTGGTTAACGGTTCCGACCCGGTGGTAATAATGTAGTTTTCACTGTTGCGCATAGCTAATCCTGTGACCGTGACTCATCGTTCGGGAAGACAGCTCCCGAACGATACCGCCTCAGGATCTGATAATATCGTCCCGTCTGAGCAGGTCTAATAATTGGCTTACTAAATTTGTTACCAATTGTTGACCTTCCAGGTGAATCTCAGGCGATTCAGGCGCTTCGTAAACCGAGTCAATTCCGGTGAAGTTTCGCAGCTCGCCGGCACGCGCTTTTTTGTACAGCCCTTTCGGATCGCGCGCTTCGCAGATCTCCAGCGGCGTATCGACAAACACTTCGATAAAGCGATCCTGACCCACGCGCTCGCGCACCATCTGGCGCTCGGCGCGGTGCGGCGAGATAAACGCCGTCAGCACCACCAGCCCGGCGTCTGCCATCAGGCTGGCGACTTCACCTACCCGGCGAATGTTCTCTTTGCGGTCGTCGTCGCTGAACCCCAAATCGCTGCACAGGCCGTGACGCACGTTGTCGCCATCCAGCAGGTAGGTACTTACTCCCTGCTGATGCAGCGCCTCTTCCAGCGCGCCCGCCACCGTGGATTTACCGGAGCCAGACAGCCCGGTAAACCACAGCACCACCCCACGGTGGCCGTGAAGCTGTTCGCGCTGGGCGACGGTGACCGGATGAGGATGCCAGACGACGTTCTCATCATGGGCGGCCATTACTTGCCTCCCAGCAGATCGCGGGCGCCCCAGTGCGGGAAGTGCTTACGCACCAGCGCGTTCAGCTCCAGCTCGAAGGCGCTGAACTCAGAGGTCACGCTCGCCTGCGCGTTAGGCTCGCGCACCATGCCCGCGCCGACGGTAACGTTGGTCAGGCGGTCAATAAAGATCAGCCCGCCCGTCACCGGGTTCTGCTGATACGGATCCAGCACCAGCGGCTCGTCGAAGGTCAGATCCACCAGGCCAATACCATTCAGCGGCAGCTCGCTCACGTCACGGTGGGTCAGGTTGTTGATGTCCACCTGGAACTGAATGCCGTCCACGCGGGCGCGGGTTTTCTTGCCCGCAATTTTGATGTCGTAGCTCTGGCCTGCGGTCAGCGGCTGTTCGGCCATCCACACCACGTCCACGGAAGCGCCCTGCACCGCCGCCAGCGTCTCCTGCGCGTCGACCAGCAGGTCACCGCGGCTGATATCAATTTCGTCTTTCAGCACCAGCGTGACCGCTTCCCCTGCCCCGGCTTCCTGCAGGTCGCCGTCGAACGTCACGATGCGAGCGATTGCTGACTCCACGCCGGATGGCAGCACCTTCACGCGCTGCCCCACCTTCACGGAACCGGAAGCAATAGTGCCGGAGAAGCCGCGGAAATCGAGGTTTGGACGGTTCACGTACTGCACCGGGAAGCGCATTGGCTGAGTGTCGACCACGCGATGAATTTCAACGGTTTCGAGCACTTCCAGCAGCGTCGGGCCGCTGTACCACGGCATGTTTGCGCTCTGGGAGGCGACGTTATCCCCTTCCAGCGCCGAGAGCGGCACAAAGCGAATATCCAGGTTGCCCGGCAGCTGTTCGGCAAAGGTCAGGTAGCTCTGGCGGATCTCCTCGAATTTTTCTTCGCTGAAGTTCACCAGATCCATCTTGTTGACCGCCACCACCAGGTGCTTGATCCCCAGCAAAGTGGAGATAAAGCTGTGGCGACGGGTTTGATCCAACACGCCTTTACGGGCGTCCATCAGCAGGATCGCCAGATCGCAGGTGGATGCGCCGGTCGCCATATTGCGGGTGTACTGCTCGTGCCCCGGGGTGTCGGCGATAATAAACTTGCGCTTCTCGGTGGAGAAATAGCGATAGGCCACGTCGATGGTGATGCCCTGCTCGCGCTCCGCCTGCAGGCCGTCCACCAGCAGCGCCAGGTCAAGTTTTTCGCCCTGGGTGCCGTGACGCTTGCTGTCGTTATGCAGGGAAGAGAGCTGATCTTCATAAATCTGGCGCGTGTCGTGCAGCAGGCGGCCAATCAGGGTACTTTTCCCGTCATCCACGCTGCCGCAGGTCAGAAAGCGCAGCAGGCTTTTGTGTTGTTGGGCGTGCAGATACGCTTCCACGCCGCCTTCGTTGGCAATTTGTTGAGCAATAGTGGTGTTCATGGCGGCTCCTTAGAAATAACCCTGACGTTTCTTCAGCTCCATGGAGCCTGCCTGGTCGCGGTCAATCACGCGCCCCTGTCGCTCGCTGGTGGTGGACACCAGCATCTCTTCGATGATCTCCGGCAGCGTCTGCGCGTTCGATTCCACCGCGCCGGTCAGCGGCCAGCAGCCGAGGGTACGGAAACGGACCATCTGTTTTTTGATCACTTCACCCGGCTGCAGGTCGATACGATCGTCGTCAATCATCATCAGCATGCCGTCGCGCTCCAGCACCGGGCGCTCGGCGGCCAGGTACAGCGGAACAATCTCGATGTTTTCCAGATAGATGTACTGCCAGATATCCAGCTCGGTCCAGTTAGAGAGCGGGAAGACGCGAATGCTTTCGCCCTTGTTGATCTGGCCGTTGTAGTTGTGCCACAGCTCCGGGCGCTGGTTTTTCGGATCCCAGCGATGGAAGCGGTCGCGGAAGGAGTAGATACGCTCTTTAGCACGGGACTTTTCTTCGTCACGCCGCGCGCCGCCGAAGGCCGCGTCAAAACCGTACTTGTTCAGCGCCTGCTTCAGCCCTTCGGTTTTCATGATGTCGGTATGCTTGGCGCTGCCGTGGACGAACGGGTTAATGCCCATCGCCACCCCTTCCGGATTTTTGTGCACCAGCAGCTCGCAGCCGTAGGCTTTGGCGGTACGGTCGCGGAATTCGTACATTTCGCGGAATTTCCAGCCGGTATCCACGTGCAGCAGCGGGAACGGCAGCGTGCCCGGATAAAACGCTTTACGCGCCAGGTGCAGCATGACGCTGGAATCTTTACCGATGGAGTACATCATCACCGGGTTAGAGAACTCGGCGGCCACTTCGCGGATAATATGGATACTTTCCGCTTCGAGCTGCCGCAGGTGAGTAAGTCGTTTTTGGTCCATAACCGTTCCTTAAGCCAAATTTACAACAGAAGAACCAAAGCCTTCTGTATCGGTTGTGTGTTGGAACCAGGCGAGGGTGCTGTGCAGCTGCACCACCTCTCCCACCACGATCAGGGCAGGCATCGGGGCGTCTTTCGCCAGGGTTGCAAGGTCTTGTAATGTGCCGATAGCAACATGCTGATCGACGCGCGTACCGCGAGAAATGACGGCAACGGGCGTCGTCGCCTCGCGACCGTGCTGAATAAGCTGTTCGCTGATGTCTGCGGCCTTCATCGTGCCCATGTATATCGCCAGCGTTTGTCGGCTCTGGGCGAGGTGCGACCAGTCGAACGGCGTGCTGTCGGCCTTGTAGTGCCCGGTCACAAAGGTGACGCTCTGGGCGTAATCGCGATGGGTCAGCGGAATGCCGGCGTAGGCCGTCACGGCTGACGCCGCCGTGATGCCGGGCACCACCTGGAACGGTACGCCCGCCTCGGCTGCCGCCTGCAGTTCTTCACCGCCGCGACCGAAAATGAACGGGTCGCCCCCTTTCAGGCGCACCACGGTTTTGCCCGCTTTCGCGGCGTCAATCAGCATCTGGTTGGTATCGTGCTGCGGCACGGAGTGTTCCCCTGCCCGTTTGCCGACGCAGATTTGCTCCGCATCGCGACGGATCAGCTCGCGCACGCCATCGGTGACCAGGTGGTCGTAGAACACCACGTCCGCATCCTGCAGAACCTGCAGGCCGCGCAGCGTCAGCAAACCGGCATCCCCCGGCCCGGCTCCCACCAGAATAATTTCCCCGCCCGTACTGCCGGGGTTATCCAGTTCGTCTTCGAGAATTTTCTGCGCCGCCGTCTCATTGCCCGCCTGCATCAGGCTGGCAAAGCGGCCGCGAAATACGCGCTCCCAGAAGCGACGGCGTTCCGTCACGCTGGTCAGGCGGTTTTTCAGATGGTTGCGCCAGTAGCTGGCTTTCTCCGCCATGCGCCCGAGGCTGGTCGGCAGCAGCGCTTCGATCTTTTCCCGCAGCACGCGCGCCAGCACCGGCGCGGTGCCGCCGGAGGAGATCGCCACCAGCAGCGGCGAGCGGTCAACGATCGACGGGAAGATAAACGAGCATAAAGGCTGGTCGTCCACCACGTTCACCAGACGGTAACGGGCCTGGGCCGCGTCGGAGACCCGCCGGTTAAGTTCCCGATTTTCAGTCGCCGCAATCACCAGCACCACGCTGTCGATCTGTGACTCGTCGAAATCCGCCTCTTCAACAACCCGCACCTGTGCCCCTGCGCGCTGCAAAAACGCGATTTTGCGATCGGCAATTTCTCCCGTGCCGACAACCAGTACCGGTCGGTCTTTTAAGGCGGCAAAAAGGGGCAGATAGTCCACAGGCAACAACTCACTAACAACGAGGAATAGAGGGACTATAGGGGGCGGCTTAGATCGAATGAAATTACGAATTGGAATGAGTAGTTACTCAATGGAATAACGCCGTGAAAAAGCAAATACCAAAAAATGCTTAACACGCGAAATTTCGGGCATTTAAGAGCAATTCAAATTGTGTATGGACGATCACAGTTTCATACTATGCACGTTATTATTTTGCTCTGTTTTTAAGGACTCACTATGTTTTCCGCAACGCGCCACCGTATTGCTGCCCTGGCGCTCGGCGTTTGCTTTATCCTTCCGGCTCAGGCAAAAAATCAACCTTATGGTGAAATCGCCACTATGCAGGCGCGACATATTGCGACGGTTTTCCCTGGCCGCATGACCGGTTCACCCGCGGAGATGCTCTCCGCCGACTATATTCGCCAGCAGTTTGCACTGATGGGCTACCAGAGTGACATACGCTCGTTTCACAGCCGCTACATCTATACCTCACGCAATAAAACGCAAAACTGGCATAACGTGACCGGCAGCACGGTGATTGCGGCGCATGAGGGGAAAGCGGCTGAGCAGATTATTATCATGGCGCACCTGGATACCTATGCGCCAATGAGCGACGCCGATATTGATAATAACCTCGGGGGACTGACGCTGCAGGGCATGGACGATAACGCAGCGGGTCTCGGTGTGATGCTTGAACTGGCTGAACGCCTTAAAAATATTCCGACGAAATACGGTATTCGCTTTGTGGCGACCAGCGGCGAAGAAGAAGGAAAACTCGGCGCTGAGAATCTCCTTAAACGGATGAGCGCTGAGGAGAAGAAAAATACGCTGCTGGTGATTAACCTCGATAACCTGATCGTGGGCGATAAGCTCTATTTTAATAGTGGACAGAGCACGCCGAGCAGCGTGCGTAAACTCACCCGCGACCGTGCGCTGGCGCTTGCCCGTACGCATGGCGTCTATGCCGCAACAAACCCAGGCGGTAACCCGGATTATCCAAAAGGCACTGGCTGTTGTAACGACGGGGAAGTGTTTGATAAGGCAGGCATTCCGGTGCTGTACGTCGAGGCGACGAACTGGGCGCTGGGCAAAAAGGATGGCTATCAGCAGCGCGCTAAATCGAAAGCGTTCCCGGACGGGACCAGCTGGCATGATGTGCGGCTGGATAATCAGCAGCACATTGATAAAACGCTGCCGCAGCGGATTGAGCACCGCAGCCGCGACGTGGTGAAAGTGATGCTGCCGCTGGTGAAGGAGCTGGCGAAAGCGGGCAAAGCCTGAGGTTTTTAAGTATAGCGGGGCCTGATGCCCTCACCCCAACCCTCTCCCACTGTACGGTCCGGGGACATAGTGAACACTTGTTCGGGGACATGGTAGACACTTACAACTGAGGCATAAGAACCCGTTTATGGAGTCGCTTATGCCCTGGGATGCGAGAGATACCATGTCATTACGTACCGAGTTT
>NZ_JBLKDI010000009.1:0-148541 GCF_047530715.1 Enterobacter sp. 04-C-12-SI-ECC
CTGAGTACGATGAAGGGGTGAAGGTCAGGAAAGTGGATGTCAGCGGAAAGCTGAGCATACAGGGTGTCAGTCTGAGCGCAGGCAAGGCGTTCAGGGGAGAACGGGTCGGGCTGAGGGAGACACAGGATGACGGCTGCTATGAAGTGTGGTGGTACAGCACGAAAGTGGGGGTGATCGACCTGAAGAAAAAGTCGATCACCATGGGTAAAGGATGTTAAAAAGTGTTCACCATGTCCCCGAATACCTGTCTACCATGTCCCCGGACTGTACACCCCCAAAAGGGCGAGGGGGAAGTTATTACCCCTGCTCCCCCATCATCTCCTTCACCAGCTCGACGCAGCGCAGGAAGCGGGTGTCATAATCCGACTCTTCCACATGCACAAACTCAACGTTGTTCTCGTTGAGCATCTCCACCAGCATGGTCTGGAACTCGCGCCTGTCCACCGAGCTGCCCAGGCTGCGCATGCCGTCGGCCACCCACGGGGTGTTGTTTTCCAGCAGGATCACCAGGTCAAAGCGGTATTCGTCAATCAGCGCCTGCACGAACGGGTGCTCGCGCCCCTCGTACTTTTTACAGAACGCCTGCGTGGTGACGAAATCGGTATCAATAAACGCCACTTTGTTAGCGTATTTCACCGCGAAATCAATGTACTGGGCGTGCCCGAGCGCGATTTTATCGTAGTCGGAATACTGCAGTGCCATCTCGTCGCCGCCGAGGTGAGAGAAGACGTAATCGCGTCCATACTCCCACGCGCTGGTGGTGTTGAAGATGTTCGCCAGCTTGTTGACCAGCGTTGATTTACCGCTCGACTCGCCGCCCAGAATAGCCACCGTACGCACGAAGAACGGCTTCACTTCGGTCGGAATATAATCCCAGTAGCGGAACGGGTTCTCGCGGATCTGCGCCCCGCTGATGTTCATAAAGGTGCGTTTCGGGTCGATCAGCACCGTCTCAATGCCCAGATGCTCGCGGAACTGCGGCGCGTCGGACTCTTCAGAAGTGTAGATCCAGTTAGGTGTAATGCCCTTCTCTTCCATAAACGCTTTGATGCCGTTGCTCCACACGTCCCAGCCGTGCGGGTACGGCTCCATGCCCTCTTCATTAAAGGCATGAATGCGAATGTTTTTCTGGTACTTAAAGGTCTGAAGCAGCCAGCGCAGACGGTCAGGCACGGTGGGCTGCTGCGACATGGCGCTGTCTTCAAAGAGCTGGCGATCGCGCGTTTCGTCGTAGCCCATGATGATGTGCAGCTCGTCCACCTGGCTACAGGCGCGCTGGATCAGATAGATATGCCCGGTATGCAGCGGATAAAACTTGCCGAACACCACGCCGATGTTCTTTTGCATTCGCGGGAACTCCAGCCCCAGAAAGCGGTGCAGCGCTTCAAGCTTCTGCGCGCTGGGGCTTTTGATTTTGGCGTTCAGCAACTGGCTCAGGTAGCCTTTGGTCATGCCGCTGGCGTCCGCCACCTGCTGCAGCGTGCAGCCCTTCTGGCGGATCGCGGTCTTGATGTAGTCAAATGATGACATAAATTACGGTGCCTCCTGCAAAATCGAATACGTAATTATAAGTCGTCAAAGACATTTAACGCATCTGCGAGTTTCTTAACGCCAAAGACCTGCATCCCTTCCGGGATTTTTTTCGGTACGTTGGCGGCGGGAACGATCGCCCGACGGAAGCCGTGCTTTGCCGCCTCGGAGATACGCTCCTGGCCGCTGGGCACCGGACGGATTTCCCCGGCCAGACCCACTTCACCGAAGACGACCAGATCCTGCGGCAGCGGTCTGTCGCGCAGGCTGGAGACCATCGCCAGCAGCAACGCCAGGTCTGCGCTGGTCTCAGTGACTTTCACCCCGCCAACCACGTTGACGAACACATCCTGATCCGCCATCTGCAGCCCGCCGTGACGGTGCAGCACCGCCAGCAGGATCGCCAGGCGGTTCTGCTCCAGACCGACCGCCACGCGCCGCGGGTTACCCATCATTGAGTGATCCACCAGCGCCTGAATTTCAACCAGCAGCGGGCGCGTCCCTTCCCACAGCACCATTACCGAACTGCCGGAGGTGATCTCATCGCCGCGGCTCAGGAAGATGGCCGACGGGTTGCTGACCTCGCGCAGCCCCTGCTCGGTCATAGCAAACACGCCCAGTTCGTTCACCGCGCCAAAGCGGTTTTTGTGGCTGCGCAGGGTGCGGAAGCGGGAATCCGCGTCGCCGTCGAGCATCACCGAGCAGTCAATACAGTGTTCGAGCACCTTCGGACCCGCCAGAGAGCCATCTTTGGTCACATGGCCGACCATCACAATCGCCACGCCGCGCGTTTTGGCAAAGCGCGTCAGGTAAGCGGCTGTCTCACGCACCTGCGCCACGCTGCCCGGCGAGGACTGAATGTCCGCCATGTGCATTACCTGGATGGAGTCGATTACCATCAGCTTCGGCTGCTCTTCTTCGGCGATCATGCAGATCTGCTCGATGCTGGTTTCCGACAGCATGTTCAGGTTACCGGTCGGCAGGCCGAGACGGTGAGCGCGCATCGCCACCTGCTGGAGGGATTCTTCACCCGTCACGTACAGGGTTTTCATCTGTTCGGCGAGCTTGCAGAGCGTTTGCAGCAGCAGGGTCGATTTCCCCGCCCCCGGGTTACCGCCGATCAGAATCGCGCTGCCCGGCACCACGCCGCCGCCGAGCACGCGGTCAAACTCTTTGAAGCCGGTGGAAAAGCGCGGCAGCGCTTCCAGGCTGATATCAGAAAGCTTTTGCACCTTCGACACGCCTGCATTGCCCGCATAGCCGCTCAGGCGCTCATTGCGGGCCACGCTCGGCGAAGCCGCCACACCACGCACTTCGGTGATGGTGTTCCAGGCATGACAGGCGCTGCATTGCCCCTGCCAGCGCGGATAATCCGCACCACATTCATTACAGACAAATGCGCGTTTTGGAGCTTTCGCCACGGTTTACCTCGTTATTTCTGATTAAGGCTGCCGGAGAGAATGCAGAACACCCCCATCAGGTCAGCGTGACGGATAGTGACTTCCGTCTTTTCATTCACTTTTGGTTTGGCATGGTAGGCAATGCCAAGGCCAGCCACTTTGATCATTGGCAGATCGTTCGCGCCGTCGCCAATGCCGACGGTCTGCTCGACCGGAATCTCATACTTTTCCGCCAGGCGCGTCAGGGTATTGGCTTTGTACTGGGCATCCACGATATCGCCGATCACCTGGCCGGTCAGCTTGCCGTCCATGATTTCCAGCTCGTTAGCGACCACCGTGGTCAGATGCAGTTTCTCGCGTAGATAATCCGCAAAGAAGGTAAAGCCACCGGAAGCGATCGCCACTTTCCAGCCGAGGGACTGGAGCTTCAGCACCAGCTGCGTCAGCCCCGGCATCAGCGGCAGCACGTCGCGCACCTGGCGCAGGATGTTAGCATCGGCCCCTTTCAGGGTCGCCACGCGCTGGCGCAGGCTGGCGGTGAAGTCCAGCTCGCCGCGCATCGCACGCTCGGTGACTTCCGCCACCAGCTCGCCGCTGCCTGCCAGTTTAGCAATCTCGTCAATACATTCGATCTGAATAGCGGTGGAGTCCATGTCCATCACCAGCAGACCCGGCGTTTTCAGGTGCGGAATTTTGCCGAGAGGCGCGACGTCCAGCCCGGCGTCATGCGCCAGACGCGTGGCGCGCTGCGTCAGGGAACCCGCGAGGCGAATGACCTGGTAATCTTCCACGCACCAGGCGGCAACAATGACCATCGCCGCGCCCAGTTTGGTTTGATACTGGGTCAGGCGTTGCTTATCCAGACCGCGTCCATAGAGGAGCCAGCCGCTACGGCCAGCGTGGTAATCCAGAGGCATCACCTCATCGCCACTTAACGAGAGCGGCAATCCTGGCCATAAAGAGACATCCGTTGGCAGGTCACACCAGGTAATGTTCGGCATTAAAGCTCCTGTAATTTTGTTCGCGCCGGAAGGTTCCAGAGGGAAAATAACGCATGAGGCTACCCTGTAACCATCACTTCTGGCAACATTAAGCCCTAAATTTTCAGCAGGTGGAATATGGCTCGCGCAAAACTGAAATTCCGGCTTCATCGCGCCGTGATTGTCCTGATCTGTCTCGCACTGTTAGTCGCATTGATGCAAGGGGCATCGTGGTTTAGCCAGAATCATCAGCGGCAGCGCAACCCGCAGTTTGAAGAGCTGGCCCGTACCCTGGCGCGTCAGGTGACGCTCAACGTTGCGCCCCTGATGCGCAATGAAACGCCGGACGATAAGCGGATAGGCCAGGTCTTGCGTCAGCTCACGGAAAACAGCCGCATTCTGGATGCGGGCGTGTACGATGAAAAAGGCGACCTGATTGCCCGCGCCGGTGAGCACGTCGACGTGCGCGACAGGCTGGCGCTGGACGGCAAAAAAGCCGGAGGCTATTTCAACCAGCAGATTGTCGAACCCGTTCAGGGTAAAAATGGCCCGCTGGGGTATCTGCGCCTGACGCTGGATACCCACACCCTGCCAACAGAAGCTAAGCAGGTGGATAACACCACCAATATTCTGCGCCTGATGCTGTTACTCTCGCTGGCGATTGGCGTCGTGCTGGCGCGCACGTTGCTTCAGGGCAAGCGTACCCGCTGGCAGCAGTCGCCGTTCCTGCTGACCGCCAGCAGGTCGGTTCCCGAAGACGAAGAGAGCGAGAAGAAAGAATAGTGATAAAGTAGGCGAAAGATATGGAAAAGGAACTCTGCCATGACGACGTTACGCCTGCTTATCTCTGACTCTCACGATCCCTGGTTTAATCTCGCGGTTGAAGAGTGCATCTTCCGCCAGATGCCCGCCACCCAGCGCGTCCTGTTTCTCTGGCGTAACGCCGATACGGTGGTCATCGGCCGCGCGCAAAACCCGTGGAAAGAGTGCAACACCCGGCGTATGGAAGAGGACAACGTCCGTCTCGCACGCAGGAGCAGCGGCGGCGGCGCGGTGTTTCACGATCTGGGCAATACCTGCTTTACCTTTATGGCGGGAAAACCGGAATACGACAAATCTATCTCTACGTCTATTGTGCTCAACGCGCTTAATGCGCTCGGCGTGACGGCTGAAGCCTCGGGGCGGAACGATCTCGTGGTCAAAACGCCCGAGGGCGACCGCAAGATCTCCGGCTCCGCCTACCGCGAAACGATGGATCGCGGGTTCCACCACGGCACCCTGCTGCTGAACGCCGACCTGAGCCGTCTGGCGAACTACCTTAATCCTGATAAGAAAAAGCTCCAGGCTAAGGGCATTACCTCCGTGCGCGGACGCGTGGCGAATCTGGTGGAGCTGCTGCCGGGGATTACGCACGAGCAGATTTGCGACGCGATCCGTGAAGCGTTCTTTGAACATTACGGCGAGCGCGTGGATGCGGAAGTGATTTCGCCGGATAAGACCCCGGATCTGCCCAACTTCGCCGAAACCTTTGCACGCCAGAGCAGCTGGGAATGGAACTTCGGCCAGGCCCCGGCGTTTTCACACCTGCTGGACGAACGTTTTACCTGGGGCGGCGTGGAGCTGCACTTTGACGTGGAGAAAGGCCACATTACCCGTACGCAGGTGTTTACGGACAGCCTCAACCCGGCACCGCTGGAAGCGCTGGCGGCCCGCTTGCAGGGCTGTTTGTATCGGGCGGATATGCTGCAGCAGGAGTGCGACGCGTTAATGGGGGATTTCCCGGAGCAGGAACAAGAGTTGCGGGACTTATCGGCATGGATTGCGCAGGCCGTACGCTAGTAAAAAAGCCCGCTGGCGCTGCGCTTAGCGGGCCTGGAAAACCGTAGGCCGGGTCAGGCGAAGCCGCCACCCGGCACAACAGCTCTTACTCTTTATCGCCCAGCAGAACGGATTCCAGCGCGATTTTGATCATGTCGTTGAAGGTGGTCTGACGCTCGGCAGCGGTGGTCTGCTCGTGGGTGCGGATGTGGTCAGACACGGTGCAGATGGTCAGCGCTTTCGCACCAAACTCAGCCGCCACGCCGTAGATACCGGCCGCTTCCATTTCCACGCCCAGGATGCCGTATTTTTCCATCACGTCGAACATGTCGCCTTCTGGCGAGTAGAACAGATCGGCAGAGAACAGGTTGCCCACGCGCGCGTCAACGCCCAGCGCTTTTGCCGCGTCAACCGCGTTACGCACCATGTCAAAGTCAGCGATTGCCGCAAAGTCATGATCCTTAAAGCGGATGCGGTTAACTTTAGAGTCGGTACATGCGCCCATGCCGATCACCACGTCACGCAGCTTAACGTCCATACGCACCGCACCGCAGGAGCCTACGCGGATGATTTTCTTCACGCCGAAATCGGTGATCAGCTCTTTGGTGTAGATGGAGCAGGACGGGATACCCATGCCGTGGCCCATAACGGAGATTTTGCGGCCTTTATAGGTACCGGTGAAGCCCAGCATGCCGCGAACGTTGTTCACTTCACGCACGTCTTCGAGGAAGGTTTCTGCAATGTGCTTCGCGCGCAGCGGGTCGCCCGGCATCAATACGACGTCAGCGAAATCACCCATTTCTGCATTAATGTGAGGAGTTGCCATCTTCAGTTCCTTTTACATTGTTGTTTTTGCCGGGTGGCGGCTACGCCTTACCCGGCTTACATTCTGTTCTCCCTCTCCCTGTGGGAGAGGGCCGGGGTGAGGGCATCAGGCCGCACCCAATCCGTTTAGAACATGGCCTTGCCATATTCCATGTCAGACGTACCAAAGTATTTCGCCAGGGTCTGGCCGATGTCCGCGAAGGTTTCACGGTGACCGAGCGAGCCCGGCTTCACTTTCGGGCCGTACACCAGCACCGGAATGTGCTCACGGGTGTGGTCGGTACCGGTCCAGGTTGGGTCGCAGCCGTGGTCCGCAGTCAGGATCAGAATGTCATCTTCACCCACCAGCTCCATCAGCTCCGGCAGACGGCGGTCAAACAGCTCCAGGCCCGCAGCATAACCGGCTACATCGCGGCGGTGACCCCAGGAGGAGTCGAAGTCCACGAAGTTGGTGAAGACAATGGTCTTATCGCCTGCTTCTTTCATCTCTTTGATAGTGGCATCGAACAGCGCATCCAGACCGGTCGCTTTCACTTTTTTGGTGATACCGCAGTTGGCGTAGATATCCGCTATTTTGCCCACGGACACCACGTGACCGCCCTTCTCGTCGACCAGCTTCTGCAGCACGGTTGGCGCCGGTGGCTCAACGGCCAGGTCATGACGGTTACCGGTACGCTGGAAGTTACCCGCTTTGTCGCCGATAAACGGACGCGCGATTACGCGGCCAATGTTGTAGCCGCCTTCGGTCAGCTCTTCACGGGCGATTTCGCACAGCTCGTAGAGTTTATCCAGGCCAAACGTCTCTTCGTGGCAGGCAATCTGGAACACGGAGTCAGCAGAGGTGTAGAAAATCGGCTTGCCGGTTTTCATGTGCTCTTCGCCGAGCTGATCCAGAATCACGGTGCCGGAAGAGTGGCAGTTACCGAGGTAGCCCGGCAGGTTGGCACGCTTCACCAGCTTATCGAGCAGCTCCTGCGGGAAGCTGTTTTCGTGATCGGAGAAGTAGCCCCAGTCGAACAGCACCGGCACACCGGCGATTTCCCAGTGACCGGACGGGGTATCTTTCCCGGAAGAGAGCTCGTGCGCCCAGGCGTAGGCGCCCACCACTTCCGCGTTGCCGTCCATACCGGCTGCGATTTTACCGGTAGAGCCTTCATGTGCTTTTACCAGCCCGAGGCGGGTCAGGTTAGGTAGAGTCAGAGGGCCTTTACGACCGTTGTCCGCTTCGCCTTTTGCACAGGCTTCCGCGATGTGACCCATGGTATCGGAACCCACGTCACCAAAACGTTCTGCATCTTCGGTTGCGCCGATGCCGAATGAGTCCAGCACCATAATAAATGCACGTTTCATAATTGTTCTCCGTACTTAGTGCTTCATAAAAATGCGATCAGATCAGTATACCGCTATTCAGTGATACGACGATAGACCGTCGGTGTGGTTTCCGGTGCTTTATCGTCAAGAGATATTGCCGCTTTCACCGCTTTCGCCGCGTCCTGCCAGCTGGCTTCGTCTTTCGCGTGGATCACCGCCAGCGGACGTTGGCCGTCGACGCTGTCGCCCAGACGGGCCATGTCGGTAAAGCCGACGCTGTAATCAATGGTGTCCGATGCCTGACGACGACCGCCGCCCATAGATACAACAGCCATGCCAAGCGCGCGGGTGTCCATGGCGGAGACAAAACCTTCGCCATCCGCATAAACAGCTTTGCTGAGCATCGCGGTTGGCAGGTATTTCGCGTAGTTTTCGACGAAATCGGTCGGGCCTTTTTGCGCCGCCACCATGCGGCCAAAGATCTCCGCCGCTTTGCCGTTGTCCAACACCGCCTGAAGCTTCGCGCGGGCTTCCGCGTCGTCTTTGGCCAGCTTGCCGGAGATGAGCATCTCAACGCACAGCGCCATGGTGACATCGAACAGGCGCGGGTTACGGTATTCGCCTGTGAGGAACTGCACGGCTTCGCGGACTTCAACCGCGTTACCGGCGCTGGAGGCCAGCACCTGGTTCATGTCGGTCAGCAGCGCGGTGGTGCGCACGCCCGCGCCGTTGGAGACGCCAACGATCGCTTCGGCAAGCTGAGCAGAGAGTTCATAGGTCGGCATAAACGCGCCGCTGCCCACCTTCACGTCCATCACCAGCGCGTCCAGCCCTTCCGCCAGTTTTTTGGCGAGGATAGAGGCGGTGATCAGTGGGATGGAGTCTACGGTGGCGGTAATATCACGCGTCGCGTAAAAACGCTTGTCTGCCGGAGCAAGAGAGCTGGTCTGGCCGATAATCGCCACGCCAACGTCTTTAATAATGTCGCGGAAGCGATTGTCATCCGGGAAGATATCGAAGCCCGGAATGGCTTCCAGTTTGTCGAGCGTACCGCCGGTGTGGCCCAGGCCGCGCCCGGAGATCATCGGGATGTAACCCCCACAGGCTGCCACCATTGGGCCAAGCATCAGGGAGGTCACATCGCCCACGCCGCCGGTGGAGTGTTTGTCCACAATCGGGCCGTTGAGGTTGAGGCTTTTCCAGTCCAGAACGGTTCCTGAATCTCGCATCGCCATGGTCAGCGACACGCGCTCAGGCATCGACATATCGTGGAAGAAAATGGTCATCGCCAGAGCCGCAATCTGCCCTTCTGAGACGGTGTTGTCACGAATGCCGTTGATGAAGAAGCGAATTTCTTCGTCGCTTAAAGCAAGACCATCACGTTTTTTACGAATAATTTCTTGTGCGAGAAACACGGTAACCCCCATGCGGAATCGGGTGAATGGCGGCGGGTACGCTTACCCGCCCTGCGATCCTGTAGGCCGGATAAGCGAAGCGTCATCCGGCATTGTCTGGCAATCAGTAGCTGCTTGCGCTCTTACCGTCGCCGTGACCCAGCGCCTTCAGCAGGCTGGCCAGCAGGCTGGACGCGCCGAAGCGGTAGTGGCGGGAGTCAGCCCACTCTGCACCAAACAGTTCGTCGGCAATCGCCAGGAACTGCTGCGCGTCTTCCGCGGTACGTACGCCGCCCGCAGGCTTGAAGCCAACGGTTTTGGACACACCCATATCGCGGATAACTTCCATCATGATGCGCGCGCTTTCCGGCGTGGCGTTGACCGGCACCTTACCGGTAGAGGTTTTAATGAAATCCGCACCGGCTTTGATGGAGATTTCTGACGCCTTACGAATCAGCGCCTCTTCTTTCAGCTCGCCGGTTTCGATGATCACTTTCAGCAGCACGTTTGCCGCCGCACACGCGTCTTTACAGGCTTTCACCAGGTCAAAACCGACCTGCTCGTTGCCGGCAATCAGCGCGCGGTACGGGAACACCACGTCAACTTCGTCTGCGCCGTAGGCAATTGCCGCGCGGGTTTCCGCCAGCGCAATCTCAATGTCGTCATTGCCGTGCGGGAAGTTAGTCACGGTTGCAATGCGCACGTCCGGCGTGCCCTGCTCTTTCAGAGTTTTGCGGGCAATCGGGATAAAGCGCGGGTAGATACAGACGGCGGCGGTGTTACCCACTGGCGTTTTTGCCTGATGGCACAGGGCGATGACTTTTTCATTGGTGTCGTCATCGTTCAGGGTGGTCAGGTCCATCAGCTTCAACGCGCGCAGGCTGCTTGCAGTTAAATCGGTCATAACATTCTCCAACGGCAGTGCCGTATAAATTTTACCTTGCGGGTCTGTGAGTATTCTAACATTCACCCGCATCCACACTTCGACATTCATCACAGTTAATGAAAACTGCGTACAAATTTGCATTACTGTAATGAGATCTTGTTCAAACTTTAGCGTGCAAATTGCTGACTAAAGCAGCGATACCCCTTGTTGGATCAAAAGCGCCGGCAGGCTGGCTTCCTACAATCCGTTCATCATCCGCAGAACATTCAAGGAAGCGAACATGCCCGACGCCCTGCAACAACGTTGCCAGCACATTGTGACAAGCCCGGTGTTAACCCCGGAGCAAAAACGTCATTTTCTGGCGCTGGAAGCGGAAAATTACCTGCCCTACCCGACGCTATCTCCGGCCGCCCGCGCCGCGCTGGACGAGGGGTTTATCTGCGACATGTACGAAGGTCATGCCCCCTACAAACCGCGTTACGTGCTGCCGGATTATGAAAAATTCCTGGCTAACGGTTCGGAATGGCTGGAGCTGGAAGGCGCGAAAGATCTTGATGACGCCCTCTCTCTGTTAACTATTCTCTATCACCATGTTCCTTCAGTGACATCAATGCCGGTCTATCTGGGGCAGCTTGATGCACTACTGAACCCGTATGTTAGAATTCTAACACAAGAAGAAATCGATAGCCGAATAAAACGTTTCTGGCGCTATCTCGACAGAACGCTGCCCGATGCGTTTATGCACGTCAACATCGGGCCCGCCGACGGCCCTGTCACCCATGCCATTCTGCGTGCAGATGCTGAACTGAAGCAGGTTGCGCCCAATCTGACCTTTATCTACGATCCTGAGATCACCCCAGACGATTTACTGCTTGAGGTGGCAAAAAACATTTGTGAATGCAGCAAACCGCATATTTCAAACGGCCCGGTGAATGATAACATTTTCACAAAAGGCCGTTTTGGCGTGGTGAGCTGTTACAACTCTCTGCCGCTGGCGGGCGGTGGCAGCACCCTGGTGCGCCTTAACCTCAAGATAATCGCCGAACACAGCACATCCATTGACGACTTCTTCACCCGCACGCTACCGCACTACTGCCAGCAGCAAATCGCCATCATCGATGCGCGCTGCGATTTTCTGTACGGGCAATCCGGCTTCTTTGAGAATAGCTTCCTGGTGAAAGAGGGGCTGATTGATGCCGATCGGTTTGTGCCGATGTTTGGCATGTACGGTCTTGCCGAAGCGGTGAACGTACTGTGTGAGAAAGCAGGCATGGCGGGGCGTTACGGGAAAGACGAGCAGGCCAACGCGCTGGGTTATCGCATCAGCGAACAGCTTGCGGCGTTTGTTGAAAATACGCCGGTGAAGCACGGCTGGAAGCATCGCGCGATGCTGCACGCCCAGTCAGGCATCAGCTCCGATTCGGGCACCACGCCGGGGGCGCGTCTGCCGTACGGTGACGAGCCGGATCCTGTCAGTCATCTGCTGGCCGTAGCGCCGCACCATAAACACTATCATTCCGGGATCAGCGATATTTTAACGCTGGATGAGACGGTAAAACGCAATCCGCAGGCGGTGGTTCAGCTTTGCCTGGGTGCGTTCAGGGCCGGTATGCGTGAGTTCACCGCGAATGTGGCCGGTAACGATCTGGTACGCGTGACCGGCTATATGGTTCGCTTGTCGGATCTGGAGAAATACCGGGAAGCGGGTTCAAGAACGAACACCACGTGGCTGGGGGAAGAGGCCGCACGCAATACCCGTATTCTGGAACGTCAGCCGCGCGTGATAAGCCATGAACAGCAGATGCGCTTTAGTTAGTCAGGTCATCCCCTTCTCCTGCGTGGACGGGCCGGGCAGCCGCCTGGCGCTGTTCCTGCAGGGCTGCAACCTGCGCTGCAAAACCTGCCACAACCCGTGGACCATCGGGCGCTGCAACGACTGCGGGGACTGCGTGCCCCACTGCCCGCACGACGCGCTGACCATTCAGGCCGGACGCGTCTGGTGGCAGGAGAGTCACTGCCACCAGTGCGACACCTGCCTGCGCCTGTGCCAGCAGCAGGCCACGCCCATGGCGCACCGCCTGAGCGTCGACGAGATCCTCGTTCAGGTCCGTAAATCCGCGCCCTTTATCGAAGGGATCACCGTGAGCGGCGGCGAAGCCACAACCCAACTGCCGTTTTTGATCGCCCTGTTTACCGCGATCAAAACCGATCCTGAGCTACATCATTTAACCTGCCTGGTAGACAGCAACGGTCTGCTAAGCGAAACCGGCTGGCAAAAACTGCTGCCGGTGCTGGATGGCGCAATGCTGGATCTCAAAGCGTGGGGGAATCAACATCACCGCTCCCTGACCGGACGCGTAAACCCGCAGATTAAGGAGAGTATTCGCTGGCTGGCAGACCGTCACCGTTTGACGGAGCTCCGCTTGCTGGTCATCCCGGAACAGTGTGATTATCTGGAACATATCAAACCGTTGATCGCGTTCATCCTCGAGCTGGGGAATGTTCCGGTGCGTATTAACGCGTTTCATGCACACGGGGTCTACGGCGAGGCGGCGTCATGGCGCAGCGCCACGCAGGAGGATATTGAACCGCTGGCGCGGGCGCTGGAAAAACAGAAGATAACGGTGATTCGTCCAGCGCTTTATCTATAGCGTGATGCCAAAAACCGAACGGGTATTTTCGAGCAGCGCGCTGGCAATGACCTCTTCAGGTTCCTGACGCAATTCGCACAGCACGTCAAATACCCGCGCCGCCTGTTCCGGGCGATTCGGCTGCCCCTGAAAACCATTCAGCGGCATATCGGGGGCATCCGTTTCCAGTAACAGCGCAGAGAGAGGCAGCTGCGCCATTACGTCACGGGTTTTACTGGCGCGCGGATAGGTGATGGTGCCACCGACGCCAATTTTATAGCCCAGTTCAATAAAACGCTGCGCCTGCTGCAGGCTGCCGGAAAAACCATGCACTACGCCTCTTCGCGGCAGGTCGATGCGCTTCAGGTGCATCGCCAGTTTGTCATGAGTGCGTCGGGAGTGGAGGATCACCGGCAGATCGTGACGTTTTGCCAGCCGAAGCTGCGCGTCGAGGATCGTCTGCTGGCGTTCAAACTGCGGATCTTCGCGATAGAGATCGAGGCCGATCTCGCCGATGGCGACAAGTTTCTCTCCTGCACGTTGCAGCACCCGATCCAGCTCTTCAAGATGCTCATCACGATGGCGCTCAATCACAATCGGATGCAGGCCGAGCGCGGCATAAAGCGCGGAGTATCGCGCGGAAAGATCCAGCACGCGGGTAAAATAGGCCGCTTCAACCGACGGCACAATGATGGCCTGCACGCCGGCTTCGGCAGCTTTCACAATGCTTTGCGCTTCATTCCCCGTAAACGGCGGGAAATCAAAATGGCAGTGGGTATCAACAAAGCGGTGCGTCACGCCAGATCCTCGTTATCCAGTAAAGCGTCATTCGCCTGCGGAATGTCCACCAGCGGCATGGTCAGGGCGTCATTGGCGACAATTGCAGGTGGCGTAATAATGCGTTTATGGCGATGCAGAGGCGGTTGCTCGGCCAGCATTTTCCCGACGGTCGCCAGGAAGTAACGCCCGCACAGCCGCCCCGTTTTGTAATCCATACGCAACGCAGGCAGCCGGCTGCCCAACGCCATACTCAGCAGCGGCTTAGGCGGATAAATTTCAAAGATGCGCAGCTTGCCCGGGGGTTTTTCAATAAAGCGCTGCATCGCGCCGTAGGTGGTTTCATGCTGCTTCGCGATGTTCACCAGCGGCTGCAGGCTGCTGTCGCCCAGCCAGCGCTCCATCCGCTTAAACCACTGGGGGGTGTAATACATTTGCGACGGAACGGTACGGATCACCACGATAGTTTTCGCCCCGCGTCGCGCGGCTTCCTGCACCGGCACCGCGTCACTGATGCCGCCGTCCAGATAGCTGATGCCATCCAGCAGCGCGCCGGTACGATAAAAACCGGGAATGGCGCTGGAGGCGCGGATGATGTCGAGCCAGTTCTCCTTCTGCGGTGAGAAATAGCCCGGCGAATAGTCATCCCCCCGGCTGGCGCACATCCAGAATTCTTTGCCGCTATCAAACAGGCGGGCAGCGGTATCCATGGCCAGCGGCATCTGGCTGGAGGTCGACTCCAGCAGCCAGTCGAGATCGATCAGGTTGCCGCCGCGCACGAAGCGCACCGGGTTAAAAAATTCTTTCGCCGTGGTGAAGCGCATGATCACTTTTCGCGCGTAGCCGGGCTGGTTACAGACATAGGCAGAGAGATTCTGCGCCCCGGCGGACGTGCCGAAGTAGAGGTCAAACGGGTTGAACTGCGCGCGCATAAATTCATCCAGCACGCCGGCGGTGAAAATGCCGCGCTGTCCTCCCCCCTCGCAGACCAGTGCGAGTTGACCCGCACTAAACGGTTTTAACGTCAGCGGCGCAATATTGCCGAGCGTAACGGGAATTCGTTGCCCCACCTCTGCTTTCCTGTTTTGATTATTTTATCACTCCACAGTAACGCACCCGACCTGTAACGCAAATAAGAAAAAGCCAGTCGCAGTGACTGGCTTTATTTTGTTGAAGGAATATTGCGTTTGCTACGGACGTCTACGACCCGTAAACAGGCTGACCAGGAACAGAATAATACCGACGACGAAGACAATTTTAGCTGCCCATGCCGCTGTACCTGCCAGACCACCAAAGCCCAATGCGGCGGCAATTAACGCGATAACCAGAAATATAATGCCCCAACGAAACATAAGCTTCTCCTTTACCATAGTTAATGTCGGCCGCTAAACGTGAGCGCTCAGGTCACTCACCGGCGTTTTTCCAGAGTCGTTCTTATTTCGCCCGCAGGGTTAAACCTTACGGGCGAATGGTCCAGAATTACTTCGTTTTCAGATCGTTTTTAACGCTTTTAACACCATCAATGGCTTTCGCAATTGACTCGGCGCGTTCACTTTGCGCCTGTGAATCAACCGTACCGGAAAGCTGAACCACGCCATCGGTGGTTTCCACTTTCACCTTACGAGACGGCACGATGTCATCTGCTAACAGTTTAGCTTTGATTTCGCTGGTAGTAGCGGCATCACCGGCATAACCTTTCACCGAGGCGTTTTTACCGTCGCGAACGTGCAGTTTATCGCTCACGGATGCGACACCTTCGACACCCTTCGCCACCTTCACAGCCTGTTCGGCCTGGGCCTGGCTTTCAACAAAGCCACTCAGGGTAACGACCTTTTTGTCGGTCTTAACGGAAATATCGGTGCTCTTGATGGCTTCATCATCCACCAGTGCGGCTTTCACTTTTGCTGTGATAGAGCTGTCGTCCATGAAATTACCGACTTTATTCATAGAGCTATCGATTTTTTGCCCTGCGGTGTCGGCCGTGGACTGTGCTTTATCCATGGTGCTGCTTTCCGCCAGGGCGGAACCGCTAACCAGAACGCTACCCAGTGTTACAGCCAGCAGAGTTTTAGAAATCTTCAGTCTTGTCATATTCATCGATGTATTCCTGTGTTTTACCCGTTATTCGGGCTAAATACTTCCTTAGTAGTTTTATATATCGCGAATAAACACACGGGTGAAATGGAGAACCAATCGACATGCATTGAACAGTTAATTCATCCATGCCCGGTGCTAAACACTGAGTTAAATATAGATCACTCTCACAATGCCGCTTTCAGAATTGAGTAAAAAACGCGCGAATAGCGTGAAATTGCGGTGAATTAAGAACATTCCGCAAGGGACTAATAAGACAGGAATAAAAGAAAAGCACGGCGATTGCCGTGCTCCGGGAGGGGATTAGTGTTCGCGCGTTTTGCGGAACTGAACGTCTGGATAACGTTCCTGCGTCAGGTTCAGGTTGACCATCGTTGGCGCGATATAGGTCAGGTTGTCGCCGCCATCGAGCGCCAGCTGAATTTCGTTCTTACGCTTAAATTCTTCGAATTTCTTCACGTCAGAACACTCAACCCAGCGCGCGGTCGCCACGTTGACCGATTCGTAAATCGCTTCCACGTTGTACTCGCTCTTCAGGCGCGCAACCACCACGTCGAACTGCAGCACACCGACCGCGCCGACAATCAGATCGTTGTTGGCGATTGGACGGAACACCTGGACGGCACCCTCTTCAGAGAGCTGAACAAGGCCTTTCAGCAGCTGTTTCTGCTTCAGCGGATCGCGCAGACGAATGCGACGGAACAGCTCCGGTGCGAAGTTCGGAATACCCGTGAACTTCATCATCTCGCCTTGGGTGAAGGTATCGCCGATCTGGATCGTACCGTGGTTGTGCAGACCGATGATGTCGCCCGGATATGCCTCTTCAACGTGCGAACGGTCGCCCGCCATAAAGGTCAGCGCGTCGGAAATCACGACATCTTTACCGATGCGCACCTGGCGCAGCTTCATGCCCTTCTCATACTTACCGGACACCACGCGCATGAAGGCCACGCGGTCGCGGTGTTTCGGGTCCATGTTGGCCTGAATTTTAAAGACGAAGCCGGTGAACTTCTCTTCCTTCGCTTCCACTTCGCGGGTGTCGGTTTTACGCGGCATCGGCTGAGGTGCCCACTCCACCAGACCGTCCAGCATGTGGTCAACGCCGAAGTTACCCAGCGCGGTACCGAAGAAGACCGGGGTAATTTCGCCGCTCAGGAACAGTTCTTTGTCGAACTCGTGAGACGCACCCTTCACCAGCTCCAGCTCGTCGCGCAGCTGCGCGGCCAGCTCTTCGCCAACGGCGGCATCGAGATCCGGGTTGTCCAGACCTTTCACAATGCGCACTTCCTGAATGGTGTGGCCTTTACCGGTCTGATACAGGTAAGTTTCGTCTTTATAGAGGTGATAAACCCCTTTGAACAGCTTACCGCAGCCAATTGGCCAGGTGATTGGCGCACAGGCGATCTTCAGCTCGTTTTCCACTTCATCCATCAGCTCCATCGGGTCACGGATGTCACGGTCGAGTTTGTTCATAAAGGTGAGGATCGGCGTATCGCGCAGACGGGTAACTTCCATCAGCTTGCGGGTACGATCTTCTACACCCTTCGCGGCGTCGATCACCATCAGACAGCAGTCCACCGCCGTCAGGGTACGGTAGGTATCTTCGGAGAAGTCTTCGTGCCCCGGGGTGTCCAGCAGGTTCACCAGGCAGTCGTGATACGGGAACTGCATCACGGAGGTGGTAATCGAAATACCACGCTGCTTTTCCATCTCCATCCAGTCAGATTTTGCATGCTGGCTGGAGCCACGGCCTTTAACGGTACCCGCAGTCTGGATCGCCTGTCCGAACAGCAACACCTTCTCGGTGATGGTCGTTTTACCGGCATCCGGGTGCGAGATAATGGCAAAAGTACGGCGCTTGGCCACCTCTTGCAGATAAGGAGACAACGTCATAATTAAATCTTCTTTTATAAGCGTGGCAGCACGCCACGCATCATGGAATACAAAATTGCGGCTATTTTACCCATCAACGGGGGGCAGGCAATCATTGTTTACACAGGAGTTGCTCCAGTTCGGTCAATGACGTGACGGTCCAGGTTGGCTTGATGCCTTCAGGCTTCACGCGGCCATGCGCATTCAGCCAGACGGTCGACAAACCTGACTTCATACCGCCAAGAATATCAGACTCTGCGGTATCACCCACCATCAGCACGCGATCGCGGTCGGGATTACCGGCCTGCCCCAGCGCATAATCGAAAATTCGCGGATCCGGTTTCGGCACCCCAACCTCTTCGGAGATCACCAGCGCATCGAAATGATCGCGCAGGCCGGTGCGCTCAAGGCGGATCTGCTGCAGGGCGGTAAAACCGTTGGTGATGATCCCCAGTTTTACCTTGCCTTTCAACGCATTCAGCAGGGAAACCGCGCCCGGCAGGGGCGCACAGATATCGGCCATGGCGTTAAGGAAAGCCTCGTTCAGCGTCCCCGGACTGACCTTTAAGCGCTCCGCCCAGACGTCAAATCGCTGGTGCTGAAGTTGTAACGCAGTGATGGCACCGTTCTGGTAATCCACCCACAGCGGCTTGTTCACCGCCTGATAGTCCTGAAAATCTTCGGCGGTGAAGGTCACGCTATAGTCGAGAAACATCCGCTGTAGGCCGCCGAACGAGTCAAACGTAAACAGCGTTTCGTCGGCATCAAAGAAAATCCAGTCCCATTTCATCGTTACAACCTTATATTCGTTATCCAATTGGCAGAGCCATGATAATGGCGTCTTCACGTCCCTCTGCGGTGGGGTAGTAGTTACGTCGGACTGTCGCCTCGTTAAAGCCTAAGCTTTCATAGAGCGCGATGGCGGCGACATTCGACGCGCGCACCTCCAGCCACAGGGTGAAAACGTCGCGGGTTTCGAGCTCACGAATGAGATGCTCAAGCAGTTCTCTGCCCAGCCCACGGCGCTGAAACGCCGGGTCGACGGCGATGTTAAACAGCGTCGCCTCGTCAAGAACCACCTGCGTGATGGCAAACGCGGCCAGGGTGCCGTCAACGTCCAGACGGTAGTTCAGATAGCGCTCGCCCTGATTGCTGGCAAACGTTTTTTCGCTCCACGGAAAGGCGTGGGCGCGTGTTTCAATCGCGAACGCTGCAGTCAGGTCAGGCGTCGTGAGGGAAGAAATCGTGTTCATATTCGCAGATTTGTTGCCATAGCGCGCTGCGCGCCTTTGGATTGGCTATCAGCTCGTCCAGCGCTGGTGAGCTGATTTGGCTCCCCTGAAGAGAGATGTCGTTTGTCTCTCCGATGCGCCAGCTGTTACAGCGGCTATCAGGAGGAAGCATGGCAACCCGTTCCGGCGTCAGCTGTAAGACCTGGTCGGGCGTTAGCTTCAGGCTGCGAAGGACATCACCGATCAGGGGCTCATTCAGGGCAGGCAGTTCTTCCGCCACCATCACCAGCCGAACGTGCGCGGGGATGGAGATGGCGATTTCGCCCTGCAACGCCGTCGGGCGACGCAAAGCCCACTGGGTGATGCCCAGTTGCTGCAACTGCCAGTCTCGTCGGGATGTCATAGGGATAACTCCTGTCTCTCAGGCGCGCAAATATAGCAAATGTGTCGAAAGTGCGCCATCTACCTACTATAATCCCCGCCTGAGTTTATTGAGGAACAATTCATGTCTGCATTTACCCCGGCAAGTGAAGTCTTGCTGCGTCACAGTGATGATTTCGAAGAAAGCCGTATTCTGTTTGCCGGAGATATGCAGGATGACCTGCCCGCGCGTTTCGACTGTGATGAAAGCCGTGCCCACACCCAATACTACCACCACTGGCAGGTGCTGAGCCGCCAGATGGGCGAGCGCGCACGCTTCAGCCTGGTGGCGGAGCAGAGCGATATTGCCGACTGCGATACGCTGATCTACTACTGGCCGAAGAACAAGCCGGAAGCCCAGTTCCAGCTGATGAACCTGCTCTCCCTGCTGCCGGTTGGCTGCGATATTTTCGTGGTCGGTGAAAACCGCAGCGGTGTCCGTAGCGCCGAGCAGATGCTGGAAGCCTACGCGCCGCTGACCAAAGTCGACAGCGCGCGTCGCTGCGGTCTGTATCATGGCCGTCTGGAAAAACAGACAACGTTTGATGCGCAGGCATACTGGGACGAGTACCAGCTTGACGGCCTGACCATCAAAACCCTGCCGGGTGTCTTCAGCCGTGACGCGCTGGATACGGGCAGCAAGCTGCTGCTCTCCACCCTGACACCGCACACCAAAGGCAAAGTGCTGGACGTGGGCTGCGGCGCGGGCGTGCTTTCAACGGTGCTTGCCAGCCATTCACCAAAAGTGCGTTTAACCCTGTGTGACGTGAGCGCCCCGGCGGTAGAAGCCAGCCGCGCAACGCTTGCGGCCAACGGCATTGAAGGCGACGTGATTGCCAGCAACGTCTTCTCTGACGTCACCGGCCGCTTTGACATGATCATCTCTAACCCGCCGTTCCACGACGGGATGGAAACCAGCCTCGAAGCTGCGCAAACCCTGATCCGTGGCGCGACTCGTCACCTCAACAGCGGCGGCGAGCTGCGCATCGTGGCGAACGCCTTCCTGGCGTACCCGAAAGTGCTGGACGAAACCTTCGGCTTCAACGAAGTGATCGCCCAGACGGGCCGCTTTAAGGTCTACCGCACCGTGATGACGCGTCAGGCAAAAAAATAATTCGCCATACAATGCAGGCCGGATAAGCGCCAGCGCCATCCGGCAAGCAGGCGTCGCAATTCCGTCCATTTTTGCAGCAATCAATAAAAGGCGCGCACTTTTCTGTTGACGTAAAGCTGAAAACATCTAGAATGCGCCTCCGTGGTTACGATACTTTTACAGTATCGATGGTATGCGAAGGTGGCGGAATTGGTAGACGCGCTAGCTTCAGGTGTTAGTGTCCTTACGGATGTGGGGGTTCGAGTCCCCCCCCTCGCACCAATTATCTTATCTCCCTTCTGTAATACCTCTTATTTTCCCTGTTATTTCAAACTCATCATTATCACCAGAATTGCGCTGACTAATGCGACGCATGATGGCAGTAACACATAATGGCGTAGGTGCTTGTGCCAGATCATGCCTGACGTCATCAGCAGCCCTGACACAATGATAGCCTTCCAGCTTTCGATGGAGAGATCGGCAAACATCAAACCGCCAAGGATTACGCCCGGCAGTAATACTCCCCATGCACTTCCCAGCGCCCTGTTCAACATACATCGCCCTTTCATAACGATAATGATAAACAATATCATATGATAAAAATTATCATTTGTCAGCGCAGTGAAGCAAAAAAAATCGCCCTTTCTCCTTATGTAGAATGACAGAAATTTCCTAAGGTGATAAATTGCTCACCTGTTAACTACACATAAACTTTTTCTTATAATTACGCTTTGAGTTTTTTGCATAATTAAGTGCGAAACCACACCTATTCATCTGTTTTAATTAAGTTTTAATAAAAACGCACGACTATGACATCACAATCCTGGCGGTCTTTGGTTCAAAGAAAATATCAATTATCGTTACGTTTATTTTTATTTCTGAACGCAACGTCAGCCGTGTTCTCGGTAACAAACCCGCTCTATTCTGTACGCGTGTTTTCTGCCCCTCTGATTGCTATTTTCGCGATCAGTACTGGCCTGTTCGTCTGGCACTGGAAAAAGCGCGCGCGGAAGATAAATATTCCTGCCGTTTCAGCAATCTTTGGTATTTTGTGGGCCTGGCAAATAGATTCGAAATTTTCGCTAATTACCCATGACCAGGCGATGTATTTGATAATAGCTTTACTCACGGTGCTTTTTATCGGAACACTGGCCTTCGCCAGTAATATCAAAGCATTTACGCTGCACTCGCTCCCCGCCTTTATTGTCTGCCTGTGGTTAAGTGACCAGGATATATGGCTAAGAATGTCCTATTCTTTCGCACTTCCTGTGGTGGCTATTGCTATTCATAACATTTTGCAACGGCGCAACGATCGCTTCGCCCAGGAGCTGCTCTCTCGCCTGCTGGAAGAACGGGAAACTCTGACCGATCTCAGTATGATGGACCCGCTAACCGGGCTCTATAATCGTCGCGGCCTGCAGAGCCGTCTGGAGAACCTGCCGGCGGTAGAAAACGGCGAACATTTTGTTCTTTTGATGGATATCGACCACTTCAAAGCCTATAACGACCATTATGGCCATATGATGGGTGACCAGGCGCTGAAGCGCGTCTCGGCGGCAATTCGTGATGCCGTCCGTTCGCGCGATATTGTGGCGCGTTTCGGTGGGGAAGAGTTCATGGTGCTGCTGACGAATATTTCACTTGAACACGCCCGCCATACGGCAGAGCGGATCCGTCAGAAAGTCTATGATTTGAAAATCCCCCATCTGTTCAACGAAAGCGTCGCCACCAATGTCACCATCAGCATCGGTATTGCCATTTTCGAAAACGAGGACGTGGAAAGCGCTCTGGAGAGAGCGGACAGAGCCCTCTATGAAGCAAAGCATTTAGGTCGCAATAACATTCTGCTGAGTGAAGAGCTACAAACCGCTTAAACGCGTCTTCGGTTAATCAGGACAAAAGTCTTGCCATTGGTATGAGCAATAGTTAGGATTGGCAATCATTATCATTTAGATTTCTATCTCAACTATGGCTACGCATACCGCACACATCGTTGAACCACTCCTCTGGCGAGCGCCCCTCACCAGCGGGAATGCGTCGCTTGCGGATGCCATACGGGACAAGATTGCTAAGACGCGCGCCCACTTGCTGGACTTTATCAGGCTTGATGAAGCGCCCCCGCACCACGCCATGACGCTCGCTGAGTGGCAGCAGCCCTCTACGCTGCAGTCGCTGCTTGCAACCTATTCCGACCATATCTATCGCAATCAGCCGAGCCTAACGCGGGAAAATAAACCTCTGCTTTCCCTGTGGGCACAGTGGTATATCGGGCTGATGGTTCCCCCGCTCATGCTGGCGGTATTAACCCAAAAGAGCATGCTGGCGCTCTCCCCGGATCATTTTCACGTCGAGTTCCACGAAACTGGCCGAGCAGCCTGCTTCTGGATTGATCTGCACGAAGATCGCGGCGCAGAGCAGTTCTCTGCTCAGGAACGTCTGGAACAGCTTGTCATCCAGGCCCTGATCCCAGTGGTAGAGGCACTTGAAGCAACGGGCGAGATCAACGGGAAGCTTATCTGGAGTAATACCGGGTATTTAATTCACTGGTATTTAACAGAAATGAAGCCGCTGCTTGGCGATGAGAAAGTGGAGGCCCTGCGCCAGTCCTGCTTCTTTGCCAAACAGCTTTCCGATGGTCGCGATAATCCGTTATTCCGTACCGTTGTGCTCCGTGACGGGCTTCTGGTGCGTCGTACCTGCTGCCAGCGCTATCGCCTGCCGGACGTTAAGCAGTGCGGGGATTGCGCGCTAAAGTAGTGCAGTGAATTGCCCGGTGACGCTTCGCTTACCGGGCCTACAAAAACCTCGACTCGTAGGCCGGGTAAGGCGCAGCCACCACCCGGCACAACGTCTTTAAGCCACCTGCTGATTGTCCTCTTCCCCATTACGCTGTGCTTCTTCCGCTTCCTGCTCCAGCAGCTGCTTCTCGTACACTTTGAAGAACGGGTAGTAGATGATTGCCGACACGCAGGCGAGAACCACAACCAGGATAGCCGCGCGGAAATCCCAGCCCAGGGCCCATGCTGCGCCTATCGGTGCCGGTGCCGTCCAGGGAACAACTGAAATAACACGACCAATCAGATCAAACGTCATCGCCGCCCAGGCCAGCACGGCGTTAACCATCGGGGCTAGCAGGAACGGAATAAAGAACACCGGGTTCATTACAATCGGCGTACCGAAGATAACGGGTTCATTGATGTTGAAGAAGCTGGGCACCACGCTCAATCGGCCAATAGAGCGTAAATGCGCTGAACGGCTGCGCAGATAGCAAATCACCAGACCCATCGTCGCACCCGACCCGCCAATCACGATGAAGAACGTCCAGAAGGCTTCCATAAAAATATGTGGCAGAGGATGGCCGGCAGCCAGCGCGGTCTGGTTCGCTCCGAGGTTAGTCAGCCAGAACATCTGCAGCATCCCGGAGACAATAGCCGCCCCGTGGATCCCGGCGAACCACAGCAAATGACCAATCAACACCGCCAGCAGGATCGCGGGCAGTGAATCCGCCGCGGAAACCAGAGGCTTGAAGATGGACATAATTGCCTGCGGGATCAGCATGTCAAACTGAGACTGAATCACCAGGCTCAGCGGATAAAGCGTTAACACCACCACCAGCACCGGAATCAGCAGGTCAAAGGAATTTTTGATCATCGGCGGCACCTGGTCCGGCAGGCGAATACCGATGTTATGCGCCTTCAGGAAACGCATCATTTCAACGCAGTAAATCGCCACCAGAATGGCGGTAAAAATACCCGTTCCACCCAGGCTGTCGACGGGAAGCGTGCCTTTGGTTTTCGGGGCGGCAACCAGCAGAAACGCCATCAGCGACAGCATGGCGCACATGAACGGATCCAACTGGTGCGTTTTGACATAATGTTTGCCAAGGTTATAGGCGATGGCCGCGCAGATATAAATGGACATAATGCCCATCGTCATATCAAACGGCGTCAGGATCTGGCCTTCAAACTGCTTCGCCATATCCAGCCAGGCGCGCGCGAAACCCCAGGTGGTATCAGGCGAAAACGGCGGGTAAGCAAACACTAATAAAAATGAACCCACAATCATGAACGGCATCGCAGAGATGAACCCATCACGGATAGCCATGACATGACGCTGGGACGAGATCCGCCCGGCAATCGGGCTCACGTAATTTTCAACGAAACGGAATATCAGATTAAACGCAGCATGGTTGGCAGACATGATTGATCTCCTGTCAGACGTTTATTACAGGCGCGCTCGCGCCGCACGTTGTTCCATAAATCAGCTTCACAACCTTGCTGGCTTGCGTACCAGCGGTACTGCTCAGACGAAATGGTTTCATAATTGGCTCTTATTATTGGATACAGGGGACGTTACATACTCAGTATTAATCTACGCATCACGCTCTGCAACCGGTTACTGTAACCGGTTTCTGTGATTGTGAAGAGGATCCAGAAATCAGCCATCCTGGATATTTGTTACTTAAGAGATATTTACAGAGCATAAATTCTTATGACAGATTACGCAGGATATTTGTCAGGAGGAAACAATGAGTTTGCAGTCCGTACAGCAGTTTTTTGCCGACAACGCGCCGGAAATAGAGGTAATAGAACTTAGCCAGAGTACGGCTACCGTTGCGCTGGCTGCTGCCGCCCACCGTGTAGAGCCGGGACAAATCGCCAAAACCCTATCGCTGAAGGTTAAAAATGAGGTGATTCTGGTGGTGGCGAAGGGTGATGCGCGTCTGGATAACAAAAAACTGAAAGACACGTTTGGCGCGAAAGCACGCATGCTCAGCAGTGATGAAGTGGTTACCGTGACGGGTCATCCCGTTGGTGGCGTCTGCCCGTTTGGGCTTGAAAACCCACTTGCGGTTTACTGCGATATCTCTTTAAAACAATACGCTGAAGTGCTCCCCGCCGCTGGCGCTATCCATAGTGCCGTACGTATTTCTCCGGACAGAATGGCAGAGCTGACTTCAGCAAAGTGGGTTGATGTGTGCATCTGAATGACGCGCCAGGGCACATCTGGCGCGCAAAAGGCACAGGTTACAAAAATGTCGGTTTGCTTAGCCCCACAGTTCTCGGTTCTCTAACCGGAAGATGGGTAAGAATATCCGCTGCATCAAGCAATCCTACGTCAGAATTCACCCCTAGCTTCACCATCGCATTAAACTTATGCGCGCGAATAGTCTTGATATTGCGTTCAAGCTGCGCCGCGATTTCGGGAATGGAATATCCGCATGACATATAACGTAAAATTGCTCTTTCCGTTGGGCTTAACATCCGGTTCTGACTGCAGTACCAGTGGTTAAGCATATTGTCATTAATGCGCAGCGTTTCGCTCAACAATACCACTAACTCCTTCAGCAGGTGTTCAAGGGTCACCGATTTACTGACCACACCGTGAAGACGTGAAGGCGAAAGATGGCTAATCAACCTCGCCTCCATCTCATCCGAGACCAGGATAATGCGCTGAATATGGCTATGCGTAAACGCGAGATCCCGCAGATGCGCCAGGCAGTTACGTCGTTCTTCTCGCGCATCGGAAAGCGAATAGATCAGCGAGAAAAAATTCACGTGTTGCAGTACTTTCTTAAAGCCATCAAAATCATTAAACAGGTGCAGTTGATATTGGCTGAGTTCAGGCTGCGTAAAAAGATTCTGCAGCCCGACCGCACTCATCGAGCAATTTTCGATGATGGCGATATGTCTTGTTGAATCGGTTTTTTCCATTCCTCGAACTCTCCATAGGCTGACATTAAACTCAGCTCTCTCATTCCCTGTGTACTGTTGATCCAGGCGTACATATCGGCATTACTCCGCAATGAGAGCCTTCGCATCGCACTGTTTTTCTGCGCACTGATCGTTTTATTGCTCTTTTTAAGCAACGTAGCGATTTGGTTAATCCCCCACCCTTTGCCTAACAGGCGAAGCACCTTACGTTCTGAGTGCGTGAGCGCAATAAAGTGTTCTTCGTCATCCTCACTTTCCTCAGGTTCTGGGGTTAATAACGTCTGGCTTATCCGTTCTGCGCGTTCACTCCCTGCCCGGATAGCGTTAACGACACCTTCGATAGGTTCCATATCAGAAAGCAGCGTGCTTTCCGGCCGCATAAGCAGCTCAACGGCAATAGGGTAAAACGGCCGGGAGACCAAAAAGATCCAGTGGATTTCCCGGTACTGGTTCAGTAAGCGGTAATACTCTTCGAGCGTACCCCGTGGGTTCCTGTATTCGCCTGAAACGTCGGCGATAATCACATCTGCGCGGCGCAACTGAAGCAGGGTTAACTCCTGCAGTGAGCGGCAGTAGGTCAATTCAAAATCGGGGAAATGACGTGCCATCACGTCCCCTAACCCATTCTGCATGACGGGTATCCGGCTAATGACAACGCCATGCTTACCAGGCAACGACAACATAGACCCTCCGTGTCCATTTTCCTTCGGTGCGTCATGTAAAACACACCAAGGTATAAATATTTTCTTCCCTGAGTATAAAAAGATTAATACAAGCAGAAGATGAGATATGTTCTTAGTTTAGGAAATGCCTAAAACAGCGCTAATATCTCACAAAGCGCAAATCAATTTAATTGTGCAGACATTAAAATAACAACAAAATAAAATTAGAATTTCTAAATACAAATATTTTATTATTTCAAATTACTAATTCATCGTATTAATAAATTAATCCTGTAAGTCGTCGTGACGAGGGGGGTAACTGTTTGCATAAACCTTGATCTGACCCACAGCAAGAGCCACTGCACTTTGTGCTAAAAGTAGGCATTACGGGCCAACCGGCAACTATTCACCTTATCTTCGGGATAATACATGCAGGCAGATCGGTCAACGCAGCGTGCTATCACGCGGCTCTGTATTCAGTGCGGTCTTTTTCTGCTCCAGCACGGCGCGGAAAGCGCGCTGGTCGAGGAGCTCTCAACCCGGCTGGGGCTGGCGCTGGGGATGGACAGCGTTGAGAGCGCTATCTCGTCCAACGCCATTGTGCTGACCACCATTAAAGACGGGCAGTGTCTTACGTCCACCCGTAAAAATCACGACCGCGGCATTAATATGCACGTTGTAACCGAGGTCCAGCACATCGTCATCCTGGCTGAGCATAAGCTTCTCGATCTCAAGGAGATTGAAAAACGTTTTAACCAAATCAAGCCATTACGTTATCCACGCTGGCTGGTCGTGCTCATGGTGGGGCTGTCATGCGCCTGTTTTTGTAAGCTCAATAAAGGCGGCTGGGACGGCGCGATCGTCACCTTTTTCGCCAGCAGCATCGCCATGTACGTGCGCCAGCTGCTGACGCACCGGCAGCTGCACCCACAAATTAACTTCTGCATTACCGCGTTTGTTGCCACTACGGTGTCTGGCCTGCTGCTGCGCCTGCCGCAGTTTGCCGCTACCCCGACGATTGCGATGGCCGCCAGCGTGCTTCTGCTGGTGCCGGGCTTCCCGCTGATTAACGCCGTTGCCGACATGTTTAAAGGGCACATCAATACCGGGCTGGCACGCTGGGCTATCGCCAGCCTGCTGACGCTGGCGACCTGCATCGGCGTGGTGATGGCGATGACGCTGTGGGGGTTACGAGGATGGGCGTAATAGATTTTCTGCTGGCGCTGGCACAGGACATGGCCCTGGCGGCCATTCCTGCCGTCGGCTTTGCGATGGTATTTAACGTTCCGCAACGCGCTCTGCCGTGGTGTGCGCTGCTGGGCGCAATTGGCCACGGCTCGCGAATGGTGATGATGACGGCGGGCTTTAACATCGAATGGTCGACGTTTATCGCCTCTATGCTGGTCGGCAGCATCGGTATTCAGTGGTCGCGCTGGTATCTGGCGCATCCGAAAGTGTTCACCGTCGCCGCCGTTATCCCGATGTTCCCTGGCATATCTGCCTATACGGCGATGATTTCCGCGGTGAAAATCAGCCATTTTGGCTACACCGAGCCGCAGATGATTCTTCTCCTTAGCAACTTTCTTAAGGCGTCCTCCATCGTCGGTGCGCTCTCTATCGGGCTGTCGATACCCGGGCTATGGCTCTACCGCAAACGCCCGCGCGTTTGATATTTGTGTTATTTCGCTGCCGTGGAGATAATCTTTCTGGTCCGTTTGGTAAAAATAAGGAAAGGATGTGGCTAACTCTGGCAGCGAACACCCCGATCACAGTGAAGAATCGAGCCTGAAAGAGAAAATTTTTCAGAGCGCTATCGCGCTGTTTGCCGAATTTGGACTGAATGGCGCCCGCATGGAGCAGATCGCGGAGAAAGCAGGTACCACCAAACGCATGGTCGTTTACCATTTTAAAAACAAAGAAAATCTCTACCTGCTCGTCCTGGAGTACGTTTACACCCAAATTCGCGCCAGTGAAAAGGCGCTTAGCCTGGCGGATATGCCTCCCGTCGAAGCGCTGGTCCATCTGGTTGAAGCCACCTTTGACTATCATGCCGACCACCCGGATTACATCCGTATTATCTGCATGGAAAACATGCAGCGCGGCCGTTTTATGCAGCAGTCAAACTATCTGCGGCAGGTCAACCGCAGCGCGCTCGACCTGCTGGAAGGCATCCTGCGCCGGGGCAAAGAAAAACAGCTTTTCAGCCAGACGGTTGACGCCCGCGACCTTCACCGTCTGATCAGCAGCTTCAGCTTTCACTACGTTGCCAACAGCTACACCTTCACCCTGCTGTTTGAAGAGGGTGCAGACGAGCAGGCCCAGCGCCAGCACTACCGTAAAATGGCCGTTCAGGTGGCGCTGCGTTATACCTGCCCCTAAAATTGCTTGCAATTAAATCGCGCACAATCTATATTCATTTCATGAACGCAAAAACGAACGACACGACCGCTGCGCTCCTGCTGGATAACCAGCTCTGTTTTGCCCTCTATTCGGCAAATCTGGCGCTTAATAAGCTGTACCGGCAACTGCTGGCGCCGCTAAACCTGACTTACCCGCAATATCTGGTGATGCTGGTGCTGTGGGAGCAGGATGACGTGACGGTGTCGGACATCGGTGAACGGCTGTTCCTTGACTCCGCAACGCTGACGCCGCTTCTGAAGCGTCTGGAAAGCGCAGGGCTAATCAACCGCCACCGCTCGCGTAAAGATGAACGTCAGGTCGCCGTCACGCTGACTGAAGCCGGACGTGAACTTCAGCAGCAGGCACTGGGTATCCCACACGCGGTGGGGTGCGCCGCACAGTGTGATACCGACACCATGCTGGCGCTCAAGCAGCAGCTGGAACTTTTGCGACAACAGATTCAACGCGCGTAAGGCTATACTTTACGCGTTTTTATTTACCTACATACATCGCACGCTATTTAATAGCACATACAAAAGTAAGATGAGGAACCTGCCATGTCTTTAGAAAAAGTTGTTTATACCGCCAAAGCAAAAGCAACCGGGGGCCGTGACGGCCGCGCGACCTCTTCCGATGGCGTTCTGGACGTTAAACTGGGCGTGCCCAAAGAGATGGGCGGTATGGGTGGAGAAGTCACGAACCCTGAGCAGCTGTTTGCTGCGGGTTACTCTGCCTGCTTCCTGGGCGCGATGAAGTTTGTGGCGGCTCGCGACAAATTTACCCTGCCAAAAGAGGCGTTTATTGAAGGCGAAGTGGGTATCGGCCCGCTGCCGACCGGTTTTGGTATCGAAGCAAAACTGAATATCCACGTTGAAGGTATGGATCCTGCGGAAGCCAAAAAGCTGGTCGATGCGGCGCATATCGTTTGCCCGTACTCTAACGCGACCCGCGGCAACATCGACGTGACGCTGAATATCATTGCGTGATAACTGCCTGATGGCGCTGCGCTTTTCAGGCCTACGACTGTAGCCCCGGTAAGCGCAGCGCCACCGGGCGAATCCCCTCCATCCCCTCCCCTCTCTGTGCTACCATAAGCCCATATCACGCCCGTAGTAATCAGTTGAGTAAGCGTTATGTCCTCCAGAATTCTGACCACCAGCATTGCTGGCATTGATGCCTTTATGCGCGACCCACGCGGTGTGTTGACCCACGCCGAAGGCGGCACGGTTGCGGTTTTTGCCGACAACACGCCGGCGTTTTACGCAATCACGCCGGAACGTCTGGCGCAGCTTCTGGAGATCGAAGCGCAGATGTCACGTCCGGCAAGCGACGTCACGCTGGATAACCAGTTTTTTGAAGAACCGGTTAATACCCCGCTAACCGTTCCGATGGGCAAATTTGTCCTGTACGCGGGCTGGCAGCCTGACGCAGATTTTCAGCGGCAGGCAGCATTGTGGGGCATTGCGTTAACTCAGCCAGCCACCGCGGAAGAGCTCGCCGCGTTTATCGCCTGGTGGCAGGCGGAAGGCAAAGTGTTCACCCACATTCAGTGGCAGCAAAAGCTCGCGCGTCATCTTCAAATTACCCGCGCCAGTAACAATGGCCAGCCTAAGCGCGATATCAACACGTTTTCAGAACCGGATAAACAGATCCCGAGTGGATTCCGAGGTGCGAAATGAAGAACGTCGGCGACCTGATGAAACGTCTGCAAAAAATGATGCCAGCCAACGTGAAGCCCGCCTTCACCACGGGTGAAGAGCTGCTGGCGTGGCAAAAGGAGCAAGGTAAAATTCGTGCCGCCGCGCTCGCCCGCGAAAACCGGGCGATGAAAATGCAGCGCACCTTTAACCGCTCCGGTATTCGCCCCCTGCACCAGAACTGCTCGTTCGATAATTATAAAGTTGAGACCACCGGGCAGATGAACGCGCTCGCCGCCGCGCGTCAGTACGTGGATGAATTTGACGGCAATATCGCCAGCTTCATTTTTAGCGGCAAGCCGGGCACCGGCAAAAACCATCTTGCTGCCGCCATCTGCAACGAACTGCTTCTGCGCGGCAAATCGGTCCTCATCATCACCGTGGCCGATATTATGTCCGCCATGAAAGACACCTTCAGCAACCGTGAAACCAGCGAAGAGCAGCTGCTTAACGATCTGAGCAATGTCGATCTACTGGTCATCGACGAGATTGGCGTGCAGACGGAATCCCGTTATGAAAAGGTCATCATCAACCAGATAGTCGATCGCCGCTCTTCGTCCAAACGTCCCACCGGCATGCTGACGAACCACAACATTGACGAGATGACCCGCTTACTGGGCGAACGCGTCATGGACCGCATGAAGCTTGGCAACAGTCTGTATGTCATCTTCGACTGGGACAGTTACCGCAGCCGCGTCACCGGCAAAGAGTATTAAGACAGTTCCAGGAATCGCCAGCAGGGCGCAGGTATATACTGGAACCCCTTCCGGCCCAAAACGGACCTTTTTGAGAAAGCCATTATGAAAAAACAGATTCTTATCAGCACCTTTTTAGGCGCGCTGCTGATTACCGGCGCAGCACAAGCGGCTTCGTGGCAGGAGTCCCTGTCAAGCGCCGCGAATGAGCTGACCAAAGAGAGCAGCAGCGCCCAGGGCGGGCTCTCGGCCTCTTCTCTCACCAGCCTCCTGAGCAACAGTTCCCAGAGCCTGAGCGCGGGCACGATGAACAACGCGGCGGGGATTCTGGAATATTGCGCTAAGCAAAAGCTGGCCTCGGTGACCGACGCGCAAAACGTGAAAAACCAGGTGCTGGGTAAACTGGGTCTCGACACGCAGGAGCAAAAAGCGGATACCAGCTATATGGACGGCATTCAGGGCCTGCTTAACGCGCAAAACGGCCAACAGCTTAACCTAAGCACCCTTGGCAACTCCGCCCTGGCAAAACAGGTGAAAACCAAAGCCTGCGATCTGGTGCTGAAACAAGGCGTTAATTTCATCTCCTGATCCGCCCCATTTTCTGCCACAACACGCCGCGTTTAATGCGATAGGCTTGCATCGCGGCGTTAAATGAGCGTTTTTCCTACCTGCCATCGTCTCAGCGTCCGTTTGTCAGGATGCGACCATCCTCATAAAAACGATTTTATAAACCAAATCCTAACAACAGCACACTTTCGTGACACTAAAATTGCAGCTAAACGACATCGCCATTACATTGTCTTACCAAAAATAAACAGTTAGCCAGCGAAGCACCTGGCGTCATGAGGATATGCTGTTGTCAGAATTCATCTCTCTTATCCTTTTTCTGGCTTCCGTCGGCGTTTATGCCTGGAAAGCCGGCCGTAACACCTGGTGGTTTATCGCCACGCTGGTGGTGCTCGGCATTTTTATCGTTTTAAACATTACCTTATACGCCAGCGATTACTTCACCGGCGACGGCATTAACGATGCTGTGCTCTACACCCTGACGAACAGCCTGACGGGCGCGGGAGTAGGTAAATACATCCTTCCGGGGCTGGGACTGATCGTGGCGCTGGTGACGATTTTCGGCGCGCTCGCCTGGGTGCTGCGCCGCCGTCGCCATCTTCCTCACCATCATGGCTACAGCCTGCTGGCGCTTTTCCTGGCGCTGGCCTCCGTCGACGCCAGCCCCGCGTTTCATCAGATCACCGAGCTTGTAAAATCCCAGTCGCGCGACGGCGATCCGGACTTCGTGGCCTACTATAAAGAGCCGTCGAAAACGATCGCCAACCCGAAGCTCAACCTGGTCTACATCTACGGTGAAAGCCTGGAGCGCACCTACTTTGATAACGATGCGTTTCCGAACCTCACGCCGGAACTGGGCGCGCTGAAAAACGAAGGCCTCGATTTCAGCCACACCATGCAGTTACCCGGCACGGATTACACTATCGCCGGGATGGTGGCCTCCCAGTGCGGTATCCCGCTGTTCGCACCTTTTGAAGGCAACGCCTCCGCCTCGATGTCGACGTTCTTCCCGCAGAATATTTGCCTGGGCGATATACTGAAAAACTCCGGCTATGAAAACTACTTTATGCAGGGAGCAAACCTGCGCTTTGCCGGAAAAGATGTGTTCCTGAAATCCCACGGTTTTGACCACCTGTATGGCTCAGAAGAGTTAAAAACGACGGTTGCCGATCCCACCTACCGCAACGACTGGGGCTTCTATGACGATACGGTGCTGGACGAAACCTGGAAGAAATTCGAGGAACTTTCCCGCGCCGGGAAGCGTTTTTCTCTCTTTGCGCTGACGGTAGATACGCACCATCCGGACGGGTTCGTCTCGCGCACCTGTAAGCGAAAAAGCTATGACGTGGACGGCAAAAATAACAAGTCTTTCAGTGCGGTGACCTGTAGCCAGGAGCACATCGCCGCGCTGGTCGAGAAAATCAAAGCCTCACCCTGGTTTAAAAACACCGTCATCGTCGTATCGTCTGACCATCTGGCAATGAAAAACAGCGCGTGGGACCAGCTCAGCAAGCAGGATCGCAGCAACCTGTTCTTCGTGCTGCGCGGCGACCAGCCGCAGCAGGAGTTAATCGCCACCAAACGCAACTCCATGGATAACGGCGCAACCGTGCTGGACATTCTGGGGGGCGACAACTTTATTGGCCTCGGGCGCAGCACGCTGTCGGGGCAATCCCTGTCGGAAGTGTTCCTCAACATGAAGGAAAAAATCCTCGCCTGGAAGCCCGACATCATCCGCCTGTGGAATTTCCCGAAAGAGATGAAAGACTTCACCGTCGATCGGGATAAAAACACCGTTGCCTTCTCCGGCAGCAATTTCCGCCTGCCGCTGCTGGTGCGCGTGTCGGATAGTCGCGTCGAACCGCTGCCGGAAAGCGAGTATTCCGCGCCGCTGCGCTTCCAGCTGGCCGATTTCGCCCCTCGCGATAACTTCGTCTGGATTGACCGGTGTTACAAAATGGGTCAGCTCTGGTCGCAGCCGCTGGCGCTCTCTACGGACTGGTGCGTCTCTCAGGGCCAGCTTGGCGGGGAGCAAACCGTGCAGCATGTCGACAAAGCCCAGTGGAAAGGCAAAACCGCCTTTAAAGATACGGTGATTGATACGGCTCGCTATCAGCACAACATCGACATGCTGAAAATCGTCGACAACGACATCCGCTATAAAGCGGACAGCTTTATCTTTAACGTGGCCGGCGCGCCCGAAGAGGTGAAGCAGTTTAGCGGCATCTCCCGTCCGGAGTCGTGGGGACGCTGGTCAAACGCGCAGCTGGGCAATGAGGTGAAAATTGAGTACACCCATCCGCTGCCGGAACAGTTCGACCTGGTGATCACCGCCAGGGCTTATGGACCCAATGCCAACAAGCCCGTCCCCGTTCGCGTGGGAGATCAGGAGCAGACGTTAACGCTTGGAAACGACGTGAGCACGCACACGCTGCACTTTGAGAATCCTTCGCGCAGTAATACCCTGGTGATCGTACCGCCGGACCCGCAGTCCACGAATGAAGGGAATATCCTTGGGCACTCACCCCGCGAGCTTGGAATCGGCATGGTCGAAATCAAAATCGTCAGCAAGGCGGGTTAAGACGCGTCGCGCCCGGCGTTCTGCCGGGCGCTTATGAAAATAAATAATCCTATAATATTCTTATAAATTAGATTAAAACACTTTATATAAGCCATTTTTATCTATAAATATCCCGCCAAAATCCAGATCCGTAAAATTCCAAGCTCCTGAAATCACCACGGAGCGTTACGCACGTTTATCATGCTAACCGGCTATAAGTTCGAATCCATCCGGGCACTGCGCAGTGAAAATGTGATTGCCTGGGAGGTATTGTCCACGGCAAAGCCCAACGTCAATCTTGAAGATTACTTTGGCTCGCTGTCGGCGACGCAGCGTAAAGCGCACTTCTTTGCGCAGCTTCGTCACGCCATGTTTTGCAAGGATGGCGACAAGTATTACCTCAATGCAACATCGGATTTACTGCTGGAAACGGACTTCCTCGACAGGCTAAAAGAAGAAACCCCGTGCCCGGAGAAACTTGCTATCGAGATCACCGATCTCCATACGATGGTCCAACTCGACGATACGCAAAGCCAGGCGCTGAGGAAATGCATCGCGACGCTCCATCAGTGGGGGATAGAAGTGTGGGCAGACGATGTCTGCGAAGACCTACTTCCCGACCTGCTGACCAGCCAGATCCGCTTCTGCGGCATCAAAATTGACAAACATACCTTCTGGAACGGACGGACCGAGCAGGCGAAGTTTCTGCATCTCACCCGCGAGTGCAAGCGCGTCGCCAGCAAGGTGCTGATCGAAGGCATCGAAACCGCGGGTGATTTCGCGCTGGCCTGCGCGAGCGCGGCCGATTACGGCCAGGGCTATCTGTGGGGGAGAAAATGACCCCTTTCATTTTGAATGCTGGCGATCGGGTCATCGTTCTGCGCGGCAAGCCTGCTTATGGCCTTGCCCCACCTTTTGCTGCCATACCCTGGCAGAATGCCATCAAAAACGCTGCCTGCTGGACGCTCAGTCATTCGCTTTGTAATTGCACTGTTACTCACGTCAGGAAATAAGATCATGAAAATTATTCCCACCGCTGTATGTTGTTCCGCTCTCCTGCTTCCTGCTGCTGCGATCGCCGCAGACAGTACCGCAAGCGCGACGATGCATGTATCACTTGAGGTCGTGAAGTCGTGCACCCTCAAAGCCAACGACCTCAACTTCTCGCGTCACGGCTCCGATGAGTCGAGCGAAATCCTGGCCAAAACGCAGGTCGATATCGTTTGTACCAACGGCACGCCGTTCACCCTCACCGCCACCAGCCCCGACGGCGAAAGCGGCACCTTCTGGCTGAAGCCGGAAAACGGCGAAACCGGGGCGCAGAAGATTGCGTGGAAACTCTTTGCTGACGAAGGCAAACAGAAGCAAATCAACGAGACGACTGGTCTGGACGATACCGGCAACGGTGCGGAACAGGAAGAAACGCTGTATGGCGTCATTGACGCCGGGGCGCTGACAACCGCCCAGGCAGGGAACTACAGCGACGATATCACGTTAAAACTGGAGTACTGATCGTGCGTCGCTACCTTCCCTGCTTCATTCTGTGGCTCATGATGCTGGCGCTGCTGTCGCGCTACGCGCTGGCCGCCACGCTTCAGGTGGCCCCGGTAACACTCGATCTGCAGAGCGACCAGCGGGCAGCGGCGGTCTATCTCACAAACAGTGGGAAAGCGGCCATCAATGCGCAGATTCGGGTATACGAATGGACGCAAAAAAACGGTAAAGATGTGCTGGTGTCCACCGGGGAGGTGGTCACCAGCCCGGCGATGACTTCACTGGCGCCGGGCCAGCAGCAGCTGGTGCGCATTATCGTTTTGCAGCCCGGCATCCGTGCGCAGGAGCAAAGTTACCGGCTGGTTATTGACGAACTGCCGGACGCCGCGTCCCGTGCCGCCAACCCCTCCGCGGTACACTTCCTGCTGCGCTACTCGATTCCGGTGTTTATTGCCGGGAGCCAGAGCGCGCCCGTCAGCCACGATGCCCTGAGCTGTGAGCAGGCAGACATACCGGCCACTCTCCGCTGCTTTAACGCCGGAAACCGCCACATCCGCCTGAGCCACCTTGAGGCCCTGACGGCCGATGGGAAGGTTGTCGGGTCGATTAAAGGCCTGGCGGGCTATGTGCTCCCGGGACAAACCGCCCTTTTATCGCTCAAGCAGCCCACACGTCACGCGCTCAGCTCGCTGCGCGTCTATCTTAATGATGACCATCATGCCAGCCAGATACCCCTGCGCCCGCTCGCTTCTCGCGCTCCTGTTTTGGCTACCGCTCATGCTGTCAGCCCGGACTGAGCCCGCCGACACCGTGCAATGGCTGGCCATTACCGTGAACCACGCCCCGCGAGGCGAGCTATGGGCCTGCCGGGTGGTGGATAATGCGCTATGGATAAGCCGCAGCGACATGAAAAAGCTGGGGCTTCACGCCCCGGACGATCGCGCAGAGTGGGTTGAGCTGACCTCCCTGCCGGGCCTGAACGTCAATCTCGACGTGCTGTCCCAGCAGGTGTCGATTACCGCAGAGGCAGACGCGCTCGAGGGCCAGCAGCATCTGACCGTCTCAAGGCCCACGCCGATGTACCGCTATCCTGATGCGCAGCCCGTCAACGCCTATACGCTCGGATATGCGCTCTACGCCAGCGACGTGCAAGGGAAGCGCCAGCTTAACGCCCAGACCATGCTGACCGCGTCCGGTGGGCTACCTGGAACGTTCAGCAGCAGTTTTTCAAGCCATGTCGGGGAGGAAAACAGCGCCGGTCGACCGACCCATACGCGTCTCGAAACCCGCTGGCAGTGGGACAACACCGACTCGCTGACCACGCTGGCGCTGGGCGACAGCGTCACCACCGGCACCGGCTGGAGCCGACAGGTACGCTTTGGCGGGCTGCACTGGGCACGTAACTTTGAGCTCAATCCCCAGCTCAATACCGAACCGCGCAGCCGCTACAGCGACACGGCCGTGCTGCCTTCCACGGTCGATTTGTATATCGACGGCCTTAAGCAGAGCAGCCAGCGCGTCACGCCGGGAGACTTTCTACTGGATACCCTGCCCTCCTTCACCGGAAGCGGACAGGCGGAGGTGGTCATTACCGATATCAACGGCCAGCGTCGCACCGTACAGCTCGATCTCTACGGCGCGCCGGGCATGCTGGCGGAAGGGTTCAGCAGCGGTTCGCTGGACATCGGCTGGATGCGCGAAAACTACGCCCTGCGCTCCGACGACTATGCCGCCTCGCCGCTGCTGGACGCGGGCTGGCGCTATGGGGTGAATAATAGCCTGACGCTGGCGCTGCATACGGAACAGCAGCGCAGGCTGCGCAACGTGGGTATGGGCACTGACTGGCTGGTCTCTCCCGCCGTGGGGGTGGTCAGCAAGCACGTTGCCGTGAGCGACAGCCCTTACGGTCAGGGCGTTCAGTGGGGCCTTGGCTGGCAGTGGAACGGCAGGGGAACGAGCATTTCTGCCAGCACCGTCCGTACCGAGGCGGATTTCGCCGACAACGCCCGCATGAGCGGTGCCGCGCCCGTCAGACGCAGCGACAGCGTTTGGGTAAGCCAGTCCATCCCCCACTTCGGTACCGTGGGCGCGGGCTGGGTACAGCAGAACATTCAGGGCAGCACAGAGCGTTACCTCAACGCCTCCTGGTCGGTATCGCTGCCGGCACACATCTCCACCACGCTGAGCTACACCCGCTCGTTTACGGACGCGTCGAGCCACGTTCAGTTGCTGCTTTCCGTCCCATTGGGTCGCGAGGACACGCTCTCCGCTCAGGTCAGCCGGGATACGCCGCGCATGGATTACCGCCACCAGCCGGACGATGAGGCCGGCGGCTGGTCATGGGAGCTGGGCCAGGGCTTCGGCGAACGACGTGAAAGATATGCGGACCTCGGCTACCTGGGCCGAGCGGGCGAATGGCACGTTGGGCTGCAGCAAGGTGCCAACCAGGGCAACCAGTACGCCTCCGCCGAAGGCAGCCTGACGCTGCTGGACGGCAGCCTGTACCCGCTGCGCTACATCCAGCAGGGCATGGCGCTGGTGTCCACCCACGGCATTGGGCACGTACCGGTAATGCTGGAAAACCGCCCGGCCGGTGAAACGGATGAAGACGGTTATCTCCTGCTAACCGACCTGCCGCGCTACCACAACAGCAAAGTCAGCATTAACCCGCTCGATCTGCCCGCCGATGTGATCGCCCCTGTTACCGACATGCATGCCAGACCGGGCAACAGCAGCGCGGTGAAAGTCGAGTTTAACGTCCATCACGCCGTCACGGTTCAGGCCCGGCTGGTCGACAGCCGCCGCAGGCCGCTCCCGCTGGGCAGCATCGTGTCAACGCCGCAGGGTGCCACCATCGTAGGACGCGACGGCTTTATCTGGCTTGAAGATCCGCCCCTGCCGGGCGAACTGGTGGTGAAGACCGGTGAGGGAGAGTGCCGGGTCACGCTTCCGGCGCCCCGTACCGCATCATCTATACAGAATATCGGAGAACAACTGTGTCATTAAGAGCGCCGTTATTATTGCTGCTCGTCCTGTCCGTGAAGGCGATGGCGGCAGCCTGCTGGATAACCTCCATGCCCGCCATTAACTTTGGCAACGTCGTGGCGGGCAATACCACCTCCGTCAACACCGAGGTCAAATTTAGCTGCCAGGCCGACAACGAGGGCAGGACGGAATATATTAACGTCTGCCTGAGCAGCGTAGACGCCCCGCCCTTTGAGATGATCTCCCAGGGAGATCAGGAGGGGAAACAGTACACCCTCCTCTTCCGCCTGCTTAACGGCGCAGCGCGCTCTCAGGAGCTGGGGCCTGCCAGCAACGGGAACCTGATTCAGCAGACCCTCGCCGCGGAAAGCAATGCCAACGTCAGCGGTACCTTTCCGCTTATCGCTACCATTCCGCCAGGGCAAAGCCAGCTTCCGGCCTACCACTATTACAACTACAACATGAATCTGCGCATCGCCTGGCACAGCGCCCTGCGCCAGGACGCGCTGCAAAACTGCTCGGACGGTTCCGCAGAGGGGGAGCAGGTGCAGGGCGGCACCAGCGCTCAGGCCGAAATCAGCCAGGGGTGCTACATCGAGCGCGTGACGCCGCTTAACTTCGGCACGCTGACCAGCACCGCTACCCTGAGCCCGACGCGATCCTCCGCCACCCTCACCACGCGCTGTCCGGCCGGAACCGCGTTCACCCTTGCCATGGGAAAAGGCAACCATGCCAGCGGTAACCAGCGGCAGCTCTGCAACAGCGAGGGTCATTGCCTGCGCTACGGTCTCTGGCAGGATGAGGCGGCCACGCAACGCTGGGGAGATCAAAGCAGCGGCGATGCGCTGCAGGTCACCAACCCTGCAGGCGGCACCCAGAACTACACCGTTTACGGCGAGGTCCCGGCACAGCCGCTAACCGGTACCGGGGAGTTTATTGATGACGTGATTATCACGCTGACTTATTAAATCACCCAAAAACCTGTCTGGATCAATGTTATCGGTAACAGTGGCGTTAAAATAGCCAGCAATGCAGCCTTGAGGGCGTAAGCCTTTTTTCATTCATTATCTCTGTTTTTATTACAACAACTTATGAAATACCTGCTTGCTGACGCCATCGTCTATAACGACGAGGACGGCTCTGTTTCTCTTATCAATGCGCCGGATGAGGATGCGCAGCTCCTCACCTGCACAGCCAATACCATCATGAGGCTGCTGGTTCAGCATCATGGGAACGTGGTCGAACGGGAAACCTTTCTCCAGGAAGTCTGGGATCGGCGAGGGCTCCAGGGATCTAACAACTCCTTAAACCAGTACATCAGCATTCTGCGCAAGATGCTGGCGACCCTGCTTCCCGACGCGCTGTTTATCGTTACCGTACCGAAAACGGGCTTTATGCTCAGCGCAGACGTCACCGTCACTCCGCTGGAGGAGGCCCCCCCGATCGCCAAAACGGTGAAACCTGCATGGCGCGTTCGCCCGGAATGGCTGTTCTGCGGCGCGCTCACGCTGGTCGTCGTTGCGCTAAGCATCTGGATCGTGCTCATCAAGCCAGACGCCCCGCAGCGGGAGATCCATCTGCTGACGCATATCGGCACCTGTCCGGTTTACACCTTTACGCCGCTGGCGGACGTGTTTCACGGGAAGGCGATTACGCTCGCGCAAACGCTTCAAAAGGACGGTCACCTTCCGTGTCTGAAAAATTCGATTTTCTACATGCACATTCAGAGAACGCTTTTCTACGGCCACGAAGGGCGGCTGGTGCTCTCCCAATGCTCCCTCACGCGGGGTAAAGCCAGCGCCTGTCGTACGCTTTACTATTACGAGTGGTGATATGAGACAGAAAAAAGTTTGGCTAATCCTGATCCTCAACCTGCTGCTGCTGGGCACCGCGCTGGCGTGGTATTTTCACACGCCTCCGCTGTCGGTAACCTGCGACGGAAACCTGACGTTTACCGACGAGCGCGACAGCCACAATTTCACCTTTGACGGTGAGGTCATTATGCGCTTTCACCCCGACAAAACGGGGTACATCACGGTTAACGGCAACGTGGTGAATGCCCCGCGCAGCTGGGAGGTTTCTCGCCAGGAGATGTTTAAATGGCGTCACGTGGAGGACGAACTGTATGAGATCGTCATTCAAAAAGTGGAGCGCTTTAGCCATGACGCGATGCCGCCCGGGGTCTTTGAAAAATACGTTGCCGGCCTGACGCTGGGCAATAAAAGGCTTCTGACGATAGAGCGCACGCCGGAAGACGCGCTGGTGATCAGCAATTTTTATTCGCCGGTGCTGATCTGCTCGGAATAATGTCGACGGGTCAGGCTATACTTGCCGCCATGACTATTCGCATTCGCCCCACCACCCTCAGCGACGTTGCCGCCCTGTCCGCCATTGAACGCGCGGCGGCCGGGCGATTCCGCGACATCCCGGAACTCGCCTGGCTTGCCGACGGCGAGGTCATTCCCGCTGAGCAACACCTCAACTATGCCGAACGCGGGCTCAGCTGGCTGGCGCTGGCAAACGACCAGCCCGTCGGGTTTGTCCTTGCCGAAGCCCACCCGTCATCACTGTTTATTGTCGAACTCTCGGTTGATCTGGACTGGCAGCGAAAAGGGATTGGCAGACAGCTCATCGCCTGCGTGGCAGATTGCGCCCGTAAAAGGGGTCTGACCGCGCTGACGCTGACGACGTTCAGGGACGTACCGTGGAATGCGCCGTTCTATGCGCGGCTGGGGTTTGAAATGATGACGAGGCTGACGCCTGAATTGCGTCAGAAAAGGGAAGAAGAGACGGCGCACGGTTTAGCGTATGAAACGCGCTGCGCCATGCGCCTGCCTCTGTAATATCGCCCGGTGGCGCTGCGCTTACCGGGTCTACAAAACACTGAACAGTGGGCCGGGTAAGGCGCAGCCGCCACCCGGCACAACGCACGGCGTTAGAACGTTTCCCAGTTATCACCTGCATCGGCAGTAGCGGTTTTACGCGTCATTACCGGTGCGGCAACGGCTTTCGCCGAAGCGAATTCACGCGCCTTCATCTGCTCCTGCTGAATGCGGAACACTGCCACGGCCTGCGTCAGACGGCTCGCCTGCTCTTCCAGCGCCGCCGCCGCTGCGGCTGACTCTTCTACCAGCGAGGCGTTCTGCTGGGTCACGCGGTCCATCTCTGCCACCGCCAGGCCCACCTGGTCGATACCGCGGCTCTGCTCGTCGGACGCAGAGGCAATCTCGCCCATGATATCGGTCACGCGGGTCACCGCGTTCACGATCTCACCCATGGTTTCACCGGCGCTTTCCACCAGTGTTGACCCCACTTCCACGCGTCCCACGGAGTCTTCAATCAGGCTCTTGATCTCACGTGCTGCCTGAGCGCTGCGCTGGGCCAGGTTACGCACTTCCCCTGCCACCACCGCAAATCCACGACCCTGTTCGCCCGCACGCGCCGCTTCTACCGCCGCGTTCAGCGCCAGGATGTTGGTCTGGAAGGCAATGCCGTCGATCACGCTGATGATATCGGCAATTTTCTGCGAACTGCCCGCGATGTCACGCATGGTTTGCACCACGTTGTCCACCACCTTGCCGCCCTTCTGCGCGGTTTCAGACGCGCTTAGCGCCAGGTGGCTCGCCTGACGGGCGTTCTCGGCGTTCTGCTTAACGGTCGCCGTCAGCTGCTCCATGCTGGCAGCGGTCTCTTCCAGTGAAGCGGCCTGCTGTTCAGTACGGGAAGAGAGGTCGTTATTGCCCATCGCGATTTCGCTCGCGCCGCTATAGATAGCGTTCGCGCCGTTACGCACGTCGCCCACGGTACGCACCAGTTCGCCCTGCATATGACGCAACGAGTCGGCCAGTTCGCCCATCTCGTTAGAGCCTTCCACGTCGATGCGCTTCACCAGGTCGCCGCTGGCGATGTGGCGGATATTGTCAATGAGACGCGTCAGCGGAGAGATCAGCGCCTGCTTGATACCCAGCCAGACGGCCACAATCACCACCAGCACGGCAACCAGCACGCTGATCAGCACCCAGATAGCCTGAGTGTAAGAGCTGTTGCTGTCTTCAACCGCCATCTGGTACAGCTTGTCGTTCTGCTGCAGGTAGCTCACGTACTGCTTCTCGAATCCATCCTGGTAGCTCTGGGTCGGCTGGTCGAAGAAGGCGTTGATTTTGCCCGCCCCCAGCAGCTGAATTAGCTCAGCCAGCGCACCGTGGTAGATATCGTAGTTACGTTTTATTTCCAGCGCAGCGGCGTCGCTCTGACGCGGGTCGCGCGGCAGGGCTTCATAGTCAGCCCAGTTTTTTTCCGCCTGTTTCAGCGAGGCAGACGCAATCTGCATCAGATCGTTAACGGTCGCGCCGCTGCCGATATTGTTCTGATCCATCATGTAGCGGATGCCCGCGCGGTTCAGGGTATTACGGGTTTGCAGCAGCGCAACCCAGCTCCCGTTAAGGGTGGATTGTTGCTGACGAATGGTTTGCAGGACGGTGAAATTCTCTTTGTCATTCTTCAGAGCATTAAAGAAAAGACCACCGGATGTGAGTTGTAAAAGGCCAAATATCGCTAAAACCAGCATTAAGCTGGTGACAATCTTGATACGGTTTAACATGTTTTCTCTTTCCTCAGACAGATACAGAATTTTCGGCCTGGAAAGGGAAAACTTTACGAAAATCATCCTGGAATTTGTGGTTTTTACTCTTCTTCCCGCGCTGCGTTATGCCGGTTCCCGAGTTCAATAAACTCTTCCAGCAGCGCCGTCAGCTGCTTCATCTTCTCCGGGGTGTATTCCGCCTCAATCTGCTGATACGCCTCTTCCACCTGCGCCTGGGCGTGCTCGTACAGCGCATTTCCCTCTTTGGTCAGCGACACGTACAGCTTGCGCTGGTCGTTCACCGGCTTTAAGCGCAGCACCAGGCCGTCGCGCTCCATGCGCGTCAGAATGCCGGTCAGGCTCGGGCGCAGAATACAGGTGCGAAACGCCAGATCGTGAAAATCCATCGACGGATGTTCAGCCAGCACGCGCACGATGCGCCACTGCTGCTCGGTGAGGTTATGCCGCTTCACAATCGGACGGAAGTACGACATCGCCGCTTCCCGCGCCTGCAAAAGCGCGATGGTTAATGAATCATGCATAGCCTCTCCCCTTCACATCATTAACAAGTAAACGATTCATAAAAGATGTTTTTATAAACAACACGTTTCCTGCCAGAAAGTCTAACAGAAACCATTCGTTTTTATTAATCAACTGATTTACATAGGATTAAAATCCATAATGTAAATTTATTGTTATTCATATCACAAATTCTTCACTTCTGATTGCGAAATAAACAGCAAAAGCATAAAACCAGATCATTAACATATTAATGAAATCATAACCCGGACCGTCGGGGTGAGGAGTAGGTGAATGAAAGGTACCGTATTTGCCGTCGCGCTGAACCACCAGAGTCAGCAAGCAGCCTGGGCTGAGGCGTTTGAAAAAGCCCCTTACAACATGCCGCCAAAAACGCCGGTGTGGTTTATCAAACCGCACAACACGGTGATTCGCGCGGGCGAGCCCATTCCTTTCCCGCAGGGGGAAACGGTGTTAAGCGGCGCGACGGTGGCGCTGGTGGTGGGTAAAACCGCCAGCAGGGTGCGCGTAGAGGACGCCGCGGCGTACATCGCCGGGTACGCGCTGGCCAACGAGGTGAGCCTGCCGGAAGAGAGCTTCTACCGCCCGGCCATTAAGGCCAAATGCCGGGACGGCTTTTGCCCGCTTGGCGAGCTGGCCGCCGTTGATAACGTCGACAACCTAACCATCATCACCGAGATCAACGGCCGCGAAGCGGACCACTGGAACACCGCCGATCTGCAGCGCAGCGCCGCCGAACTGCTGAGCGCCCTGAGCGAATTCGCCACCCTCAATCCCGGCGATGCGATCCTGCTCGGCACACCGCAAAGCCGCGTGGAGATCCGCCCGGGCGATCGCGTGCGGATTCTGGCGGAAGGTTTCCCACCGCTGGAAAACCCGGTGGTGAACGAGCGCGACGTTGCCCTTTCCCACCGCACGCCTGAACACGCCACGCTGTTCGCCCTCGGTCTTAACTACGCCGATCATGCCAGCGAGCTGGACTTCAAGCCGCCCACCGAGCCGCTGGTGTTTATCAAAGCGCCGAACACCTTCAATGGCGACAACCAGACCTCGGTGCGCCCGAATAATATCGAATACATGCACTACGAGGCGGAGCTGGTGGTGGTCATCGGTAAAACCGCGCGTAAGGTGAGCGAAGCCGAGGCGATGGAGTATGTCTCGGGCTACACGGTCTGCAACGACTACGCCATCCGCGACTACCTGGAAAATTACTACCGCCCGAACCTGCGGGTCAAAAGCCGCGACGGATTAACCCCCATCAGCCCGAACATCGTGCCGAAAGAAGCCATTCCTGATCCGCATAACTTAACCCTGCGCACCTTCGTCAACGGCGAACTGCGTCAGGAAGGCACCACCGCCGATCTCATTTTCAGCATTCCTTACCTGATTGCGTATCTGAGCGATTTTATGACCCTACAGCCGGGCGACATGATCGCCACCGGCACGCCGAAGGGGCTGTCCGACGTGGTGCCGGGCGATGAAGTGGTGGTGGAAGTGGAAGGCGTGGGCCGCCTGGTGAACCGGATTGTCAGCGAGGAGACTGCAAAATGAAAAAGATTAACCACTGGATCAACGGTAAAAACGTCGCCGGAAGCGAGTACTTCCATACCACTAACCCGGCCTCCGGCGAGGTATTAGCGGAAGTCGCCTCCGGCGGTGAAGCGGAAATTCATCAGGCCGTTGCCGCCGCTAAAGAGGCGTTCCCGAAATGGGCCAACCTGCCGATGAAGGAGCGCGCGCGCCTGATGCGTCGCCTGGGGGATTTGATCGACCGGAACGTGCCCGAGATCGCCGCCATGGAAACCGCCGACACCGGCCTGCCGATCCACCAGACCAAAAATGTGCTCATCCCGCGCGCCTCGCACAACTTCGAGTTCTTCGCCGAGGTGTGCCAGCAGATGAACGGCAAAACCTACCCGGTCGACGACAAGATGCTCAACTACACCCTGGTGCAGCCGGTGGGCGTCTGCGCGCTGGTGTCGCCGTGGAACGTGCCGTTTATGACCGCCACCTGGAAGGTCGCGCCGTGCCTGGCGCTGGGCAACACCGCGGTGCTGAAGATGTCTGAACTCTCGCCGCTGACCGCCGACCGTCTGGGCGAGCTGGCGCTGGAGGCGGGCATTCCGGCGGGCGTGCTGAACGTGGTGCAGGGCTACGGGGCGACGGCAGGCGACGCGCTGGTGCGCCACCACGACGTGCGCGCCGTCTCCTTCACCGGCGGCACCGCCACCGGGCGCAACATTATGAAAAACGCCGGGCTGAAGAAATATTCCATGGAGCTGGGCGGCAAATCCCCGGTGCTGATTTTTGAGGATGCCGACATCGAGCGCGCGCTGGACGCCGCCCTGTTCACCATCTTCTCCATCAACGGCGAGCGCTGCACTGCGGGCTCGCGCATCTTCATCCAGCAGAGCATCTACCCGGAGTTCGTCAAGCGCTTCGCCGAACGCGCCAATCGCCTGCGCGTGGGCGATCCGACCGATCCGAACACCCAGATTGGCGCGCTCATCAGCCAGCAGCACTGGGAGAAAGTCTCCGGCTATATCCGCCTCGGCATCAAGGAAGGCGCCACCCTGCTGGCGGGCGGCCCGGACAAACCGGTCGATCTGCCTGCACACCTGAAAGGCGGCAACTTCCTGCGCCCGACGGTGCTGGCGGACGTCGACAACCGCATGCGCGTGGCGCAGGAGGAGATCTTCGGGCCGGTGGCCTGCCTGCTGCCGTTTAAGGACGAAGCGGAAGGGCTGCGGCTGGCCAACGACGTGGAGTACGGCCTGGCGTCATACATCTGGACCCAGGACGTCAGCAAGGTGCTCCGTCTGGCGCGCAGCATTGAAGCGGGCATGGTGTTCGTCAACACCCAGAACGTGCGCGACCTGCGCCAGCCGTTTGGCGGCGTGAAGGCCTCCGGCACCGGGCGCGAGGGCGGCGAGTACAGCTTTGAAGTGTTCGCGGAGATGAAGAACGTCTGCATCTCCATGGGCGACCATCCGATTCCAAAATGGGGGATCTGACAATGGGCAAGCTAGCGTTAGCGGCAAAAATCACCCACGTGCCGTCGATGTACCTTTCCGAGCTGCCGGGGAAAAACCACGGCTGCCGCCAGTCGGCCATCGACGGGCATAAAGAGATCAGCAAGCGCTGCCGCGAGCTGGGCGTGGACACCATCATCGTGTTCGACACCCACTGGCTGGTAAACAGCGCGTACCACATCAACTGTGCGGATCATTTTTCAGGCGTCTACACCAGCAACGAGCTGCCTCACTTTATCCGCGACATGACCTACGACTACGACGGCAACCCGGAGCTCGGGCAGCTGATCGCCGACGAAGCGGTGAAGCTCGGCGTGCGCGCCAAGGCGCACAACATCCCGAGCCTCAAGCTGGAGTACGGCACGCTGGTGCCGATGCGCTACATGAACGCGGATAAGCACTTCAAAGTGATCTCCATCTCGGCGTTCTGCACGGTTCACGATTTCGCCGACAGCCGCAGGCTGGGCGAGGCCATCGTCAGCGCCATCGAAAAGTACGACGGCACCGTGGCGGTGCTCGCCAGCGGCTCGCTGTCGCACCGCTTTATCGACGACCAGCGTGCGGAAGAAGGGATGAACAGCTACACCCGCGAGTTCGACCGTCAGATGGACGAGCGGGTGGTCAAGCTGTGGCGCGAAGGCCAGTTTAAAGAGTTTTGCAGCATGCTGCCGGAGTACGCCGACTACTGCTACGGCGAGGGCAACATGCACGACACGGTGATGCTATTGGGGATGCTCGGCTGGGACCGCTATGACGGCAAGGTGGAGTTCCTCACTGAGCTGTTCGCCAGCTCCGGCACCGGCCAGGTCAACGCCGTTTTCCCGCTGCCCGCATAAGGAGTCGTTATGCCGCACTTTATTGCTGAATGTACCGACAACATCCGCGCGCAGGCCGACCTGCCGGGGCTGTTCGCCAAAGTGAACGAGGCGCTGGCCGCCACGGGGATCTTCCCGCTCGGCGGCATCCGCAGCCGCGCCCTCTGGCTGGACACCTGGCAGATGGCGGACGGTAAGCATGATTACGCCTTTGTGCATATGACGCTGAAGATCGGCGCCGGGCGCAGCCTGGAGAGCCGGGAAGCCGTGGGGGAGATGTTGTTTGCGCTGATCAAAACCCACTTCGCGGAGCTGATGGCGGAGCGCTATCTGGCGCTGTCGTTTGAGCTGGACGAGCTGCATCCGACGCTCAATTACAAACAAAACAACGTGCACGCGCTCTTTCGCTGAGGTCTTTTATGCTGGATAAACACACCCATACCCTGATCGCCCATCGCCTGCATCAGGCGGAACAGTCCCGGGAGCAGATCCGCGCGATCTCGCTGGAGTACCCGGAGATCACCATCGAAGACGCCTACGCCGTACAGCGCGAATGGGTGAGCCTGAAAATTGCCGAAGGCCGCGTGCTGAAAGGCCACAAGATTGGCCTCACCTCGAAAGCGATGCAGGCCAGCTCGCAGATTAGCGAGCCGGACTACGGCGCGCTGCTGGACGACATGTTCTTCCACGACGGCAGCGACATCCCCGTCGATCGCTTTATCGTCCCGCGCATTGAAGTGGAACTGGCCTTCGTGCTGGCAAAACCGCTGCGCGGCCCGAACTGCACGATCTTCGACGTCTACAACGCCACGGACTACGTCATCCCCGCGCTGGAGCTGATCGACGCCCGCTGCCACAACGTTGACCCGGAGACCCAGCGCCCGCGCAAGGTGTTCGACACCATCTCCGACAACGCCGCCAACGCCGGGGTGATCCTCGGCGGTCGTCCGATTAAGCCCGACGCGCTGGATCTGCGCTGGATCTCCGCCCTGCTCTACCGCAACGGCGTGATCGAAGAGACCGGCGTCGCCGCAGGCGTGCTTAACCACCCGGCGAACGGCGTGGCGTGGCTGGCGAACAAGCTCGCGCCGTACGACGTGCAGCTTGAGCCCGGACAAATCATCCTCGGCGGCTCGTTTACCCGTCCGGTTGCCGCCAGCAGAGGCGACACCTTCCATGTTGACTACGGCAACATGGGCTCCATCAGCTGTCGCTTTGTATAAGGAGGCGACCATGCAAAACGCATTCAAAGCGGCGCTGAAGGCGGGCCGCCCGCAAATCGGTTTATGGCTGGGGCTGACCAGCAGCTACAGCGCAGAGCTGCTGGCCGGGGCCGGTTTTGACTGGCTGCTGATCGACGGCGAGCACGCGCCGAACAGCGTGCAAACCGTCCTGACTCAGCTCCAGGCCATCGCCCCTTATCCCAGCCAGCCGGTGGTGCGCCCGTCGTGGAACGACCCGGTGCAGATCAAGCAGCTGCTGGACGTGGGGGCGCAAACCCTGCTGGTGCCGATGGTGCAAAACGCTGACGAGGCGCGGCTGGCGGTAAGCGCCACCCGCTACCCGCCTGCGGGCATTCGCGGCGTCGGCAGCGCCCTGGCGCGCGCGTCGCGCTGGAACCGCATCCCGGATTACCTGCATCAGGCTAACGACGCCATGTGCGTGCTGGTGCAGATCGAAACCCGCGAGGCGCTGAAAAACCTGCCGCAGATCCTGGACGTGGAAGGGGTGGACGGCGTGTTTATCGGCCCGGCAGATCTGAGCGCCGACATGGGCTTTGCCGGTAACCCGCAGCATCCGGAGGTGCAGGCCGCCATTGAGCAGGCGATCGCGCAGATCCGTGCGGCGGGCAAAGCGCCCGGCATCCTGATGGCGAATGAACAGCTGGCGAAACGCTATCTCGGCCTCGGCGCATTGTTTGTGGCGGTCGGTGTGGATACCACCCTGCTCGCCCGCAGCGCCGAAGCGCTGGCGGCCCGCTTTACCGACGTCACCACAGCAGTCGATAACAATAAATCCGTCTACTAAACGTACGATGTGGAGCGCAACATGACGACCTCAACCCTGCATAATAAAGATGTAGAACATCGCGCAATAAATAAGCTGTTCCGTCGTTTGATCGTGTTTCTCTTTATCCTGTTTGTTTTCTCGTTTCTCGATCGCATCAACATCGGCTTTGCCGGGCTGACGATGGGCAAAGATCTGGGCCTCACGTCGACCATGTTTGGCCTGGCCGCGACGCTGTTTTACGTCACCTACGTGCTGTGCGGGATCCCCAGCAATATCATGCTGGCGAAGGTCGGCGCGCGCCGCTGGATCGCCGGGATCATGGTGGTGTGGGGCATCGCCTCCACCTGCACCATGTTCGCTACCAGCCCCGAAACGCTTTACGTCCTGCGCATGCTGGTAGGCATTGCGGAAGCCGGTTTCCTGCCAGGGATTTTGGTCTATCTCACCTGGTGGTTCCCGGCCTATCACCGCGCCCGCGCCAACGCGCTGTTTATGATCGCCATGCCGGTGACCATGATGCTTGGCTCGATCCTCTCCGGGTATATTCTGGCGATGGACGGGCTGTGGAACCTGAAGGGCTGGCAGTGGCTGTTTCTGCTGGAGGGGTTGCCGTCGGTGGTGCTCGGCGTGGTGACCTGGTTTTACCTCAACGACACGCCGGATCAGGCCACCTGGCTGGATGAGGACGAAAAGCAGGCGCTGAAAACGATGATCGCGCGCGAGCAGGAGGTCGCCATCGCCCAATCCGTCACGCCGCGCTCGACGCTGCGCGAGGTGCTTACGCCCGCCGTGCTGCTCTACACGCTGGCCTACTTCTGTCTGACCAATACGCTGAGCGCGATCAACATCTGGACGCCGCAGATCCTGCAAAGCTTCAACACCGGCAGCAGCAATATCGTGATTGGCCTGCTGGCGGCGATCCCGCAGTTTTGTACCATCCTCGGGATGATCTGGTGGAGTCGCCGCTCCGACAGGCTGAAAGAGCGAAAAAAGCACACCATCCTGCCGTACCTGTTTGCCGCGGCGGGATGGATGCTGGCCTCCGTGACCGATCACAGCCTGATCCAGCTGCTTGGCATCATCATGGCCTCAACCGGATCGTTTACCGCCATGGCGATATTCTGGACCACGCCGGACCAGGTTATTAGCCTGCAGTCACGCGCGGTGGCGTTGGCGGTGATCAACGCCATCGGTAACGTCGGATCCGCAGTCAGCCCGCTGCTGATTGGGATCCTGCGCGACGCGACCGGCAGCTTCAGCTCCGGGCTGTGGTTTGTGGCGGGTCTGCTGGTGGTCGGCGCGCTGGTGCTGACGCGCATCCCGATGACGCAGCGGGTTCAACAGAGGAACGATCATGTGCCAGAGCCCTATCGCCAACATTGATATCAGCAAGGAGTACGACGAAAGTCTGGGCACCGACGACGTGCACTATCAGTCGTTCGCCCGCATGGCGGCCTTTTTTGGCCGCGACATGCAGGCGCATCGTCACGACCAGTACTTTCAGATGCACTTTCTCGATACCGGACAGATTGAACTCCAGCTCGACGACCACCGCTATTCGGTGCAGGCGCCGCTATTTGTGCTGACGCCGCCGTCGGTGCCGCACGCGTTTATCACCGAATCCGACAGCGACGGGCACGTGCTGACGGTGCGCGAGGATCTCATCTGGCCGCTATTAGAAGTGCTCTACCCCGGCACGCGGGAAGCGTTTGGCCTGCCGGGGATCTGCCTGTCGCTTGCCGACAAGCCGGACGAGCTGACGGCGCTGAAGCACTACTGGCAGCTCATCGCCCGGGAATCCACGGCGCAGCTGCCGGGCCGTGAGCATACGCTGGTCCTGCTGGCGCAGGCGGTATTTACCCTGCTGCTGCGCAACGCGAAGCTCGACGACCACGCGGCCAGCGGGATGCGCGGCGAGCTGAAGCTGTTCCAGCGCTTTACCCAGCTGATCGACACCCACTATCACCAGCACTGGACGGTACCGGAATACGCCAGCGAGTTGCACCTGACCGAATCCCGCCTGACGGACATCTGCCGCCGCTTCGCCAACCGCTCGCCGAAACGGCTGATCTTCGACCGGCAGCTGCGCGAGGCCAGGCGCCTGCTGCTGTTTTCCGACAGCGCGGTCAGCGAGATTGCCTGGCAGCTGGGATTTAAAGATCCAGCCTATTTCGCCCGGTTTTTCAATCGCCTGACGGGCTGCTCGCCCAGCGCGTATCGGGCGCAGAAAGTACCGGTTTCCTGAACGCATCACGGTTCGTAGGGCGGGTAAGCGCAGCGCCACCCGCCAAAAACCCGCACAGATCACAAATCCCAATCCCGCCCGAAAAGTACCCGCCGTTGTCCCAATCGTCCCTTCACGTTCCGCCCCTCTCACGCTTCAATTAAACAACAAAAACAAAACATAAATTTAACAACCATCTTCCGATACGAGGTCCCTATGAAGCCTGAAGAATTCCGCGCTGATGCCAAACGTCCGTTAACCGGCGAAGAGTATTTAAAAAGCCTGCAGGATGGCCGTGAGATTTATATCTACGGCGAGCGCGTTAAGGACGTCACCACCCACCCGGCGTTTCGCAATGCGGCGGCGTCTATCGCCCAGATGTACGATGCGCTGCACAAGCCGGACATGCAGGACACGCTGTGCTGGGGCACCGACACCGGCAGCGGCGGCTACACCCACAAATTTTTCCGCGTGGCGAAAAGCGCCGACGACCTGCGCCAGCAGCGCGACGCCATCGCCGAGTGGTCGCGCCTGAGCTACGGCTGGATGGGCCGCACGCCGGACTACAAAGCGGCGTTCGGCTGCGCCCTCGGCGCTAACCCTGCCTTCTACGGTCAGTTCGAGCAGAACGCCCGCAGCTGGTACACCCGCATTCAGGAAACCGGCCTGTACTTCAACCACGCCATCGTCAACCCGCCGATCGACCGCCACAAGCCGGCGGACGAGGTGAAGGACGTCTACATCAAGCTGGAGAAAGAGACCGATGCCGGGATTATCGTCAGCGGTGCGAAAGTCGTCGCAACCAACTCGGCGTTGACCCACTACAACATGATCGGTTTTGGCTCCGCGCAGGTGATGGGCGAAAACCCGGACTTCGCGCTGATGTTCGTCGCGCCGATGGACGCCGAAGGGGTGAAGCTGATCTCCCGCGCCTCGTACGAGATGGTGGCAGGCGCAACCGGATCCCCGTATGACTATCCGCTCTCCAGCCGCTTCGACGAGAACGACGCAATCCTGGTGATGGATAACGTGCTGATCCCGTGGGAAAACGTGCTGATCTACCGCGATTTCGACCGCTGCCGTCGCTGGACGATGGAGGGCGGCTTCGCCCGCATGTACCCGCTGCAGGCCTGCGTACGTCTGGCGGTGAAGCTCGACTTCATCACCGCCCTGCTGAAGAAATCCCTGGAGTGCACCGGTACCCTTGAGTTCCGCGGCGTGCAGGCGGATCTCGGCGAAGTGGTGGCCTGGCGCAATATGTTCTGGGCGCTGAGCGACTCCATGTGCTCCGAAGCCACGCCGTGGGTGAACGGCGCGTACCTGCCGGACCACGCGGCGCTGCAAACCTACCGCGTGATGGCCCCGATGGCCTACGCGAAGATCAAGAACATCATCGAACGTAACGTGACCTCCGGGCTGATTTATCTGCCGTCAAGCGCGCGGGACCTGAACAACCCGCAGATCGACCAGTATCTGGCGAAGTACGTGCGCGGCTCCAACGGAATGGATCACGTCGAACGCATCAAGATTTTGAAACTGATGTGGGACGCCATCGGCAGCGAGTTTGGGGGTCGTCACGAGTTGTACGAAATCAACTACTCCGGCAGCCAGGATGAGATCCGCCTGCAATGCCTGCGTCAGGCGCAAAGCTCCGGGAATATGGACAAGATGATGGCAATGGTCGACCGCTGCATGTCCGAGTACGACCAGCACGGCTGGACCGTGCCGCACCTGCACAACAACAGCGATATCAACATGCTCGACAAGCTGCTGAAATAGCGCAGCGGGAGGTTACAATGCATTCAGATGAACAACGCCTGCGTTTTCGCGACGCAATGAGCAGCCTGTCGGCGGCGGTCAATGTGGTCACCACCGAGGGCGACGCCGGACGCTGCGGCATTACCGCCACCGCCGTCTGCTCGGTGACGGATACCCCGCCGTCGGTCATGGTCTGCATTAACGCCAACAGCGCCATGAACCCGGTCTTTCAGGGCAACGGCAGGCTGTGCGTCAACGTGCTGAACCACGAGCAGGAAATCATGGCCCGCCACTTCGCCGGGATGACCGGGATGGCAATGGAGGAGCGCTTTGCCATCTCATGCTGGCAGAAAGGCCCGCTGGGGCAGCCGGTGCTGAAAGGCGCGCTGGCGAGCCTGGAAGGCGAGATTACCCAGGTGCAAACCATCGGCACGCATCTGGTTTATCTTGTCGAAGTAAAAAACATCATCCTGAGTGACGCGGGACACGGCCTGATCTACTTTAAGCGCCGTTTCCACCCGGTGATGATGGAGATGGAAGCCGTCGTGTGATCCCCCTCGCGCGGGCCTTTTTTCGGGCCAGCGCCGCTTTCTACAAAAATTGCTAAGGTTTCCGCTATATCACGCCGTTATATATCCATAAGAGAAATTTTCTGTGCCTGAATACTGACATCTCCGGTCAGTGCTTTTGCATTGTTCAGCGCATACCCAATATACAGGAAGACCTTATGGCTAAAACGACGCGGAGCCGCTCGGCTGAACGTCTGGTCGATATTCTCCTTGAGCTACATTTACACGGGGTGGTAAACCGCAGTGCGCTAATGGAGAAATTTAAAATTACCGAGCGTACCGTCTACCGGGATTTAAATGCGCTCTCGCCCATTGTTGAACATACCGGTAACGGGCTATATCGACTGATCCACTCCGCCCAATCTCCCGGCGGGCAGGGATTACATCATGCTCTGGCTAACTTCCTGAATGCCGATAACTTTTTCCCTGAAAGAAATACGGACTTCTGGCAAAAGCTGGAGGCGCGCGTCGACGAAAACCATATTCTTATCCTCGGTAATGACGCAGAGCACACGGTGCAGCGTGATATCCGCCGCCATTTAGCGAAAATCGAGAAATCGATTAAGAACCATAATGTCTGTCAGATCGTTTATAAGGGTAAAACCCGTCTGATTAATCCCTATAAACTCATTAACAAAAAAAATATATGGTATTTACAAGCTACCGAAAATAGCCGGTTGAAATCCTTTTCATTAAGCCAGATTAGCTGGTTTGATGTTCAAAAAACCTTTTTTACCCCTGATGAAAATGTTCGGGAACTGCTGGAAAAAAGCCTCGACCCGTGGGTGTCCGAAACTACTTTCACCGTGAAAATATTCATTAAGGATAATATTTCACATTACTTCCTGCGCCGCGATCTCCTGCCGGAACAGGAGCTGCTGGAGGAGCGGCGCGGCGGCGTCACGCTGCGCTGCCAGGCGGCACACGAAAACCAGATCCTGCCGCTGCTGTTCTACTGGCTGCCGAATATTCAGATCCTGGAGCCGAGCTGGCTGAAGGAGAAGCTCATCAGGACGCTGGAAAGCTACCTGTCGATGGAGCGCAGCCCGGAAAACCACGTGATCTCAATCACATAATTTCCCCGACCAGCGGCGAGCCTGAACCACTCGCCGCGTCCTTTGACCGCTCACCCATCACTTTCAACCACTCACTCATTTACCGTCCTTTACGCGCGAGCGGATCTGGCACGATCGCTCCAGCATTAATCAATACCTCCTCACAACGAACCCTGACCCTTTTTTCTTTACATAAAAAACCAGGTCTTACTATGGATACTAAAAAACTACTTAAGCACGTGCCCTGGGCCTTACTCGGGATCCTCGGTGCTTTCTGTCTGGCGGTTGTCGCATTGCGCCGGGGCGAACACGTCAGCGCCCTGTGGATCGTGGTCGCGTCGGTCTCCGTCTACCTTGTGGCCTATCGCTACTACAGCTTATACATCGCGCAGAAGGTCATGAAGCTCGACCCGACGCGCGCCACCCCGGCGGTCATTAACAATGACGGTCTGAACTACGTGCCAACCAACCGCTACGTGCTGTTTGGTCACCACTTTGCCGCCATTGCAGGCGCTGGCCCACTGGTCGGCCCGGTGCTGGCCGCCCAGATGGGCTACCTGCCGGGTACGCTCTGGCTGCTGGCGGGCGTGGTGCTGGCGGGGGCGGTGCAGGACTTTATGGTGCTGTTTATCTCCTCGCGCCGTAACGGCTCGTCGCTGGGTGAGATGATCAAAGAAGAGATGGGCCGCGTGCCGGGCACTATCGCCCTCTTCGGCTGCTTCCTGATCATGATCATCATCCTCGCGGTGCTGGCGCTGATCGTGGTGAAAGCGCTGGCCGAAAGTCCGTGGGGCGTCTTCACCGTCTGCTCTACCGTACCGATTGCGCTGTTCATGGGCATCTATATGCGCTTCCTGCGCCCTGGCCGCGTGGGCGAGGTGTCGGTGATCGGTATCGTGCTGCTGGTCGCCTCCATCTACTTCGGCGGCGTGATTGCGCACGACCCGTACTGGGGCCCGGCGCTGACCTTTAAAGACACCACCATCACCTTCGCGCTGATCGGTTACGCGTTCGTTTCCGCCCTGCTGCCGGTGTGGCTGATTCTGGCTCCGCGCGACTACCTGGCGACCTTCCTGAAAATCGGTGTCATCGTCGGGCTGGCGATCGGGATTGTCATCATCAACCCTGAGCTGAAAATGCCGGCGGTGACCCAGTACATTGACGGCACCGGTCCGCTGTGGAAAGGCGCCCTGTTCCCGTTCCTGTTTATCACCATCGCCTGCGGCGCCGTGTCTGGCTTCCACGCGCTGATCGCCTCCGGCACCACGCCGAAGCTGATGGCTAACGAAACCGACGCGCGCTTTATCGGTTACGGCGCGATGCTGATGGAGTCCTTCGTGGCGATCATGGCGCTGGTTGCGGCCTCGATTATCGAGCCAGGCCTGTACTTCGCGATGAACACTCCGCCGGCGGGTCTCGGCATCACCATGCCAAACCTGCATGAGATGGGCGGGGAAAATACCGCGCTGATCATGGCGCAGCTGAAAGAGGCCAGCGCACACGCGGCGGCGACCGTCAGCTCCTGGGGCTTTGTGATTTCGCCTGAGCAGATCATGCAGACCGCGAAGGACATCGGCGAACCGTCCGTGCTGAACCGCGCAGGTGGTGCGCCGACGCTGGCCGTGGGTATCGCACACGTGTTCCACAAAGTGCTGCCGTGGGCGGACATGGGCTTCTGGTACCACTTCGGTATTCTGTTCGAAGCGCTGTTCATCCTCACCGCGCTGGATGCCGGTACCCGTGCGGGCCGCTTCATGCTGCAGGATCTGCTGGGCAACTTCGTGCCGTTCCTGAAGAAAACCGACTCTCTGGTAGCGGGTGTTCTGGGTACTGCCGGGTGCGTAGGCCTGTGGGGCTACCTGCTGTATCAGGGCGTTGTCGACCCGCTCGGCGGCGTGAAGAGCCTGTGGCCACTGTTCGGTATCTCTAACCAGATGCTGGCAGCCGTTGCCCTGGTGCTCGGTACCGTCGTCCTCGTGAAGATGAAACGCACCAAATACATCTGGGTGACCGTGGTTCCTGCGCTGTGGCTGCTGCTCTGCACCACCTGGGCGCTGGGCCTGAAGCTGTTCAGCACCAACCCGCAGCTTGAAGGCTTCTTCTTCATGGCAAACCAGTACAAAGAGAAGATTGCCGCAGGCGGCGCGGATCTGACCGCGCAGCAAATTGCCAACATGAACCATATCGTGGTGAACAACTACACCAACGCGGGACTGAGCATTCTGTTCCTGGTGGTGGTGTACAGCATTATCTTCTACGGCATCAAAACCTGGATGAAAGTGCGCAACACCCAAGGCCGTACGGATAAAGAGACCCCGTACGTGCCGGTGCCGGAAGGCGGCGTGAAGACCTCTTCACACCATTAATCTGGTTGTATTCAGCCCCGCTCCGGCGGGGCTTTGTTCTTATCAGGATGGACTATGTTTGGTAACTTAGGCGAAGCAAAAAAATACCTCGGTCAGGCGGCGAAAATGCTGATTGGCATTCCGGACTATGACAACTACGTTGAGCATATGAAGACCAACCATCCGGATAAGCCGTACATGACCTACACCGAATTCTTCCGCGAGCGTCAGGAAGCGCGCTATGGCGGAAGTGGAGAAGGCGGCGTCCGCTGCTGCTAAAGGAGAGACCATGACCCCGATTGCCGTTACCCTGCTGACCGGTTTCCTCGGCGCCGGTAAAACCACCCTGCTGCGCCACATCCTGAATGAACAGCACGGCTTCAAAATCGCCGTCATCGAAAACGAATTTGGAGAAGTCTCCGTTGACGATCAATTAATCGGAGACCGCGCCACGCAAATCAAAACCCTGACCAACGGCTGCATCTGCTGCACCCGCTCTAACGAACTGGAAGACGCCCTGCTGGACCTGCTCGACAGCCGCGATCGCGGCGACATCGACTTTGACCGCCTGGTGATCGAGTGCACCGGCATGGCGGATCCGGGCCCGATTATCCAGACCTTCTTCTCCCATGACGTTCTGTGCCAGCGCTACCTGCTGGATGGCGTCATTGCACTGGTCGATGCGGTCCACGCCGACGAGCAGATGAACCAGTTCACCATCGCCCAGTCTCAGGTGGGCTACGCCGACCGCATCCTGCTCACTAAAACCGACGTGGCGGGCGACAGCGAAAAGCTTCGCGAGCGCCTGACGCGCATCAACTCACGCGCGCCGATTTATACGGTGACGCATGGCGATATCGATCTATCCCAGCTGTTTAACACCAACGGCTTTATGCTGGAGGAGAACGTCACCACGAAACCGCGCTTCCACTTTATGGGAGACAAGCAAAACGACGTGGCGTCAATTGTGGTGGAGCTGGACTATCCGGTGGACATCAGCGAGGTCTCCCGGGTAATGGAAAACCTGCTGCTGTCGTTTGCCGACAGGCTGCTGCGCTACAAAGGCATGCTGTGGATCGACGGCGAGCCGAACCGCCTGCTGTTTCAGGGCGTACAGCGCCTGTACAGCGCCGACTGGGACCGCCCGTGGGGCGATGAAGCGCCGCACAGCGTGATGGTGTTTATTGGTATTCAGCTGCCGGAGGAGGAGATTCGGGCAGCGTTTGCGGGGCTGAAAAAGTAAATCGTCGCTCCCTTTTAATCAGAAAAGGGAGCGTATTTCATTCAGGCAAAATGCGGGTGTCGCCCTTTCTGTTTGCTATATTGTCTGTTAATGTTCTTACCAATAATGCAATCATGCTTTGATTAATATTCCTTAAAATATTAATTAAATGGATTTATATAATTCTCATGAATTGGTAGGCGTAATATGGCAATCATTATTCCCACAATCAGCAGCTGTAGCGAGAAGATAACAGCGGGAGAAAAAAGGCTGGCAAGGCTTCTGGAGGGTGGGCTCAGCGAACAGTGTACCTGCTGGTATGATACCCGAATGGGAGAAAAAGACGATCATCCTGATTTTGTGATTCTGGCCCCTGAAAAAGGGCTGCTGTTTATAGAAGTGAAAGACTGGTTTATCACAAAAATAAAATCGGCTAACAAAACGCATATTAATTATGAAACCAAAAACGGCACTGAGCCGTTGAAGAACCCACTCGAACAGGTTCGACAATACACCTTCCATATCATCAACAGCCTGAAAAAAGATCCCCTTCTTCGCCAGCAGCAGGGTGATCATGAGGGCGGTTTTATTATGCCGTATGGATATGGCGTTTATTTGAGCAACATCACCCGGGCACAGTTGGAAAAGAGTTTTAAACCCGAGGAGTTGAATGAAATATTGCCCACCAGCCAGGTGATATGCAAAGATGAGCTGACAGAGTTTATGACCAGAGATCAGATCTCTGCCCGGCTCGAATCCCTTCTCAGACATCGCTTCGTCCATCAGACTACACCACAGCAACTTGACCGCATTCGGTGGCATCTTTATCCCGATGCACGTATTAACGCATCCGTGACGCGGGTCGACCTGGATAATTTTACGTTCCACACCCCTGATGTGGTCTGCATGATGGACAGGAACCAGGAACAACTCGCCAGAAGTATGGGGGCGGGACACAGGGTCATTCACGGCGTGGCAGGCTCCGGCAAAACGCTCATTTTGCACCACCGATGTATAGAGCTTGCCAACAATATTGAAAACACCAAACCGATACTGGTGATTTGCTACAACATCACGCTCGCCAAAAAACTCAAAGCGCAACTGGAGCAACACACTCTCCGTCTTCCTGTCGAAATTACCCATTTCCACGCCTGGTGTTATCAACAATTAAACGCGCATCGGCGTCTTCCCCCCAGGAGCAAAAACTTTATTGAACTGATGGAAAATGCGCTGACGGTGGCATTTGAAGAGGGCGTGATCAAACCAGAGCAGTACAGCGCCGTGTTGATCGATGAAGGACACGATTTTAAGCCGGAATGGCTAAGGATCCTCGCCAGGATGCCGGACAATAAAGATAGCTCCCTGCTTTTCCTCTACGATGACGCTCAGTCAATTTATCAGAAAAAGAAAGCGCTCGATTTTACCCTCTCCAGCGTCGATATAAAGGCTCAGGGCCGCACAACGATTCTGGATACCAATTATCGCAATACCCGGCAAATACTCCATTTTGCCAGCAGCGTAGCATTTAATTATCTCAATAATCACATAGAAGCCTCTCTCAAATACCAGCAGCCTGCCACAGGAGGGCTGTCAGGGCAGTATCCGGCGCTGGACAGCTTTGATAATCAGGACGAGGAGATTACACGCGTCCTTGATTGGGTCACAGAGCAGCGTCAGCAGGGGGTTTCATGGGTCGGAAATCGCCATACTGTGCCCATCCACCTACAGCATTTCAGGTATGCTCGGACCACGGCTCGAAGCCCGCAAGATCCCCTACCAGATGATTGTATCCAGCGATGATAAAAAGCACTGGTCACCGCAGAATGATTTCCTCTGCGTCATGCCGCTGCCCAGCAGTAAAGGTCTTGAATTTCACTCAGTCGCCATTATGGATGCGGCAAAAGAAAGGGACAGTGAAGATCTGAGTGACGATATCAAGCGCCTTTACGTCGGTTTTACCCGCGCACGACAGAATCTTCTGGTGACAATGCACGGAACCGGAAGCCTGCGAGATCATCTGGTCGAGACCTGGGAAAAGAGCGTTAAAACGATCTAGCTGCTCCGCGTTGATAAATATCTGTACCAAACAATCCCCTCTCCCCTGTGGGGAGAGGGGTAAACTTATTTCACCGCCTCCGGCAGCGTCACAATCCACAGCTCGCTCTCTGACTCCGGCTTCTTCAGTGGCTTCACGCTGAGCGTGGTTTCCACCGGTTTATCGTCCAGCGTCAGCTTGCCTTCCTCGTTCACCCGATAGTCCTTGAGCTTTTTGCCCTCAACCGGATGCTGCATCGCCACCTTCACGCCAAAGTCGTTATCGTTCGCCACCGCAAGCCGTTTGCCGTCGATCAGCGCCAGCCCTTCGGCCTTCTCCTGTTTCCAGCCCAGCGCGCGCAGATCGACGACCTGCGTTTTTGCAGCAAGGGTAATGCCGCGCTGCGCCAGGGTTTTCTCATCATCAAACTCCGGGTACTCGCCCGGCTTGTCGAAAGCGGTCAGATCGCTCGCCTTGCTGAGATCCACCTTGTAGATAAGGTTACGCATCGCGTCATTTTTATCCTCACCCTGTTCAATCAGCAGGATGTGCTGGTTATCCAGCGCCACGATGTCGCCGATTTTGGCGTCGCTGTTTTTGCTGTAGGCCGCGCTGTCGATGGGGTAGCCGTACATCGCCGTTTTCCCGGTCGCCGGGTCGAAGCTGACCAGACGCGTAAACAGCGCCTGCTTTTTACTCTTACCGTCGATATCCAGCGTGCTTTGCACGGCGGCGATAATCCGCCCGTCCGGCATCCGGGTCAGGCCTTCAAAGCCCCGGTTCGGCTGGCGCCATTTGATAACGTTTGGCAGACCGCCCGCGATGGATTTTTCCCCTTCCGCCGCCTGCGGCCCGTGGATCGCCAGAATTTTTCCTTTGCTGTCGACGTTAATCAGGAACGGGCCATACTCGTCGCACAGCCAGAAACCGCCCTTGCCGTCCGGGGTGATGCCTTCCGTGTCCAGCCCGCGGTTGTCACCCTTCAGAATTTTGAGGGTATCGCTGAACGCCACCTCATTGGTGGCTCCAATCACGCCGCTTTGCAGCGGCAGGCCGTTAATCTCGCCTTTATCATCATGCAGCGGGCGGGCATCCGTTGCCTCCGCTTTGCCGTTCTGAACGCGGATGGTCATCAGCTGCGGCGCGAAATCCGGCGTGACAAAAATTTTGGCTTCGTTTTTACCCATTTTGGGCGCATCGGCGTTAGGACCGCGATCGGTTACGGTCGCGAAGGTCAGAGCATCGCCCTGCTTGCCCGTAAACAGCAGGCCGGAGCCAATCCCTACCGGGAGTCCATTCGGAAACGCACCGGCAAACGCGCCGCTGTATTTCACGTGTGAGCCGTCAGGGAAGCTGACAACATAGCGCTCAGCCGTGGGCTGCGCCGCCAGGCCAGAGAAAGAGAGCGTACAGCCGATAAGCACAGGAATGATTTTTCTTTTCATATTGTTAGCATCCGGAAAGTGAAGCCCACAACGTAATGAACAAACGTGTCAGAAAAATGACATGGAAAGGAAACGTAGCCGGACATCTGAACGAATAATGACCATAAAAATGTAAAAATTTGTTTTTTTATGTGATTTTAGAAATGGAATTGGAAATTATTAGAAGCGCAATTAATGCATCTCAAATCACTATCCCTGCCTCGTTCAGATTTCGTTTAGTCAAAAAATTAAACTTTTCCTCAACACCTGAAATTTGCGCGTTGACACACCGACAACCCAACTTAAGCGTTACAAATAAAGATAAAAGAATTAACAATTACAGCATGAAAAGTCGATTTGCATCACATTTGCAGTCATAAACATCGCTTGTTAAGGTGCCCCCAGATTAATTTGATGATGAGGCACGAAACATGAAAAAACTGAACATTCTTCTTCTTTCTGCACTGACCGCCATCTCGGGTTCCGCACTGGCAATGGGCGGCAGCATTGAGCAGGGTAAAAACTTTACCAACCTCAACCTGGAAATGGGCAAATCCTCATCCGGTGTTTATCTCGAAAGTAACTGGCTGAAAAACACCGACGACGGTACCCAGACCGGTGGCGTGGGCGCAGGTTACAACCTGGAAGTGGGCCCGGTGATGCTGAATGCGGGCGCAAAAGCCATCTACATCGGCCCGAAAAAAGGCGATAACGGCGTGGCCTTCCCGATTGGCGGCGGCGTAAACGTTGCGCTGACCGACAGCATCCACGTCTATGGCGAAGGCTATGCGGCACCAGAAGGCCTGAACAACAGCGTGAAAAACTACGTTGAAGCTAACGGCGGCGTAAGCTGGACTCCGATCAAACCGGTTACGCTGAAAGTAGGCTACCGCCACGTGAGCGTGGATGGCAAAGACGGTCGTCCGAACCACACGCTGATTGACGGCGCATACGTAGGCGGTGGAGTTAGCTTCTGATGAAACACCGCATAACCGCGCTTTGCGTTCTGAGCCTCACGCTGATGCTTACCGGCTGCGTCCAGTACAAATGGGTAAAACCGGGCGTCAGCGACGCAGAGATGAATAAAAAGCTCACGGAATGCGAAGCGCAGGCGCTGATCGATCTTCCCCCGGATAACGTGGTGACCGGTTCGAGCTCGGAAAAAACGGACAAAAAGAACAAGAAAAAGGATATTTCCACGAGCTACACGGTTGAAGACGCGAATGCAGATAGCCGGGATACGTTAGTCGACAGCTGCATGTTCAAAAGCGGCTGGGACAAGATCGTAGTGCAATAATCCCTTAAAAAAACCTGCCAGATGGCAGGTTTTTTATCTCTGGCGTTACTTGCGCACCACCACCAGCTTCTGGTTCACAAACTCTTTGATCCCCAGATCCGACAGCTCGCGTCCGTAACCGGAGCGCTTCACGCCGCCGAACGGCAGCTCCGGCGCGGTATCGGTGAGCCAGTTGATGTACACCATCCCGGTCTCGATACGCGACGCCATCTTCTTCGCGCGCTCGCTATCCTGGCTGAACACTGCGCCGCCCAGACCGTAGTGGGAGTCGTTCGCCAGCGCGACCGCCTCATCGTCGTTTTTCACCACGTACATCTGCGCCACCGGGCCGAAAAACTCTTCGAAGTACGCCGGGTTCTCACGCGAGATATTCGTCAGGATCGTCGGTTCGAAGAAGCTCCCGTCGCGCTGCACCGGCTTGCCGCCATAGTGCAGCGTTGCGCCGTTTTTGACCGCCTCGTTAACCTGTTTGGTCAGCGTTTCCAGCGCATCTTTGGAAGAGAGCGGCCCCAGCGTGGTGCTCTCGTCCAGCGGATCGCCAATCTTCACCTGCTTAAACGCCTCGGTGAATTTGCTGAGGAACGCGTCAGCAATTTTCTCGTGCAGGATAAAGCGCTTCGCCGCGGTACAGACCTGCCCGGCGTTGTTGAGTCGCGCATTCACGCCAATCTTAACCGCTTTATCCAGGTCCGCGTCGTCCAGCACCACGAAGACATCGTTACCGCCCAGTTCGAGGGTCGATTTCTTAATGTGCTTCGCCGCCTGCGCGGCCACCACGCTGCCCGCCTTTTCAGAGCCGGTTAGCGCTGCGCCCTGCACGCGATCGTCTGCGATGATATTCGCCACCTGTTCGGAAGAGATAAACAGGTTCGTCCACGCCCCTTCCGGCGCACCCGCCTCGCGCACCAGATGCGCAAAGGTCTCGGCGCAGTGCGGCACGATGCTGGCATGCTTGGCGATAACGGGGTTACCCGCCGCCAGGTTTGGTGCCAGGACGCGCATCAGCTGGTAGTACGGGAAGTTCCACGGCTCGACGGCCATCAGTACGCCGATAGGGTGATGCTCCACCCATGCTTCCCCAAGTTCAGAGTCGTACTTCACCGGGGCGAGGAACTGCTTCGCGTTGTCGGCGTAGTAGCGGGCGATCTGCGCGCAAAGCTTCACCTCGCCGCGGCTCTGTTCGATGAGCTTACCCATCTCCTGGCTGGCGATTTTGGCCAGATCCTCCACGCGCTCGTCGATCAGGTCGGCAAGCTTATGCAGCACCGGCAGGCGCTGGCTGATGTCGCCTTTCGCCCATTCCGAATGGTAAAGCGCATCGGCCGCCTTGAGCGCCGCTTCGATATCCGCGTCGGTATGTGAGGGGTATTCTTTGATGAGCTGGTTAGTGGCAGGATTTACTGTCTGATAAGCCATATCGAATCTCCATGTTTTACCGCTTAGGGTATTAAGGGTAGTCAACATGACTGGCTGTGGACGTAAAGTTGGGTATATCCGGAAGGTTCTGAGTTAAGCAGTGCCGGACGGTTCGCTGACGTGGTATAAAAAACGTCCAGAAGGAGTTTCCATGACCGATACCCGACACATTCGCCAGACTTTTCACCGCACCAGGGGCATTGAGCTGCGCAGTACCTGGCAAAGCACGCGGGCGTACAAACGCCACTGTCACCCTCAACTCTCCATCGGCGCGATTGTTGAGGGCCAGACCTGCTGCGTGTGCCATGACCAAGAGTACATTCTTCATCCCGGGGACCTCATTGCGATCCCGGCTTATGTGCCGCACAGCTGCAACCCCGTCGACGGGCAGCCGCGCAGCTACCATATGCTCTATATCGACACCGATCTTCCTCTGGCGCTACAGGTGATTCGTAACCCTGCCCTGTTTGCCCATTACCTGGACGTCGTTAAGACAATGTCTCCAGCGTCCGTGGAGGCGCTACTTTCTGCCCTTCCCCGCTGCGCGGATAACGCAGACGCGCTTCGCCCAACCAGCCAGCAGGTTCAGGAGGCGTTTCTTTCCAATCTCACCAGCCCGCCCTCTCTCGACGAACTTGCCCAACGCTTCTCGCTGCGCAAGGAGACGCTGATCCGCACCTTCCGGCAGGACACCGGCCTGACGCCGGGCAGCTTCCTCAACATCTCCCGCGTGGAGTTCGCCAAAGCGCGGCTACGTGCCGGGGACGACATCGCCGACGTCGGCTACCAGAGCGGCTTTGCCGACCAGAGCCATTTTCATAAGACCTTCGTCAGCTATACCGCCGCCACGCCGCGCCAGTACGCCACGGGCCGATCAATATCAGACAATAAATAGGATCTGCAGCACCGTAGCCTGTCCTCAGATGGTTAACTGAGGTCGCTATGGAATTGTTCTTCCCTTCCGCTTTTCTCGCTCTGGCGCTGGCGCATTTTGTTGCGCTGTTGAGCCCGGGTCCGGATTTTTTCCTGCTTGTGGGCTACGCGGCGCGCTATCGGCTGCGCGGCAGCGCCGGGCTGTGCGTCGGCATCGCCGCGGGTAACGCGCTCTATATTGTTCTGGTGATTATCGGCTGGAGCGCGCTGCGCCAGTTTACGTGGCTGTTTACGCTTATCAAGGTATGCGGGGCGCTGTACCTGCTCTGGATCGGCTCGCATCTGGTGCGCAGCCAACCGCAGGCACTGGCGCTTGCAGAAACCCGACAGCGGTGTCCTTCTCTGATGAAGCAGATCCTGCTGGGGCTGGGGTCGGCGCTGTTAAATCCGAAAAATGCGCTGTTCTACCTGGCGCTGATGACGGCGTTACTCGGGCCGGACGTCACGCTGCTTCAGCAGGCGACCTGCGGCGTCTGGATGGTGATGGTGGTGCTGGCGTGGGATCTGGCGCTGGTGTCGATGATGGGGCTATCGGCGGTGCAACAGAAGCTTAGCCGTTCGCTGTGGTGGATTGAGCGCACGGCGGGCGTGGTGCTGATGGGGTTTGGCGGGTGGGTGCTGTGGCGATTTTTGCACTTTTCCCCCGCTTCCCTCTATCCTTAACCCATGGAAAAAATCGCTGAACTCAAACGCGCCAAGCTGCTGGCGCTGTCGCTGCTGCTGATTGCCGCCGCGGCCTTTGTCACCACCCTGTTCCTGCCGCAAACCTTCTGGGTGCGCGGCGTCAAAGCCATTGCCGAGGCGGCGATGGTCGGCGCGCTGGCGGACTGGTTTGCCGTCGTCGCGCTGTTCCGCCGGGTTCCCATTCCGTTTATCTCACGCCATACGGCGATTATTCCGCGCAATAAGGACCGAATCGGCGACAATCTCGGCCAGTTCGTGCAGGAGAAGTTTCTTGATACTCAGTCGCTTGTGGCGCTGATCCGCCGCTATGAGCCCGCGCAAATGATTGGCGCCTGGTTCAGCAAGCCCGACAACGCCCAGCGCGTCGGGCTGCATCTGATGCAGGTGATGAGCGGTTTTCTCGAGCTGACCGATGACGGACGTATTCAGCGCCTGCTCAAACGCGCGGTGCATAAAGCTATCGACAAGGTAGATTTCACCGAAACCAGCGCCGTCATGCTCGAGAGCATGACCAAAAATAACCGCCATCAGGTACTGCTGGACGCCATCATCAACCGCCTGATTACCCTGATTCAGCGGGAAAGCACGCGGGAGTTTATTGCCGATCAGATCGTCCACTGGCTGAAAACCGAACACCCGCGCAAGGCGATGGTGCTGCCTACCGAATGGCTGGGCGATCAAAGCGCGGAGATGGTGTCGAACGCGGTGAACACGCTGCTGGACGATATCAGCCACGACCGCACGCACCAGATCCGTCAGGCGTTCGACCGCGCGACGCTGAAGCTTATCGACAACCTGAAAAACGATCCGGAAATGGCGGCGAAAGCCGACAACATCAAGCACTACCTGAAAAACGATGAGGCGTTTAACCGCTATCTGGGCGAGATGTGGGCTGACCTGCGCCAGTGGCTGAAGGCGGATATGCAGAGCGAGGACTCGCGAGTGAAGCAACGCATCGCCAACGCCGGACTGTGGTTTGGCGAAACGCTAACAAACGACGCCAGCCTGCGCGCGTCGCTGAACGAGCATCTGGAGCAGGCCGCGCACCGCGTCGCGCCAGATTTCGCCGCGTTCCTGACCCGCCACATCAGCGACACGGTTAAAAGCTGGGACGCCAAAGACATGTCCCGCCAGATTGAGCTGAACATCGGCAAAGACCTGCAGTTCATCCGCGTCAACGGCACGCTGGTGGGCGGGACGATTGGCCTAATCCTGTTCTTACTCTCGCAAGTCCCAACGCTTATCCATTCAGCGTCCTGAGGATCAGCGCCTTCATGCTGGTAATTGCTGCATCGGGGGAGGCGTTCCCCTGATGCAGCGCGATTCCCAGTTCTCCTGCATCTGGCAGCAGGTGGCTGTCGATCCGTAACGTCTCGGGCAGACCAATACGCGTGCGGAGCGTAATACCCAGCCCCGCGCTAACTCCCGCCCACAGCCCGCTCAGGCTATAGCTGGTATAAGCGATACGCCAGGGAATACCTGCGGCATCCAGTGCCGCGATGGCCCGGCTTCGCAGGAGGCAGGGCGCGTCAAACATCACCAGCGGCAGCGGCTCACCTCGTTGCAGAAGGACCTCAATATCCTCGCGGGATCGGCAAATCCATGCCAGCGGTTCGCTTCGCACGTAGTCGCCTTCTCGACCTTCCTGCCAGACCAGCGCCAGATCGAGTTCATTCGCCGCCACGCCGCGCAGCAGCGGCGGGTTGCGATCGACACGTGCCGTCATGCGAAGCTCAGGGTGTTGTCTGTGAAAATCGCCGAGGACCTTCGGCATCACGGACTCGCCAAAGTCCTCCTGCATACCCAGCCGCACCTCGCCCTGAAGCAACTCACCTCTGATAGCCCGGAGCGCTTCATCATTTAATACCAGCATGCGTCGGGCGTAGCTCAGCAGAATTTCACCCTCTCGGGTCAGTGCCAGCGTACGCCCCTGCTTAACGGTCAGAGCCACGCCACACTGCTGCTCCAGCTTTTTTAACTGGGCACTGACCGCAGAGGTGGACCGACACAGCCTGTCCGCCGCCTCGGCAAAACTGGCGGACTGAATCCCCTCCACAAAGCTGCGCAGCGCGTCCAGGTCTAATGCTGAAAAGCGTTTATCCATATCATCCTCATTTTCAGGACATTCAGTCCTGAACATTGCGATTTTATTTATGGTGGCAGCCTGCGAGAGTGATTTCCAGACGACAGGAGGAATAAAAATGAGCACAACACTGAATCGCGACACGCTTGCGCAGGTTTCCCCTAAGCTGGCGGAACTGAGCCAGCAGGTACTTTTTGGCGATATCTGGCAGCGTCCGCAGCTAGCCCCGCGGGATCGCAGTCTGATCACGCTTGCCGCGCTGGCAGCCCTGGGGCGCACCGCGCAGCTTCCCTGGCATATCGGCTTCGCCCGGCAAAACGGCGTGACGGACGACGAAATAGCCGAAGCGTTTACCCATCTGGCGTTTTACGCAGGCTGGCCGGCCGCCGTCAGCGCGCTGAGCAGCCTTGCGGAGGAGAAACAATAATGCCGTTTGTTCGTATCATGACGGGTGACCGCTATAGCGAGATGCAGCAAAAGCAGATCTCGGACATTCTGCACCAGGCGCTGACGGAAACCTTCGCCGTTCCCGCACAGGACAGGTTCCATTTTTTTGAATGCTTCGCGGCCGGGGATCGATACATTGATCGGCACTATCTCAGCACGGGCAGAACGGAGGGGGCGATACTGTTTAATATCGTTGCTGGTAAACCGAGGAGCACTGAACAGAAATCTGCCCTCTACCACCAGCTGGCTGCGCAACTGAATGAGAAGATGGGCATTGACGGTGGAGACGTGATGGTCGTTATCCAGTTTACGGCCGCTGAGGACTGGAGCTTCAGCGGCGGCAAACGCTATCAGCCCTGAATGACGTAGCGCGTGGCGGCGAAACGGTTCAGGATCAAATGCACCAGAAAGACCATCGTCAGCGTCGCCACCAGCGAAAAGGTCACGGAGGTGATGCGATAGAGATCGCTGAACACCAGGTCGCTGTCCGGGTGCATGTTCTGCCCGAACATAATGCCGATGGTCGTGATGCTGGAAAACCCCACGCCCGCGCCCACTTTCTCCATCACGTGCAGCCGCGCGCCAAACGCAAGGCCGAGGCCAATCAGCGGCATCATCAGCAGCATATGGCTGCTGTGATCGTAGAGGATAAGCTGCACCACCAGAATGTAGAGGCAGCCCAGCACTACCCCGACCACGCGCCAGATGGAGCTCATCACCGCGCCGCGGTAGTGCATAGGGAACAGGATCAGAATTCCTGCCATCAGCGCCGAGAGCGAATCGCTTAAGTCGCTAATCTGAAACACCACGAAAATCATCGTCGCGACGCTGCCGGAGAGCAGCGACTCGTGGCGCACGCGGGCGTCGTCTTTCTCAATCAGCGGCGGCGGCTTGCGGGGCTCCACGTCCGGCAGCAGGTAGTTCATCAGCGCGCTCAGGCACACCGCCATCACGCTCGCTTCAATGTTGGAAAACAGCAGCGTGTGCCAGTTGGTGGTGGGGTAGCTCATAAAGTTGAGCATTACGCTCTGGCACACAACACCCATCGAGCCGAACAGGAACAGCGGCCCTTTGCTCATAAAGCGAAAACGCATCACGTAAAGGGCAAATACCACCAGCGTCATGATGACCGGCCATTGGGAAAGATAGCCGATGATAATCACCATTTCGACGCAGTTCAGCGATGCGCTGAAGATAAACTGCTTCGCCACGTGGCGGTTAAACACTGGCACCAGCGAGAGGAGCATGATCGGATAGACCACGAAAAACACGCCGTAGCTGGTGTTGTAGAAGCTCGATATGCTCAGGGCAATCATCCCGGCAAAAACGATGCGCAGGGTCTGGCGAAAGTCGTTTGCCGTGTAGACGATGTTACCGTGCGGGGTAAAGACCCGCGCCAGCGTATTAATAGACATAGTGAAGCAGGCTCACCAGGTGGATCTGCATTCCGGAGAAGAAGCGCGCAAATGGCCCTTCGCTGTTGTAGAGCTGCACGGTCGCCCGCGCGCCGGTTGGCAGCGGCTTCGGCAGCGGCTCATCCAGCGTGACGTGAATGCGCATGCGCTGAGCGTCTCGTACCCAGCGGTTAGAGGTCTCCGGCTGGGAGAGCTGGCCGTTAACCGCCTCCTGGCCTGCGAGGATCCCCGCGTCGCTGCTGGCCACGTGGGCGCGGAACACCTGCCCCGGGAAGGCGTCAAACACTACGGCGGCATCGGTGCCCTGACGGGTATGGCGCAGGCTCTTCTCGCGGAAATCGGCCACGATATCGGTCTGGTTGTTTACCAGCGCCAGCGCGGCGGAGCCGGATGAGGCGTAAAAACCGGGGCTTAACTGCAGGTTACTGACCGTGCCGTCCGCCTGGGCGTAGACCTTTGTCCAGCCGAGGTTCAGCTCTGCTTCATCAAGCGCGTTGCGGTATTTTTGCAGCGTCACGTTGCGGTGTTCTTCGCGCTCGCCGCGCTGGATGCGCAGGTTCCGGATGTTGGCCTGAATCGTGCTGACGGACTGCTCGCTGCTCTGCCAGGCGGTGCGGACCTTATCCAGATCCGCCTGCGAGACGTTCTGTAACGTGCTCAGCTTCTGATAGCGTTCGAAGGTCACCTTGTCGTTACGCGCGGTCAGCACCGCGGTTTTCAGGCTGGCCTGCGCGGCGGCGATCTGCGCGTCCAGCTGTTCGTTAGAAAGACGCGCCTGCTCCAGCGCGATTTGCGCCGCTTCCACTTTATTGCGAAACGGCGTGTCGTCGAGCTCAAACAGCAGATCGCCTTTCTTCACCTGGCTGTTGTTGTGGACATGTACCGCCGCCACGTAGCCGGAGACGCGTGGAGAAACCGGCGTCACCACGCGCATGACGGTGGAGTCCGGCGTCAGCGGGATCCAGATATCCGCGACGACAAAATAGATAAACATCAGCAGGAAAGAGGCAATACTCACCCTTACCCAGCGGGCAAACTTTTGTTCAGGGGTCATTATTTTTCGGTCTTGTTGTCTTCTTCGCGGATTGTCCGCAAATTGCAGGCGATTTGATTTAACGTGGCGCTGAAAATCTCGATATGCTCCGGCGCGATGTGTTGCGATACGCGTGCCTGATAGGTCTCAATCACCTGAGTGAGCCTTTTTAAAATGGCTTTTCCCTCAGGCGTCAGCGTCAGAAGCCGGATGCGCTTGTCATAAGGCGATGTGGTGCGCAGCAGGTAACCCTGTTTTTCCAGCTGTGTCAGGGTGCGCATCAGCGGCGGCAGTTCAATACCCTGCACCTCCGCCAGCTCACTCATTGAGACGTTATCCCCGAGCTGATGAAGCTGCATCATCACCGTCCAGCTCGACTGGGTTAAGCCGGTATCGAGAATGGCATCATCAATCACCGCACGCCACTGGCGCACGATCATCGCCATCCGCATGCCCATCGGCCTGCGGCTAAACAGCGCTTCTTCACTCATGGGGAAACCTCTCGTCACACGCGGTCAAGATAATAGTTATCAGGGTAAGTATCAAGAAACGCGAGACGAAAGAGCAGGAATTGCGAAAACGATGTCTCCCTCTCCCTGTGGGAGAGGGTCGGGGTGAGGGCACCAGCCCGCAGTGAAGTTTAGCGGCTAAAATGCCTCCTGACGGCACTTTTTCCCGATGTCGTCACCACCACCTCCCTGTACCCCGCCACCCGCTGGATCCACCCTTTGCTTTCCAGATGAATAAGCAGCGCCGCGCCAGCTTCGCCTCCGAGGTGAAATCGCCGCTCGCTCCAGTCCAGACAGGCGCAGCAGGCCTTGCGGCGCGGATGAGCGCTTAACGACACGCCGAGCTTCAGAAACTGCTCCCGGCCATACAGCGTGAGCGCTGAACCGTCTGCCTCCAGCCAGCCTTCCGCCTGCATGAAATCGTAGATCTTTACCGCCACCGCGCCCGCCAGATGATCGTAGCAGGTGCGCGCCTCCCGCATGGCCTTCGGCGCGGTGGTTTCCGGCGGCGCAATGCGGCTCCAGGAGAGCCCCATCATCTGTTCGATCAGCTCCGCCACGTCGTGCCCCGCCAGACGATAGTAGCGGTGCCGCCCCTGAGACAGACAGGTAATCAACTTTCCCTCCACCAGCCGGGCGAGATGCCCGCTGGCGGTCGACGGCGCTACATCTGCCGCCGCGCTCAGTTCGGTGGCAGTCCACGCCCGTCCGTCCATTAGCGCACACAGCATCTTCACGCGTGACGGATCGGCCATTGCCGCCGCCACCGCCGCAATGGCCTGCTCCAGCGCCGCGCCGTTATCAGTCGGTAAGCTTATCTTTAACATGTGCTGCCCAGGGTTCGGTGATCTCTGCGGCCAGCTTATCATCATCCGTCAGCAGAATAAGGTGATTCGCATGGTCGCTGTACTGGGTAAGAACAGACACGCCGCGTGCCGCCAGCGCCGCCGCAATTTCACCCAGCTCGCCGGGGCGCGCCTGCCTGAGTTTTCTGATCACCGGCCTGCGCACCGCCTGCACGGTAAACCCGGCCTCCACCAGCACGCGGCGGGCTTTTTCCCCGTCCTCCACCAGGAAATGGGCCTCCGTACCGAACACGCCGCCACCCTCAAGCCCCACGCCGTTGCGCCCCAACAGCTGTCCAAAGCGCGCCAGCTCGCCGGGCCCGTCGCGGAAAATCACGTGAACGTCATACATTCGCGCGCCCTCCCGTTTCGGAACTGTACTCCCGCACCAGCTGCGCCATGCGAATACGGTAGAAAGAGAAAATCGACTCCCGCCCTTCGGCCTGCGCCGCCTGATGGAAGACGTTCTGCTTCCAGCGGCGGACGGCCTCTTCATCCCGCCACCAGGAAAGGGAAAGAATTTTGCCGTCGGTCGTCAGGCTCTGGAACCGTTCGATGTCGATAAAGCCGTCGATGTCGGCCAGCAAAGGCTTAAGCTCTGCGGCAAGTTGGAGGTAGCGCGCCTGATGGGCAGGCGCGGCTTTGGCTTCGAAAAGGACTGCGATCATGATGGTCTCTCCGCTGTGATGTTGAGGAGAGAATGCAGGATGGAAAAGCACAATGCTTCGGTAAAGAGCGAAGCTTTAGCCCAGAATCGACCTCGGCTCCATAAACGCCCGGATCCCCCACTCGCCCATCTCGCGCCCCACGCCGGAGTGCTTAAACCCGCCGAACGGCGCTTTCGGTTCATGGGCCAGAGTGTTCACCAGCACGCGACCGGAAACAATCTGCTGCGCCACGCGGCGCGCGCGGTCCGCACCGCCCAGCACCACCGCGCTCAGGCCGTAGTCCGTGTCGTTGGCAATGGCAATCGCCTCCGCCTCGTCACGATAGGGAATTACGCACAGCACCGGGCCAAAAATCTCGTCGCGGGCAATTGTCATTTGGTTGTTCACGTCAGCAAACAGCGTCGGGCGCACAAACCAGCCGTCCTGTGTGCCTTCCGGCCGCCCCTCGCCGCCCGCCAGCAAGCGCGCCCCCTCTTCGACACCTTTGCGGATATAGCCCTGCACCCGCTGCCACTGCTTTGCGCTGACCATCGGGCCGACGTCCGTTGATTTATTGCGCGGGTCGCCGGAGTTCACCGCCGCCACGGCCTGCGCCAGCGCGGTTTCGATCTCCGCCTTACGCGAGTAAGGCACCAGAATGCGCGTACCGGCCACGCACGCCTGCCCGCTGTTCATAAACCCGGCCTGAATGACAAGCGGGATCGCCTGCGCCAGATCCACGTCATCCAGCAGGATCGTCGGCGATTTCCCGCCTAACTCCAGCGTCACGCGCTTAAAGCTTTCCGCCGCGTTGCGCAGGATCGCCTTGCCGGTATGCGTCGAACCGGTAAACGAGATTTTTGCCACGTCCGGATGGCGGCTGATTGTGTCACCGACCGTCTCACCCCGTCCGGTGACGATGTTAAACACGCCCGGCGGCAGAGCCGCATCGCACAGCGCTTCGGTGACAATCTGCGTTTGCAGGGCGCTCATTTCGCTCGGCTTAATCACCGCCGTACAGCCCGCGGCCAGCGCGGCCGCCAGCTTGCCGCAGATAAATCCTGCGTCGCTGTTCCACGGCGTAATCAGCCCGGCCACGCCAAGCGGCGTCATCTGCACCGTGGCTGCGCCCGCGGGGGTGACGAATTCAAACGCCTCCAGCGCCTCAATCGCCTGAGCAATCACCTCCGCCGGATAGCTGGCCATCCACGCCGAGCGCGAGGCGGGCGCGCCGTACTCTTCGATGACCGCTTCCAGCAGATCGTCGTGACGAGCGGCCACGGCGGCGTGCATACGTTTTAGCGCGGCAATCCGCTCCTGCTTTGTCGTCTGCGACCACGCGGGGAACGCCGCTTTTGCCGCCGCAACGGCGCGCGCTGCGTCAACCTCATCCGCCAGGCGTACCTGCCCGATGACCTGCGCCGTCGCCGGGTTGTATAAATCAAACCGTTCGGTGCCGTGCGGGGTAACAAATTCGCCGTTAATAAAGATCTGTTCGATAGTGTGCATATAAACCTCCTCAGGCTGTGTGAGCACAGTCTGCCACGGCTTCTCCGTTGCGATAATCCACGCTATGCTGCAAGGGTTGTTTCGATTTTCAGGATAATCTATGCATCGTTCAGGTCTGACAGAGCTGGAAGTGGTTATGGCGGTGGTGCGGCGCGGCAGCTTTCGCGGCGCGGCGCAGGAGCTTGGCATGTCCGCCACGGCGGTCAGTAACGCCATTGCCGGGCTGGAGAGCCGCCTGGATACCCGCCTCTTTAACCGCACTACCCGCAGCGTGGCGCTCACCGACGCCGGACAGCGCTACGTGGCGCGCGTTGGCCCGGCGCTGCAGGAGATCCGCCTCGCCAGCGAGGATATCCACAGCGACACCGGGGAACCCGCCGGCACGCTGCGTCTGAACGTGCCGAACCATATCGGCACCCTGTTTCTGGACCAGCTGCTGATCGACTTTATGATCCGCTACCCGAAGATGCGCGTGGAAACCGTCAGCGAAGCGCGCATGATCGACATCGTTGCGGAAGGCTATGACGCGGGGATCCGCCTTGAGGAGTCCGTGCCGCAGGACATGATCGCCGTGCCGCTGACCGGGGAGATCCGCCAGCTGGTGACCGCCACGCCGGACTATTTTGCCCGTCACGGTACTCCGCAGACGCCGGACGATCTGCTTTCACATCAGGGGATCGGCATGCGCATGGCCCACGGCGGGATCTACCGCTGGGAGCTGGCGCGTCGGGGGGAAACGTACGCCCTTGCCGTACCGCCGCGCTTTGCGACATCCGATCTTTTCGCCTCGATCCGCGCCGTAAAGGCGGGATTAGGGGTAGGATTTTTGCCGGAACTGTATATCCGGGAAGAGCTTGAGCGTGGAGAACTGGTGAGCGTTTTAAACGACTGGGCGCAGCCCTTTGCCGGGCTGCGCCTGTATTACCCCGGCCATCGCCACGTTCCGCCGGGACTGCGGGCGCTGGTGGCGATGATCCGCGAGCGCGGGATTACTCCAGGTTAGCCTTATTCAGCCCGTAAGCCGCGTCCAGCGAGCCGGGCGCCATGCGGGAGGTGATCCCCAGACGGTTCCAGGCGTTGATCGCCACGATGGCGAAGTTCAGCTCTGAAATCTCCACGTCCGAGAAGTGCTCCGCCACGCTGCGGTACAGCGCGTCGCTCACCCCGTGAACGCCAATCTGGGTCAGCGCTTCGGTGAAGGCCAGCGCGGCTTTCTCGCGGGCGCTGAACAGCGGGGACTCGCGCCAGGCCGTCAGATGGTACAGGCGCAGCTCGCGTTCCCCGGCGATTTTGGCCTCTTTAGAGTGCATATCCAGGCAGAAGGTGCAGCCGTTCAGCTGCGACACGCGAATGTCGATCAGGTGCTTCAGCGCCGGGTCGATGGAGGTTTTTGCCACCTCCATACTCAGGGCAGACAGCGCGTTGGCGAGGGCAGGTGTAACTTTATGGTGGTTAACGCGAGTGCTCATTGTCTTTCCTCTTTTTGTGCGGCATGTGCCGTGCGATGAGGCAAATCTACGCCGTTCATGACATAGTAAAAAGATACAAAAAGCGTGAAATGAGGTAGGACATGAAGCCGGGCTATCACGACATTTATTCCCGCTATCGCGACAACATCACGCGCGGCGTGCTGAAGCCGGGCGATAAGGTGCCTGCCATCCGCGTGCTGGCGGAAGAGCTGAAGGTGGCGCGCAAAACCGTCGAAACGGCGTACGCCATTCTGACGGGTGAAGGGTATCTGGTGAGCCAGGGCGCGCGCGGCACGCGGGTCAACCCGGATTTACTGCTACCGGATAACAATGCCCCTGCGGAACAGCCTACCGGCACGCTTCCGGCCTCGCTTATCAGTCAGCGCGAGCGGGCCGGATTTCTGCGCCCCGGCATCCCCGCCCTCGACAGCTTCCCGTATAAAAAATGGCTGCTGCTGGCGGGCCAGGCGACGCGCGCCATGCGTCAGGAGGAGATGCTCAACCCGCCCGTCCTGGGCTGGTATCCGCTGCGCCAGGCCATCGCCAGCTATCTCAATATCTCACGCGGCTTGTCCTGCACCGCCGAACAGGTGCTGATCACCAGCGGCTACAGCGGCAGCCTGCGGCTGATCCTCGACACCCTAGCCAGCCGCAGCGACAAGGTGGTGTTTGAAGATCCGGGCTACTTTATGGGTCAGCAGTTGCTGAAGCGGATCGTGCCGCGCCTGCACACGGCGCCGGTCGATCGCTGCGGCATTGATACGGAATACCTGCTTCGTCACCATCGTGACGCGCGTTTTGCCATCGTCACCCCCTCGCACCAGAGCCCGCTGGCGGTGACGCTCTCCCTGCCGCGAAAGCAGCAATTGCTCGACTGGGCCAGCCAGAACGAGGCGTGGATTATCGAAGACGATTACGACGGGGAGTTTCACTACACCCGCAAGGTGCTGCCGTCGCTGAAAAGCCTCGACCAGCACGACCGGGTGATCTTTATGGGCACCTTCAGTAAAACCATCATGCCGTCGCTGCGCATGGGCTACGTGGTGATGCCCGCCAGCACCGTCGGAGCCTTTACCGACTGCGCGGATATCACCACCAGCGGCCAGCCGGTGCTGACGCAGAAGATCCTCACCGCGTTTCTCAACGAAGGGCATTTTTTACGCCATCTCAAGAAGATGCGCGCGCTGTATCAGACCCGCCGCGACTGGATGATTGCCGCCCTGCGCGAGGTGTATGGCGATCTGTTTTTCACCGAGCAAAACGACGGCGGGATGCATATCGTGGCGTTTCTCACCAAAGGGAGCTGCGACCGGGAAGTGGCCCGCTGCTGGCAGGAACAGCAGCTGCAGGTCAATGCGCTCTCGGAGTGGTATCGCGGGTCGGGCAAACGCTACGGGCTGGTGATGGGCTATAACAACGTGCGGACGTATCAGGAGGCGCTGGAGCTGCTGGAAAGGCCGAAATGGCAGACGCTTGCGCTGTTGAACTGAACCGCCGGGTGGCGGCTGCGCCTTACCCGGCCACGGTTTAAATATCATTGCGGGATAACCCGACGTCCTTGAGCTGCTCGTCGCTCATCTGGCTCAGGATGCGGCGGGTCCGGTTGATGCGATACCAGTTGCGGATCGTTTTGCCGATCCAGACAAATACGACGAACGGACGTTTTGAACGGTTTTCGTAGAATTCCATAATGCTCTCCTCACTGTGCCAGTGGGGTTATCATCCTGGAAATCGACCTGCGCAATACAGATGCAAAAACAACTTTTGTTTAACATACAGATCCGCTAAAACGGTATCTGCATGCCGTTTTTTGCGGCAATCTGTACTGGTTTAATAATCTGTATGGTGAAAATAAAGGATACAGCATGACACGCTATCAACACCTCGCCAACCTTCTGGCAGAACGCATTGAACAAGGGCTGTATCGCAGCGGCGAGCGTCTGCCGTCGGTGCGCGCCCTGAGCCAGGAGCATGGCGTGAGCATCAGCACCATACAGCAGGCCTACCAGATCCTCGAAAACCTTCAGCTGATCACCCCCCAGCCGCGCTCCGGCTATTTTGTCTCGAAACGCAAAGCCCAGCCGCCCGTCCCGGCGATGACGCGCCCGGTGCAGCGCCCGGTGGACGTCACCCAGTGGGATGAGGTGATGATGCTGCTGGACGCCCGCGCCGACAAAGAGATGATCTCCTTTGGCGGCGGTTCGCCGGACATTAACCAGCCGAGCCTGAAGCCCCTGTGGCGCGAGATGAGCCGCCTTGCGCAGCATAACCCGAGCGAGATGCTGAGCTATGACGTGCTCGACGGGCGGCTGGAGCTGCGCGAGCAGATCGCCCGCCTGATGCTGGACGGCGGCTCTACCGTCTCGGCAAGCGACATTGTGATCACCAACGGCTGCCACGGCGCGCTGTCGATCGCCCTGCTCTCGGTGTGTAAACCGGGGGACATCGTGGCGGTGGAGTCGCCATCTTTTCACGGCACCATGCAGATGCTGCGCGGGTTTGACATCAAGGCGATTGAAATTCCCACCGACTCTGAAACCGGGATCAGCATTGAGGCGTTAGAGCTGGCAATGGAGCAGTGGCCGATCAAGGCGGTGATCCTGGTGCCCAACTGCAATAATCCGCTCGGGTTTATCATGCCGGAAGCGCGGAAAAAACAGGTTTTAGCCCTCGCCCAGCGACACGATATCGTGATTGTGGAGGATGATATCTACGGTGAGCTAGCGGCGGAGTACCCGCGCCCGCGCACCATTCACTCGATGGACATCGATGGCCGCGTGATCCTCTGCAGCTCGTTTACCAAAACCGTGGCGCCGGGCCTGCGCGTCGGCTGGATTGTGCCGGGGCGCTATTACGACCGGGTGATGCACATGAAATACGCCGCGGGCGGGTTTAACGTGCCGGGCACCCAGATGGCGGTGGCGGCGTTTATTCGCGACGGCCATTACCATCGCCACGTGCGCCGTATGCGCCAGATTTATCAGCAGAATATGGAAACCTACACCTGCTGGGTGCGGCAGTATTTTCCGGCGGAGATTTGCGTCACGCGCCCGCAGGGGAGCTTCCTGCTGTGGGTTGAGCTGCCAGAGAAGGTGGATATGGTGTGCGTCAGCAAGCAGCTGTGCCGCCTGAAGATCCAGGCGGCGGCCGGGTCGCTGTTTTCCGCGTCAGGGAAGTACCGCAACTGCCTGCGGATCAACGTGGCGCTGCCGCCTACGGATAAACATCGCGAAGCGTTGAAGAAGATGGGCGAGGCGATTGTGATTGCGATGGAGGAGTAGCACGTTTTTTAGCGCCGGTGGCGCTACGGAATAGAGTAGGCCGGGTAAGGCGAAGCCGCCACCCGGCAAAATCAACGACTCAGAACTTCCACGAAACGCTGCCCACAATGCTGCGTTCTGCACCGAAGTAGCAGTAAGAGAGCGAGTTACACGCCGCAACGTAGCTTTTGTCCGTCAGATTATTGACGTTCAGCTGCGCGCTCACGCCCGTAAGCCCCACTTTTGACAGGTCATACCCCACGACCATGTCCACCAGCGTGTACGACGGAAGCGTATGGGTGTTCTGGCGATCGCTGGTGATCCCGTTGACATAGCGCACGCCGGAGCCGACGGTCAGGCCGTCCAGCGGGCCGGTTTTGACGTCGTAGCTCAGCCAGGCGCTGGCCATGTTACGCGGGGCATAGACGGCGCGCTTACCCTCCTCTTCCGGGCTGCTCTTCTTATAGCGAATATCCGTGTAGGTATACGCCGCCTGCATGCGTAGGCTGTCGGTCAGCTGACCAATCGCCTCCAGCTCAACGCCTTCGGATTCGATTTCACCGATGGAACGGTACGGATCGGTCGGCTCCTCTTTGGTGGCAATGTTCTTCTGGTTGATGCGAAACACCGAGGCGCTGAACTGGCTGTTCATCCCTTCTGGCTCATACTTCACGCCCGCTTCCCACTGCTTGCCCTTCATCGGATCCAGGATATTGCCCTGCTCGTCGGCAAAGCTGGTCGGCGTAAAGGCGGTGGAGTAGCTGACGTACGGCGCAACGCCGTTATCAAACAGATACAGCAGCGCCGCGCGGCTGCTGAAGTTGTTTTTATCCAGATCGCTGCGGGTATGGTTGAAGTTGTCGACGTTCGACACGCTCACCTGGTCGTAACGCCCGCCGAGCGTCAGGCGCCAGCGGTCAACGGACATCTGATCCTGTAGGTAGTAACCGGTCTGGCGAAGCTTATGCTTTTCCCTGCTGTACTGGGTGATGTAGTCCGGCTTCGCACCGTAAACCGGGTGGAAGGCGTCAATCGGCGGGAAGCCGCCATAGTAGCCGGTCACGTTGTTGGTGCGGTCCTGGTAGTCCATGCCGATCAGCACGCGGTGGTTCACCGCCCCGGTGTCGAAGCTGCCGTCGACCTGGTTATCCAGGGTGATGGCGTTCATCTTCTCGTCAGAGCCGGAATAGCCGCGGTTCAGCTCGGTGTCATTCAGCCAGCCTGCGGCATACACCTGGTTCAGCTCCACTTTGGTGTGCAGGTAGCGCAGCTTCTGGCGCACGGACCAGCCGCTGTCAAACAGGTGCTCAAGGTTATAGCCGACCATGTTTTCCCGACGATCGTACTTGTCGTAATCGTCTTCACCTTCAAAGAACGTGTTGGAGATTTTCTTCCCGCTGTGCAGCACAACCGTGCCCTCGTACGGCAGGCCGGAGTGGCTGCCGCCTTCCGGATCGCGGTGCAGGTAGGCCATCAGATCCAGACGGGTGTTATCGGTGATACGCCAGGTCAGGCTCGGCATCAGCGCGTAACGCTCTTCCTTCAGCGGATCGAACTGGGAATCGGCATAGCGGGTCATCCCACTGAGGCGCACCGCCACGCGGTCATTATCATCAACCGGGCCAGTGACGTCGAACATCGCCCCACGCTGGCTATTGTTCCCGGCGAAGAGCTTGATCTCCCCGCCCGGATCGAACGACGGCTTACGGGAGGTAAGCGCCACAATCCCGCCCGGCGATGAACGGCCATAGAGCACGGAGGCCGGACCGCGCACGACTTCGATACTGTCCAGGAACCACGGATCAACCACCAGCGAGCTGTGGGAGTTGGTGTCGCCCATCATCTTCAGGCCGTCCAGGTAGACGTTGTCCAGGCTGCCGTCAGAGAAGCCGCGCAGCACCATGTAGTCAAAGCGGTTAGACGCCCCAATCTGGTTGCTGTAGACCCCCGGCGTGTAGCTCACGGCCTGACGCACGCTGGTTGCGCCCTGCTCTTCGAACTGCTCGCGCGTGACGATAGAGACCGACTGCGGAGTTTCAATATCCGGCGTTTCAAGCTTGGTGGCCGCAGACTGCATCTGCGAGGTCACCACCACGGTGTCAGTTTTTTGCGCATCCTGCGCCAGTAAAGGAAAAGCGACGCTACCGGTAACCCATCCCACCAGCAGTGCCAGACGCGATTTAGCAAACATAACCCTCTCCAGAGATATTTCTTATTGTTAATAAGAATTATTACCTTTTTGAGAGTGCAAACGGCTATGCGCGCCGCCAGGTTACGTATGCGCGATGCTAAACCGCACGGGATGCGTTCGCGCGATGGGCGAAATTACGTTAGCGGAGTTTGCGCACGTCGCCCGGAGAAATCCCGTAATGACGACGAAACGCGGTGGCGAAGTTGGTGGCATGCTGATACCCGCACATCCAGGCCGCCTGCTGCACGCTGTGGCCTTCCAGCAGATAGCGGCGCGCCAGCGCAAGGCGACAGTCGCGAAGATAATCGAAGAGGGTGCAGCCGTAGCGCTGACGGAACTTGCTGCGCAGGCTGCTTGGGCTCATTGCAGCCAGGGCTGCCAGCTGCGCGAGAGTATGATCCCGTTCAGGAGACTGTTCCAGCATGCTCCGTACGCGTTCCAGGCGCGCATGCTCAGGGCGGCTCGGGCAGGGCTGCTGGCGCTGGTTCAGGCCGTGGCCGAGCAGCTGGTACATCAGCCCCTCCAGCAATAGCTTACGCGCGAGCATGCTTCCCCTCTGCTGCTGCGCATGCTGAATGCCTGACATAACAAACTCGGGAACGTGCCAGACAAACGTGGGTGTATTCAGGTTTTGCCATTCCAGCAGCAGCGACTCAAGCAGGGCTTCACGCCCGGCTTCATGCGGGTACACGCCAAACGAGAGCGTTTTCAGCGCGCTGTCGGCGTCGTGACGCGCACTCATCACCTGTTCCTCACTCAGACGGGCGCTGAACGCCATGCCGGGACGAACGTGATAGTCGATGCCATTGAGCGCGATCGTAACGCACCCTTCCAGGACTACCAGCATATAGAGCGGGCTGCTGTGGCGGGATGTGGTTTCGTAGGGTTGTAATACATGCACGTCGGAGTGGGTCAGCGAAATGCCGGACGAGAGCGTCATCTCTTCCACATTACCCTGCAACACCGGGCTGCCGCTGATCTGCTCCCCTTTTAACAGCGGGAAACGGTAGTCGATGCCGTAGCGCTCGCCGAATACCTGAAAATCCTCAACAAAAAATATGCGTTTCGCTGATCTATTTTCACTCTGGAGCATAATTCGGGGCCTGCATCGGGAAAAGGACAGGCAAAACAGTACCATCCCTTTGCCATATCAGCAATCACCGGGCGCAGACACTATTACGCTCCGGACTAAGCCGGAGCGAAGATATATATTCCTTTACGAGAAATATATTTATGCTTCCTGCCACTCAGCAAAAACCTCTTTATGGTTTTTGGTCAGGATAACTTTATTATCTTCGACCTTATCGACCCAGCCGAGAGGAATAAAGTGGTGCTTGCCGCCTGATTCAGGGTCACTCTTAGCAAGCTTGATACGCTCGCCGTCTAAATGGTCCACAACCCCGACGTGCGTTCCGCAGCTGGCGACAACCTGAGTGTGATCCTTAATTGCGCTTTTATCTACCATAATCATTCTCCTGTTTCGGTTATTTGCCTGTTGCACGAAAATAACTGTAGCGCATAAATTCAGGCTTAAAAGATTTATTAGCATTTTGAAACATCATTGACAGAATGGAATATGATGTCTATTTAACGCCGAATTGAAAAAATAAGAATAAGATGAATTATTACCGACTGATTATTTCCCGTTCATAATTAAATTATCGCAACCAACGAGGAGGTATTTATGACGATTCGCAATAATAATCGGGCAGAAATTTCGCTGGCTCTTGGTGAAGCGGTCCTGGACATCGTGCAAAAAGGCCATGAGTTATCGCGAGAGAATCTCGCCCAGGCGATGAAAATCAAAGCGGAGAAAGAGCGCGACGACGAGCGGCTTTTGAACTACTGGAAGGCATGTAATATGCTGGTTTAAACGTAGCGGCGTTTAGGCTGGCTAAACGCCGCCTCCTGTTACTCGTCGAAGTACCAGTACCCCTGGTTAATCAGCCCGGTGAGTTCGTCAACAAACGCCGGGTTTTTCAGCGCATCGCCCAGCTCGGCCTGGCCGAGTTCGGTGTAGCGGCACAGCGCATCTGCCCCGTTCACATCCGCCGTTTCCAGCTGTTCGCTGTTGATAAAGAAGCTGCCGTTAACGTTCAGCACGCGCAGGCCGCTCAGGCGAGACAGCGTTTCGCCGCCCTGCAGCGCGTCCAGCACCTCGTCTGCCGAATACGGCGGCTCGGCGGCGGCGATATCCAGCTCGTGGCGCGGCGTGGAGACGAAGCTGCCAAACCATTTCGTGAAATCGTCCGGCTTGCTAATCATGTCGATCATCATCTGACGGATACGATCGAGCTCGTACTGCTCTACGCGGCCAGGATGTTCACGACAGGTCAGATCCGGATCGCTGTAGTGCTCGCCGCCCAGATCGTTTTCCAGCGCGTAATCGGCGAAGCTGCTGATCAGATCGCGGCCGTTCGGCCCGCGGAAGCCGACGGAGTAGTTGAGCGCGGTTTCATGGGTGAAGCCGTCATGCGGGAATCCAGGCGGAATGTAGAGAATATCGCCCGGCTCAAGATCTTCATCGATGATCGGCTCAAACGGATCCACGTGCAGCAGCGCCGGATGCGGGCAGAACTGACGCATCGGCAGCTTGTCGCCCACGCGCCAGCGGCGGCTGCCCATCCCCTGAATGATAAACACGTCGTACTGATCGATATGCGGACCCACGCCGCCGCCCGGCACGGAGAAGGAGATCATCAGATCGTCCAGACGCCAGTCCGGCAGGACGCGGAACGGACGCACCAACTCCGCGGCGGGCATATGCCAGTGGTTCACCGCCTGCGCCAGCAGCGACCAGCCGGTTTCGCCCAGACCGTCAAAGTGCTCAAACGGACCATTGCTGGCCTGCCATTTGCCGTTAGCGTGGCTCACCAGACGGCTATCGACTTCCGGCTCCATCGCCAGGCCTGCCAGCTCGTCCGGGGTAATCGGGTCGACAAAATTCGGGAAGGCATTTTTCAGCACTACGGGTTGTTTTTGCCAGTATTTCTCAAGAAATTCCGGCCAGTTCAGGTTCAATTGATACGCCATGGGTAGCACCAGTGAGAGGGGAAACAGGCGCGATTATAGGCAAGAAGGCAGAGGGGGAACTTGTCATGGGTCAAACGAGCGCGCGTAGGTCGGGTAAGGCGAAGCCGCTACCCGACACGTACACGGCAGTAAAACTTAATCCAGGTTCAGCTCGTCGTAATGGGTAATCAGTTTGCCCACGATGCCGTAGTCCAGCGCTTCTGCCGGAGACATCCAGTAGTTGCGGTCGGTGTCTTTTTTCACTTTTTCCAGCGGCTGGCCGGTGGCGTCAGCGATCAGCTTGTTGACGCGATCCAGCATGCGGATGATCTCGCGCGCTTCGATCTCAATATCCGTCGCCTGACCGCGCACGCCGCCCAGCGGCTGGTGGATCATAAAGCGGGTATTCGGCAGCGAGTAGCGGTGCTCTTTTTTCGCTGCCAGGAAGATGGTGATCCCGGCGCTTGCCACCCAGCCGGTGCCGATAACGTGCACTTCCGGGCGGATGAACTTGATGAAGTCGTGAATGGTGTCACCCGCTTCCACGTGGCCGCCCTGGCTGTTGATGTACAGCTTGATCGGATCGTTGCTGACGCTTTGCAGCAGGATCATCTGGGTAATGACCTTCTGCGCCAGCTCCTGGTTGATCTCGCCGGAGATGACAATCGAACGGGACTCCAGCAGTTTTTGCTGCAGAGCGCCCGCGCCGCTTGACCCTTCCGCTTTGTCCTTGTCGCTTTCTTTCAGTGTGTAGTGCATTGTTGTTTCCTCAGCTTGTCGCGCTCAAAACCAGAGTGTAGCCTGTTTTATCGGTGAAAGTCCTCACAGACAAATAACGAGGGATCTTATGAATATTGCACATGTCGCACTCTGGACCCGCAGCCTTGAAGCCCAGGTTCAGTTCTGGGAAACGGTGTTTAATGGCCGCAGTAACGAACGCTACGTCAGCAAAAACCGTCCGGGGTTTGAATCCCATTTTATTACCCTGGATGACGGGCCGACCCTCGAGCTGATGACGCTGCCGGACCTGCCCGACGCCCCGTCGCACCCGGAGTTTATCGGCTGGGCGCATATCGCCATTAACGTCGGCAGCAAGGCAAAAGTGGACAGCATGGCCGAGCGGGCGCTGGCAAACGGCACGCTGCTCAGCGCCCCGCGCATGACCGGGGACGGCTTCTATGAAGCGGTAATCGCGGACCCGGACGGCAACCGCATCGAGCTTGTCGGTGCATAAAAACAGCGTTTCATTCCTTCACCGCCCCCGCCCCGGCTCGCTATACTTCATATGGTTATCATATTGTTAAATGATAATGATATTTAATGTGTTAAGATGAAAGTCAGCATAAACAGTCTCTTACGCCACCGTTGGGACTGTTTGCATCCTCGACATTTAAATCAGCACCGGGGCGGTGAATGGAACACATTGTGTATGTGGTTGATGACGATGACGCGGTCAGGCAGTCCGTAATCGGGCTGCTGGAATCGGCAGACTTAAACGCCATCGGCTTTTCATCAGCAGAAACGTTTCTTCAACACCGGTTTGAGGATCTGCCGTCGTGCGTGATCCTCGACATGCAGATGCCCGCCATCTCGGGCTTTGAGGTGGCGGACGCGCTCAAAGACAGCGGGCGCGAGATCCCGATTATTTTTCTCACCGGCCACGGCACTATCCCGATGTCGGTTCGCGCCATCAAAGGCGGCGCGTATGAATTTCTCACCAAGCCCGTTGAATCCGCCGCGCTTATCGACGCCATTGAGTCCGCGCTGCAGCTGGCGGAAAACAACGCCGTGCGCAATAAAGAGCACTACGCCCTGAAGCAGCGCCATTTGTCCCTCACGCCGCGCGAGCACGAGGTGCTTGAGCTTGCCATCACCGGCAAGCTCAACAAGCAGATTGCCGCCGAGCTGGGCGTCAGCGAGATCACGGTGAAGGTGCACCGCCGCCGCGTGATGGAGAAAATGCAGGTGCGCTCCGTGGCCGAGCTGGTCAGGGCCGTTGAGCGCCTGACCAAAAGCCAGCCTGCGGAATAACGTTTACCCTTCCTGCGCGGCCAGCGGCAGCGCGAAGGTAAACACCGTGCCGTGCGGCTCCCGGCGGCGCGCGCTCAGCTTTCCGCAGTGGCGCTCGATGATGCTGGCGCTGATGGTCAGCCCCATCCCCATCCCCTGCGGCTTGGTGGAGTGGAACGAGTCAAAAATCTGCTCCAGCCGTTCGGGCTCAATGCCGCTCCCGGTATCGGCGATCTCAACGATCACTTTCCCGTCCGCGTTGGCGGTGCTGAGGATGATGGTGGTGGCGCGATCCCTCACCTCGGCCATCGCTTCTACCGCATTCATCACCAGATTAAGCAGCACCTGCTGGATCTGCACGCTGTCCCCGGTGATAAAGCTGTCGCTGGCGTTCAACAGATAATCAACGCTAATGTGTCTCTGCTCCAGCTCGCTGCGCGAAAGCGTGATGATATGGTGGATCAGGTAGTGCATATCGATGCGCGAGAAGGTGGGATCCTGCTTGCGCGTCAGGGACTGGATGCTGCGAATGATCTCCCCCGCACGCGCGCCTTCCGCGGCGATCTCCTCCAGCCCTTCGCGCACTTTATCCAGGCGGGCTGGCTCGCGGCTGAGCCAGCGCAGGCTCGCCCCGGCATTCGAGACGATGGACATCAGCGGCTGGTTGATCTCGTGGGCGATGGAGGAGGTCAACTGCCCGACGGTGGTGGCGCGGGAAACGCGCGCCAGATCCGCCTGCGCCACCCGCATAGCATCTTCCGCGGCGCGCTGACTGGTGATATCGGTAATGATGCCGTAGTACTCGTTCACCTCGCTGCCCACCCCCACCGGATCGCCAATCCCGAGGATGTAGCGCGTTGAGCCGTCGGTGCGCTTTATACGAAACTCCGCGCGCATGGAGAGCCCGTCGCGCACGCTCTGGGTGACGATGGCGCTGATGCGGGCGTAATCGTCCTCGTGGACGAAGGTTAAAAACTCCGCCATGGAGATCATCTTTTGCTGGTCGGGCAGGCCGAGAATGCGGGCGTACTCTTCCGAGACAAACATCAGATCCTGCTCCAGCTCCCAGCGCCAGCTGCCGGTGTGGCTGATCTGCTCGCCCAGCATCAGCGAGGTCTGGCTGGCGCGCAGCTCTTTTTCCACCCGGCGGCGCTGAATGTTCTCCGCCAGCAGCTCGGCGTAGAGCCGCGCCGTCTCCAGGGATACCGCTGCCTGCGCGCCCAGCAGGCTGACCACGCGCGAGTGCTCGGCGGTGAAGACCTCCGGCATCAGGCGGTTTTCCAGGTAGAGCACGCCCACCAGCCGCGCCTGTTTGAACATCGGGACGCACATCACCGCCGCCCCCGAGGTCACCAGATAAGGGTCCTGGCTGAAGGGATGAAACTCCTCCGGCTTGCCGGTGCGGATCTCCTGCCCGGTGCGGATCACCGCAGCCAGCACCGACAGCGGCATGTCGGTCGCCATCGGCACGTCTTTCAGGATCCGCACCCGCACGCCGTCGGTGCTGGTCCAGGCGCTGGCCTCGATCTCCGGGATCAGGTTATCGCTCACGCGAAGCAGCAGGCCGCGCTGCGCCCCGGCGCGTTCGAGCAGGATGGTCATCAGGTTTTCAATCAGGCGCTCAAGATTGATCTCTTCCGACAGCGCGCGGGAAGCCTTGATCACGCTCTGCAGATCGCGGATCGTCTCGTTCTGAGCAAACGCCACCGTGTCGTAGGCGCTGGCCTGCCCGGAGGCCAGCAGGTGCGGGAAATCCTGCTCCAGCTGGCGCACCTTGGCCTGCGCGCCCGCGCGGCCCCAGGCGGCAATCGAGCCGCGGAAGTGCGCGTCTGATGCGGTCGGGTAGCCGCAGGCCAGCGCAAAGCGGCCCGCCAGCTCGTGGGCCAGGGCGTTAATCGGGTTAAAGCCACCCTCGCGGGAGAGCCGGACCGCCTTCTCATACTGCTCAAGCGCAATGCTGTTCATCCCGTCCAGACGGACAATTTCGGCGTAGATCAGCGCCTCTTTATCCGCGAACGTGCCGGGATTAATGCGCGCCCAGAGGGCGATTTTGTCGTAGTGTGCGTGAATGCTGCGGCGGTGATTCGCCGAAAACGTCTCCGGCGTCAGCTGACGTGAGAGCGCCAGCGCGCTGTAGAGATGGTAATCCAGCAGATGGATATGGCCCGGCGCAGACCACGCGTACCAGCCCGCCATCTCAAGATCCGCCTGCGCGTCGGTATACTCGCCGCAGGTAAAGTGCGCCATGCCACGGTAGAGCCAGTACCAGAACAGCATGGTGGAGGTCTGCTCCGGGGCCTGCTCCGGCGACGCGGGAAGCAGCGCCTCGGGCAGCGCCTGCGACGCGGTCCAGGTGCCAATCGTCGGCGTGCGCAAAAACTCCACGAAGGTGCGCTGGAGCATCAATATGGTCTCCACGTCCTGGAAGTGGGTTTTACGTACAAACGCCAGGCCGCGATCGATGCTGGTCAACACCCCGTCCAGGTGATCGCCCCGTGAGAGGAAGTTAATGACCTGATGGCAGGCCGCAAAGCAGGCCACCGTCATATCACCGTGGGTAACGGCGGCGGTGAAGCAGGCTTTTGCGCACTCAATGGTGAATGACAGCGGCTGGGTCCAGACGCTGAGCTGGTCGAGGGGCAGCAGGGTTTTGGCTTCGAACGCGTCGTAGCCGTGGCGGTTCACCAGCTCGCGGGCCAGGGTGCCGTACTGGAACCCGAGGCGGTACTCGGCGTAGCGCTGGCCAATCAGCACGCCAAACCAGGCCATCGCCGTGGTGGAGGCGCCAGTGATGCCGTAGTCGAGAGTGAGGTGCATCATGCGGCAGAGCAGCAAAAAATGCAGGCGCGGGCAGATGAAACTGGCGCAAATGCTGGCGCTGTAGAGCAGGTTCATCACCGCTTCGGTTTCCGGGTTATCCATTCGCGACAGCTGGGCAAAAAGGCTTTGCGGCGCGTCGGCCGTGCGGTTGCAGAAGTGTTCCCAGGCCTCGTCGCAGTCGGCGTCTTCCGGGTGGCGGCCAATCTGAATACCAAAAATCCCCAGCCAACAGAGCGCCGCCTCCAGCGCCAGACGGCTGTCCGACTGGCGAATGTATACCTCCACCAGCAGGTTGGCTGCCAGCGCCTTTTCGGTCAGCCCGCCGGGGCAGCCGAGGATGGCGTCACACAGCTCGCGGGTGCGCTCCAGGTGCCCCAGAGCAAACTCGCAGCCCGCCTCTTCGATATCAAGCATAAAGTCTGACACCGTCCCGGCGTTGCCCAGCGCTCTGGCGGTCTGGATATAGCTGAGCGCCGATGGATAATCCCCCGAACGCTTTGCCCGTCGTGCGGCCAGCAGGCTCAGCTCGCGGAACATCTGGCGCTGCGGCGCGGGCTGGATGCAGTCCAGCGCGGCCGTGACGTGGTGAACGGCGCGGAACAGCAGTTCGTTCCCCGCGGCCTGACGCGCGGCGTCGGCCAGCAGGCTGGCGGTGGTCAGGTGAAGATGGCTTTTCTCATGCTGATCCAGCATCGCAAAGGCCGCCTCCTGCACCCGGTCGTGGGTGAAGGCGTACTCTTTTTCCGTCAGCACAATGAGCTGGGCCATCACCGCCGGATGCAGCGCATAGCGCATTTCCGCCATCGACATGCTGACCACCCGGCAGATCATCTCCATCTCGCCCGTGCCGCCGAGGCAGGCGAGGCTGCCCAGCAGGCGGCGCGTCTCGTCGGGCAGCTCTTCGAGCTGCTCCAGCACCAGAGTGACCACGTTTTCGGTGTAGTGTCGGGCGCGGATCGCCTGCAGATCGTAGTGCCACTTATCCTGATATTTGTTGTGCACCACCAGCCCGTCATCCACGATGCGGCGGAAAAACTCGTGCACAAAGAGCGGGTTGCCCCCGGTTTTCTCGTGGATCAGCGTGGCGAGGTCGGTCGTCGCCGCGCTGCGGGCACGAAATATCGTCGCCAGCCAGCGCGCCACCGCCTTCACGGACAGCGCCTGCGGGACAATTTCAGTCGCGTTTTGCGCCGCCTCCGGCAGGCTCGCCAGCTGCTGTTGCAGTGTCGGTTCGGACAACGAACCAATATCGCGGTGGGCAACCACCAGCAGCAGCGGGATAGCGCCGCAGGTCACCAGCAGATGTTTCAGCGTATGCAGGCTGGCCGCGTCGCTCCACTGGAGATCGTCGAGCACCAGCACCAGCGGGCAGCCCTGAGAAGCAAAGGTTTTAACCAGCGCCAGCACCATATGGCTGAAGCGCGCCCGGGCATCAATGGAAAAGGTATCCGCCGAGTAGCGCGGCTTGCTCTCAAGGAGCAGCCCCAGCTCGGGCACCAGGCTGACGGCCAGCGCTTCGTACCCCTCCAGGGCGCGCGACAGGCGGATTTTCCACTTCGCTACATCTTCCGCGGGCAGCCCCAGCAGGTGCAGCGTCAGGGTGCGGAACGCGGAGCTTAATACGCCGTAGGGCAAAGACGGCGAGAACTGATCGACTTTCCCCACCGCCAGCAAAACCTGACGCTGCTGCAGCGTTTTGAGCGCCGTCGCGATGATGGACGATTTGCCAATCCCCGACGGCCCGCCGATCGTCACCAGCTCCGGCACCAGGTTCTGCCCCACCCGCTCAAACGCGGCAATGACGTCATTCGCCTGCGGATGCGTCGCGAACAGGGAGTCCGCCAGATGGATCGCGGGAGTGCGGTCCTGCTGTCCGGGGGTAAAGGCGACGATCTCGCCCTCGCAGGTCAGCGTCGCCTGGCAGCGGCGGAGGTCGGCAATCAGCCCGTCGACCGTCTGGTAGCGGTTATCGGGGTGCTTTTCCAGCAGCTTGAGGATGATAGTCGACAGCATCCCCGGCACGTCCGGGCGAATCTCGTCCGGGGCCAGCGGCTCCGAGGCAATATGGTAGTGCGCCCAGTTGGTCTGATCGTCCTCCCCCAACTCAAACGGCAGGCGTCCGGTCAGGAGTTCATACAGCACCATGCCGAGGCTGTAGAGATCGCTGCGGCCGTCAACGGGACGCCGGGTGCGGGTGGTGTGCTCCGGCGACATATACGCGGGCGTACCGCCTGAAACGGCAAGCCGGGTCTGGGAGAAGGCACCGGAGAGGCTACAGGAGAGGCCAAAGCTGCCCAGACGGCAGGTGGCATCGTGATGAACAAAAATCGCGCCGGGCTTGATATCGCCGTGGATCAGGTTTTGCAGGTGCATCTGGCGCAGGGGAACGCAGATCTGGATCGCCATCTCAATAAAGCGCGAGATCCCCGAGATCGCCCTGCCCGCGCGCCGCGCCAGCAGTTCAAACGCAAACGGCGCATACACCAGCGCGAAACGTCCCCGGTACTGGGTGGAGGCAACGGCGCGGATGGCCCAGCTGTCCTGCAGCACGTCACGCAGCGCAAATTCGTTTTTTAGCAGCCGCGTGGCCCGCTCTTCCTCTTCGTCGCTCACTGCGGTGGCAATGATGAACGAGCCGCCTGAATGGGGATGGCGCGCGTGCATCCAGGCGATACCGCCCTCCTGCGCCAGCACGGTAAAAATCACATCCTCTTTAAGGACAAAAACCCGCCCCTGGTGAAGATTCCCCTGGGCGGGCCAGAATGCAGGCTGCTCGTGTTCGTTCATCCGCGATCCTTATCGTCGGCGGGCCAGCTCCCGCTGTATATGATCCAGCAGAATATCGATGTTAATGGGTTTACGCAAAAATGCAGCGGCGCCCAGGCTAAGAGCGTACCGCTGCATATTTTCATCAGCATGACCGGAGATAAAGATCACGGGCGGCGGGGGAACGGCCAGCAGCCGCAGCTTGTCAAACAGCTCCAGGCCGCTCATGCCCCGCAGCTTGATATCGGCGATCACCAGCGCCGCGCCGGACAGGGCGAGCGGATGGCTCAGAAACACCTCTGCCGAATCAAACGTATCGGCGGCATACCCTTCCGACTCCAGGAGATTACTCAGCCCGCTGCGGACGGAACGTTCGTCATCAATGATGGCAATGCGCCACGGCAGCGTCATGCTGTCTTTCCTCAAAAAAATCATTAAACGTCGCGATCGTCCTTCGCGGGCGCGGGGGGCGCCGTGCCGCTGATTTTCGGCACGCATTCGTGACGAAACCAGGCGAGGGTAAACGGTTCGCGACTCAGTAAACGCCGTCCCACCGGGATGAGCTGTTCACCCACCAGCATGCCAAACAGGCCAAGCAGGGCGACAACCGGCGGTGCCGGGGAATGAACGTCGAGCAGGGCGTAAATTACCCCAGCAACCACGCCGCACACCAGCGAAATTATCCATGCTCTCATGACGTCGCTCCCGTCTGCGATTTCACCTGCGGAACCGTTACCTGAGGAGGCGGCGCACCGTCGCGGGATAACAGATGGCGCGTCGCCTGTTCACCCGCCAGCATCCCCAGCAGGCCAATCAGCGCCAGCGCGGGCGGCGCGGGGGAGCGCACCTTCAGCACGGCATACATCAGGCCAATCAACACGCCTGCGGCAAGGGATATCAGCCCAGTACTCATTGTGAACTCCAGAGAAAGAGGCAGCGGCGAGCCGGATGAGGGACCAGCCCGCCAGCGGAACTTAGCGAGCCGGAACCGGCGCTAAGGTGCGGTGCTCGCTCTTCTGGCGAGACGGTGCTTTGTGCACCATGGTGTAGGCGTAATCCACGCCCATGCCGTACGCGCCGGAGTGTTCGCGCACGATATCCATCACCGCGGTGTAGGTCTCTTTACGCGCCCAGTCGCGCTGCCACTCCAGCATCACCTGCTGCCAGGTCACCGGGATCACGCCTGCCTGGATCATGCGCTGCATCGCGAAGTCGTGGGCTTCTTTGGAGGTGCCGCCGGACGCGTCCGCCACCATATAAATTTCGTAGTCGCCTTCCAGCATCGCGCACAGGGCAAAGCTGTTGTTGCACACTTCGGTCCACAGGCCGGCAACCACCACCTTCTTCTTGCCGTTAGCCTTCAGCGCGTCGCGCACCTTCTGGTCGTCCCAGGAGTTCATGGAGGTACGCTCCAGAATGTCCTGGCCCGGGAACACGTCCAGCAGCTCCGGATAGGTGTTACCGGAGAAGCTTTCGGTCTCTACGGTGGTGATGATGGTCGGGATGTTGAACACTTTGGCCGCTTTCGCCAGCGCCACGGTGTTGTTTTTCAGCACCTGGCGGTCAATCGACTGCACGCCAAACGCCATCTGTGGCTGGTGATCGATAAAGATGATCTGACAGTTCGCAGGGGTTAACACTTCGAGCTTTGAAGAGGTCATAGCATTTTCCAGTGGTTAAGGGTAGAAATCGCCGCGAGCGCCGCGACGATAAAGTCACCCTCATCCTGCGGTTTTCCGTCGCCGCGCGTAATTATCTCTTCGTATAGTTAACCTTAGGTATAGTTATACTTTGGTATACCTATCCTATTGTATAACTGGATCTTTGCCGAAACCGGTTCCCATAATCCTGACCATTCCCCCTCTCAGTCAGGAGCAGTTATGGTTACCCTCGGTAAAGCCGATCTTATTCTGGTTAACGGCCAGTTTCACACCGTCGATCGCGAGAACCCTGTCGCGGAAGCCGTTGCCGTGCGCGACGGAAAATTTCTGGAAGTGGGTACCGTCGCCGAGGTGATGCAGCACCACTGCGACGGCACTAAGGTGGTGGATTTAAAAGGCCACACCGCGATCCCCGGCCTGAACGACTCGCATCTGCACCTCATTCGCGGCGGGCTGAACTACAACCTCGAGCTGCGCTGGGAAGGCGTGCCGTCCCTGGCAGACGCCCTGCGGATGCTGAAAGAGCAGGCCCTGCGCACGCCGTCGCCCCAGTGGGTGCGCGTGGTGGGCGGCTGGAGCGAGTTCCAGTTTGCCGAGCGCCGCATGCCGACGCTGGACGAGATTAACGACGCCGCGCCGGACACCCCGGTCTTCATCCTGCACCTGTACGACCGCGCCCTGCTCAACCGCGCCGCGCTGAAGGTGGTCGGCTACACCAAGGATACGCCGAACCCGCCGGGCGGCGAGATCCAGCGCGACGCCAACGGCAACCCGACCGGGATGCTGATCGCCCGCCCGAACGCCATGATCCTCTACGCCACGCTGGCGAAAGGGCCGAAGCTGCCGCTGGAGCAGCAGGTTAACTCCACCCGTCAGTTTATGCGCGAGCTGAACCGCCTGGGGCTGACCAGCGCCATCGACGCGGGCGGCGGCTTCCAGAACTACCCGGAAGATTACGAGGTGATTGCCGAGCTGCACGAGAAAAAGCAGATGACCATCCGCATCGCCTATAATCTGTTTACCCAGCGTCCGGGCCACGAGCTGGAAGACTTTGAAAAATGGACCGACATGCTCACGCCGGGCCAGGGCAGCGACTTCTTCCGCCACAACGGCGCGGGCGAGATGCTGGTCTTCTCCGCCGCCGACTTTGAAGACTTCCTCGAGCCGCGCCCGGACCTCGCGCCGGGCATGGAGGACGAGCTGGAGCGCGTGGTGCGCCATCTGGTGGAGCACCGCTGGCCGTTCCGCCTGCACGCCACCTACAACGAATCCATCAGCCGCATGCTGGACGTGTTCGAGAAGGTGAACCGCGATATTCCGTTCAACGGCCTGCACTGGTTCTTCGACCATGCGGAAACCGTTACCCAGGCCAACATCGACCGCATCAAAGCGCTGGGCGGCGGCATTGCCGTCCAGCACCGCATGGCCTTCCAGGGGGAGTACTTTGCCGAGCGCTATGGCATCGAAGCTACCCGCCACACGCCGCCGGTGGCAAAAATGCTCGAGACCGGCGTGCCGGTGGGCTTAGGGACGGACGCCACCCGCGTGGCGAGCTACAACCCGTGGACCGCGCTCTACTGGCTGGTCTCCGGCCGCACCGTCGGCGGGATGCAGATGTACGATCACAGCGCCCGTCTGGACCGCGATACCGCCCTGATGCTCTGGACCCAGGGCAGCGCGTGGTTCTCCAGCGAGCAGAACCAGAAGGGGCAGATCAAGGTCGGCCAGCTCGCCGACCTGGCGGTGCTGAGCAAAGACTACTTCCGCGTGCCGGAAGAGGAGATCAAGGGCATCGAGTCCGTCCTGACGGTGGTCAACGGCGACATCGTCTACGCCGCAGGCACCTTCGGCCCGCTCGCGCCACCGGCCATTCCGGTCCTGCCCGAGTGGTCCCCGGTGGTGAAGGTACCGGGCCACTACCGCAGCGCGCCGCCGCAGGCTACGCGCGTGGGCATGAGTGTGGCTCACCACTGCAGCGGCCCGTGCGGGGTTCACAGCCACCAGCATGATTTCGCCCGCACGTCAGAGATGCCGGTGTCCGACGATAACGCTTTCTGGGGGGCGCTGGGCTGCAGCTGCTTTGCATTCTGATGGAAAACACTACTATGCCGCCCCGGGTCGACCTGGGGCTGTTCTTCCTGCGCCTCACCGGCAGCCTGCTGCTGCTCTACGTGCACGGCCTGCCGAAGGTGCTCCACTTCAGCGAAGAGCTGACGCGCATTGAAGATCCGTTCGGCTTCGGGCCTTACGCGAGCCTGATCCCGGCGATCGTCGCCGAGGTCATCTGCCCGCTGTTGATCATTGCGGGCGTCTACACCCGCCTGGCGTGCCTGCCGATTATCGCCGTGCTGCTGGTGGCGATGCTGGCGGTACACCCGGACTGGTCGATTGCCGAAGGGCAGTTTGGCTGGCTGCTGCTGATTATCTTCACCACTCTCGCCCTCACCGGGCCGGGCCAGTGGCGGCTGCAGCGTAAGGCAACGGAGAGGTTCGCATGACCCAGGTTAACGACGTTCGCGACGCACACGTCGAGACGGCGCCCGCGCGGGCGGTTTCGCCCTGGCAGCCGCTGAGCCAGCCGGTGTTCCGCATGCTGTGGATCGCCACGGTGGTCTCTAACGTCGGCTCATGGATGAGCGACGTCGGCATCAACTGGAGCATGCTGACCCTGAGTGCCGACCTGCTAGATATCGCGATGGTGCAGGCGGCGAGCAGCCTGCCGATGTTTCTCTTCGCCCTGCCGTCCGGGGTGATGGCGGACATCGTTGACCGGCGTAAATACCTGCTCTTCTCCCAGCTGTGGGTGTTCATCGCCGCCGCCGGGCTGACGGTGCTCTCCTTCACCGGACACGTCACCCCTACGGTTCTGCTGGTGGCGACGTTCCTGCTGAGCGTGGGCGCGGCGATGAGCTCGCCGCCGTTCCAGGCCGTGGTGCCCGATCTGGTGAGCAAGCCGGAGCTGGGTGCCGCCGTGGCGCTGAACTCGCTCGGGGTGAACATCAGCCGGGCGATTGGTCCCGCGCTGGGCGGTTTTCTGCTTTCGCTCGCCGGGCCGTGGATGGTGTTTGCCCTGAACGCGCTGTCCGTGGTGGGCGTCGCGTGGGTGCTGTGGCGCTGGCGTCCGGCCCCGTCCGTGCAGCGCCTGCCGCCGGAACACTTCTTCTCCGCGGTGCGCTCCGGTATTCGCTACGTGCACGCCGCGCCCGTGCTGCGCAACGTGCTGGTGCGCACCGTGGCCTTCTTCGTTTTCGGCAGCGCGGGCTGGGCGCTGCTGCCGCTGGTGGCGCGCCGCGAGCTGGGCTTAGGCCCGGCGGGCTACGGCGTGATGCTGGCGTGCATCGGCCTGGGGGCGATTGCCGGGGCGATCCTGCTGCCGCGCCTGCGCCAGCGGCTGAACGCCGATCGGCTGATGGTGGCCGCGAGCCTGGTTTTTGCCCTCACCATGCTGGCGCTGGCGTTCGTGCGCCACGTCTGGCTGCTCAACCTGTTTGAGTTCTTCACCGGCTTTGCGTGGATTGCGGTGCTTTCCACCCTCAACCTCGGCGCGCAGCGCAGCGCCGCCCGCTGGGTGAAGGCCCGCGCGCTGGCGGTCTACCTGACGGTGTTCTTCGGCTCGATGACCACGGGCAGCGCCATCTGGGGGCAGATCGCCTCTCAGTTTGGCACCCCGACCTCGCTGGTTGTCGCCACGCTGGGGATGGTGCTGGCAAGCGCCACGGTGTTCCGCTGGAAGCTGGAGAAAGATCCGGACCTGAACCTCGACCTGAGCGGCCAGCCGCTGGACGGCGTGGAGATTGAGCTGCCGAACGAGCGCGGCCCGGTGCTGGTGTCGCACGAGTACATCATCGACCCGCAGAACGCGAAAGCCTTCCTGGAGGCGGTACACGAGCTGCGCCGGGTGCGCCGCCGCGCCGGCGCGATGAGCTGGGCGGTGTACGAGGATATTGAGCGCCCCGGTCTGTTTATCGAGACCTTCCTGATGGGCTCGTGGATTGAGCATCTGCGCCAGCAGGAGCGCCACACCATGAATGACCTCCTGCTGCAGAGCCGCGTTCTGGCTTTTCATCAGGGCACAACATCACCGGCAATTCGCTATCTGGTCGCGCCGGTATAACCATAACCATCACCTGTACAGGAACACACTATGGCAACGTTTAAGGCAAAAGACGGCACGCAGATTTACTACAAAGACTGCGGCGCGGGCAAACCGGTTCTCTTCAGCCACGGTTGGCCGCTGGACGGCGACATGTGGGATAGCCAGTTGAACTACCTGGCGGAGCGCGGCTTCCGCGCCATCGCCTTTGACCGTCGCGGCTTTGGCCGCTCGGATCAGCCGTGGAACGGCTACGACTACGACACCTTTGCGTCCGACATTAACGACCTGATCACCACCCTGGACCTCCAGGACGTGACGCTGGTGGGCTTCTCCATGGGCGGCGGCGACGTGACCCGCTACATCAACAACTACGGCAGCGCGCGCGTGGCCGGTCTGGCGCTGCTGGGCGCGGTGACGCCGATCTTCGGTAAATCCGACTCCTTCCCGGAGGGTGTGGATCATAGCGTGTTCGACGGCATTCGCGACGGACTGCGTAAAGATCGCGCCCAGTTCATCAGCGACTTCGCGACGCCGTTCTACGGCATCAACGCCGGGCAGACCGTGTCCGCAGGCGCGCTGACCCAGACGCTGAACATCGCCCTGCTGGCGTCCCTGAAGGGCACCATCGACTGCGTGACCGCGTTCGGCGAAACCGACTTCCGCCCGGATATGGCGAAAATCGACGTGCCGACGCTGGTGATCCACGGCAGCAACGACCAGATCGTGCCGTTTGAAAGCACCGGCAAGCTGGCGGCGGAGATGATCAAAAACGCCACGCTGAAGGTGTACGACAACGCGCCGCACGGCTTCGCGCTGACCCACCAGGACCAGCTCAACGAAGATCTGCTGGCGTTTGTGAAGTCGCTGTAAGTCTGAGGGCTGACGCCAATGGCGACAGCCCCCTTATCACCTCAACCCACCTGAACAAGCAGTGACACTATTCAGATTAATCCTATAAGATACTGACCTTTACCGCCTTTACCCGACTTCCGGAGTTTGTGATGGTTCAGGATCGCACCGCGTTAGCCCCCTTCTTTAATGAGCATATCAATAACAACAGCCGATACAGCCCTAAATGGGGGCCAGCCTATCACCAGATGGTCAAACGCGTAGCGACAGAGCGGCCCGAGTTTCGTGATCAAAGCCTTATCAAGGCACTTTGGTATGAACGCTCCAACGGCGTCGCCAGCATTAAACAGGGTGGAATGTCGCAGAACGAATACAATGCGGCCCAGATTCACCTGCGGGAAATCACAACCCTGATGGCACAGGGCTGCACCCCGGCCGTATATGAAAAGGTGGTCAACAAGCTACAGGCGCTTAAGGCCAAATCCATTCTCAAGAAACAGTACTGGGCGTTGTGTCACCGGGCTTTTGCCACGCTGTACCCTGAGCGGGTTTCGAACGTGGTAAATACCAAAATGTTTTCCCGCATTTATAACTACTGTAATAACCGCTTCGGGCTTGGGCTCGCCGGGAAAGGGACGTGGTTTGAAAAAAACCTGGAGCTGAAGGCGGCTCTGAACCGCGAGCTGGGCGGCCATGTAGACCCTGTCGAACTCAATATGTCGCTGTGGCATCTCTACACGCATTTCATCAAAGATAAGAGCGATATCGGCCTGGTAGGTAGCGAGTCCTGGGCCGAAGACGACGATCAGGATACGGATGAGAGCGTGGCGGATGTTCCACTGAACGTCATTCTCTATGGCCCTCCGGGGACGGGTAAAACCTATTCCACCGTTGAGCATGCCGTCCGCGCCTGTGAACCCGCTGAGTATTCCCGCCTGCTGGATGGCCTTCAGGGCAGTGATTACCGGAACGCACTTAAAGCGCTTTATGACCGGCTGGTCTCCGAACAGCGCATCCGCTTTGTCACTTTCCACCAAAGCTTTGGTTATGAAGAGTTTATTGAAGGGCTACGCGCCGATACCACCCGTGACGGTAACGTTCGCTATGACATTAAATCCGGCGTCTTTAAGCAAATCTGTGAGGATGCGGCGTTTGGTTACGCAGGTGAACAGCTGGCGCTGAACGAGGCGCTATCAAAGTTTCAAAAAGAACTGCTGAATGGCGAAGCCGCCACGCTCAAAACGACATCAGGTAAACCGTTCGGCGTCACCTATAAAAGTGAAACGAACTTCGGCATCTTCCCTTTAAACAGCAAAAAAGGGGATCTGGGGAATGGATACAACGCCTACGTGAAGGACATCAAAGCCTGGTATCAGAACAACGGGATTGATATCCACAACGAGTCGTATGTCCGGGGTATCCTCAACTATCTTCATGATAATTATAATCTTCCCGTCACACCGAAAAAAAATGCACCGGCAAAACGCCAGAACTACGTGCTGATTGTTGACGAGATTAACCGTGGCAATATCTCCAAAATTTTCGGAGAGCTCATCACCTTAATTGAGAAATCCAAGCGCATGGGTGAACCCGAGGCCCTGAGCGTGACGCTACCCTATTCGGGCGAAAAATTCAGCGTGCCAAACAACCTGTTCCTGGTCGGCACCATGAATACCGCGGACCGTTCCCTGACCGCTCTGGACACCGCCCTGCGCCGCCGCTTCGAGTTTAAGGCCATGCTGCCGAAAGCCTCCATTCTGGAAGGCCACGTCATCAAAGGTATCGATCTCAAACGGCTACTGCAGATGCTCAATGAACGCATTGAGGCGCTGTATGATAGCGAGCACACGCTCGGGCACGCTTTTTTCATACCGGTAATTGAGACGGAGGACGATGACATTGCTTTCGCCCGTCTGCAGCGGGTGATGAAAAATAAAGTACTGCCGCTGCTGGAGGAGTACTTTTACAACGACTGGCAGAAAATTCGTCTGGTCCTTGGAGATAACCAGAAGCAGGATCCCGCCCTGTGCTTCATCCGTTCGATCAAAAACGAGGGAAATATTCAGCGGCTGTTTGGAACGGATGCATCGGACGATCTGCAGGAAGAGGGAGAGCGCTATCACCTTGCAGGCGAAGACGATCCTGTCTGGAATAATGCCATCGCCTGGCGTCAGATTTACGATGCAGGTGCGCGAGGCGCGGAGAACGACGAATGACCGGGCGGCGGCAGTGGTCCACCTTTGAATACGGTTATCTGGTCAGTAAAGAGGACAGCGGCCGGGTTAAGGACGCAGTGGAGCTTCCTCCGGCCTGTTTTGCGTGGCTGGAGCAATGCTGCCTGAACGACGATGCGGAATACGACGCGCGCCTGCTAACGCTGAAAACGGTCGGGCGCGTGAAGGTGCTGCAGGTGAAAAACTATGTCGGCGTCATTGCGCTGCCGGGAGGAGCGTTCATCGAGGTGTTGCCAAAGACCGGCCATGATAACGCCCGCGAACAGCTGATGATGATGCTGCGCACGCTGAAAACCTTCCGGCACATCGCCACAACCTCCGCCAGTATCAAAACCTCGCGCATGCCGCTGATGGATATCTTTATTCATCAATTTATCCAGAGCGTCCAGGCGGTCCTGCAGCAGGGTCTTAAGCGTGACTACCTTCGCCAGCAGGAGAATCTACCGTGGATGAAGGGAAAACTGCGGGTTTCAGCACAACTGTCGACAAATAGCGTTCGCCGGGATCGCTTTCAGGTGGAGTATGACGAGTACAGTGTTGACCGACCGGAGAACCGCATTCTCAAAACGGCCATCGATACGGTTTCGCGCCTGACCCGCAACCCTCAGCTCATCCAGCAGCTTCGCCCCTTGCAGTCGGCCTTCGAAGGTATTCCTCCCGTTGTTGATACCGCTCACGCGTTCGATCTGGTTCGCCTCGACAGGCATATGCATCACTATGAACAGGCGCTGGAGTGGGCCAAATTGATCCTACACGGGGAGTCACCACTTTGTATGCAGGGTCATGCTGATGCCATATCGCTGCTCTTTCCAATGGAAGCGGTATTTGAATCCTTTGTTGCGGCGTGGATGAGGCATCATCATCATCAACGTTACCAAATTGATACCCAAGCAAAAACACACACTCTGGCTCGCTATCACACCAGGTATATGTTTAGACTCAAGCCGGATATCTGGCTTCGCCCGTATGACACGTCGAAACATTCTTCAATTATTTGCGATACGAAATGGAAAAAGATTAAGCCTCATAAACCTGGCTTTAACATTTCGCAAAGCGATCTTTACCAGATGCTGGCCTACGGAACGAAATATCTCGATAGCCGCGGCGATATGATCCTGATCTACCCGCAGCATGACGGTTTTAGCGATGCGCTTCCCCATCCCTTCGAACTTCATAAGCCGGACAGCCATGCGCTACGTTTATGGATCGTCCCTTTTACCATCGGAACCAGTATTCAGAGCTCGATACTCCACCTCCCCGAGTCCCTGAAGCTGCGGAATTAGAAGCAGACGCCTGCAAAGCAGGCGTCTGAAGCGATTAATTGACCGATACCGGGCGGGTCAACGCCTCATCCACGATGCCATTCTGCTCGCTCCCCCGCCTGCGCTCCGCCAGCAGCCGACAAACCTCCGCATACTTCTCCTCGGTAAAGGTAAAGCGCGACATGAACCCAATCCGGATCAGCGACCCAATCGCCGGCAGCAGGCAAATCCCAAAGAACAGACCCGACAGCACGCCTTCGCTCTGAATTTGCGCCTGCGGCACGTAGCCAATCATCGTCAGAAACACGCCGATTAACCCGCCGCCCACCGCCACCGACATCTTGCCGGTAAAGGTCTGCCCGGAGAAGGTGATCGCCGCGCAGCGCTTGTTAGTGTGGTACTCCGCGTACTCGATGGTGTCGGCAATCATCGACGAGGTGAGGATGTTGGTCATCATCACGAACAGGGTGCTCAGGCCGAGCAGAATAAACAGCATCGTCACCTGCTGATAGCCGACAAACCACATCACCACGCGCACCGCCACGTCCAGCCCGCAGAGGATCATAAACAGCTTCCGCTTCTGCATCCGGCGCGTCAGCATCGGGGCGACCAGGCACAGCACCGCCGCCACAATGCCCATCACGCCAATCGCCATCTGCAGGCTGCCGTCGCCCAGGTTGTTGATAAAGAAATAGATATACAGCCCGCCCGCCACGTTGTGGAACACGCAAAAGAAGAACGACAGCAGGACGATAAACAGCGGCTTGTTCTGGCGCAGGTTGTGGAAGGTGTCGCGGATGGTCACCTTTTCCGGGCTCGGCGGTACGCGCTCTTTGATCTGCATAAAGCCGTTAAGCATCAGCGGCAGGCCCACCAGCATCATCACCAGCGCCGCCATAAAGTAGCCTTTATCGTTGCTGTACTGGGCGAAGAACGCCGCCAGCTTCGGGAAGAAGATATTGGCGCAGGCAATCCCGGCGTTCACCCCGAGCATCGCCGCCGTCACCGCGCGGGTGCGCTGGGCGGAGTCGTTGGTCATCACCGACGACATCGACCAGAACGGGATATCGGAGATGGCGTACAGCGTCCCCCACAGGATATATGTCACCCCGGCGTAGAGGATTTTGGTGGTCATGTCCGCTTCGATTTTATAAAACGACAGCAGCGTGATGCCGGTAATCAGCAGCGGCGCGATCAGCAAAAAGTGCCGAAACTTGCCGAACCGGCTGTTAATGGTGTCCATTATGCTGGCAAACAGCGGATCGTGAACCGCGTCCCACGCGCGGGCAATCAGGAAGATGGTGCTCGCCGCCAGCGCCGAGATCCCCAGCACGTCGGTGTAAAAATAGTTAATAAACGAACCCACTAAACCAAAGCTAAAACACTGACCTAAACCATAGCCAAAATAAGACCACAACTCGCGAGACGGTATTTTCATTGTCGTTGCCATAGTGCGTACCTGGTTGCCCGGCGACAGCGCGCCGGGTCGTTATTATTAGCCCTGCGGATTCGGGGCGATTTTGCGCAGCTGCTGCATCAGGGCGATTTCACGGCGCGAGAACGGAATGCCGTTCTCCTCAAACACGTCGTGGAACCAGAGGCGACAGTAGTCCGTGGACTCTTTCATCACCACCGGCCACGGCAGCCACGTCTGGGTTTTGCCGCGCACCAGCCCCCACTGATACGGCGCAACCTTTGCCATGTACATCAGCGGAAGCTGCTCTTCGATTGTGCTGCCCACGTGGCGTGCCAGCCATTCTGTGCAGAACAGCGGGCGACCGAGCTTTTGCAGCTGCTGAATCATCGCCGTCATGCGCCCCGTGTGGGTGTAGGCGTGGAAGCTCACCACGTCCGAGAGCGCCAGCGCGGTCTGGTCCAGCGGGTGCTGGAAGAACGTCTCGCCCTCCTCTTCCGGCGGGACGCGCCACGCGCAGACGGTGAGCGGCTGGGTCGGGTCTTCTTCACGCACCCACTGGAACGCCAGCTTCATCAGCGCGTGGGCGCAGGTCTCCAGCTTCGCGTCGTACTGCACCTCCTGCGTGCCCGTCGCGAAAATGCCGCGGTTGCCCGGCTCGTTATAGAGATCCCACAGCAGCACGCGCCTGTCGTCACGGAACTGGCGAACAACGTCGCGGATATAGCGTTCAATGTCTTCCCAGCAGTCGGGATCGCACACCTTATCGCGACCGGGGCTCGCCGCCGCCTGGCTGTTGTGTTTGCCCGGCACGGGCGGCTTTTGCGGGCCGAGGTACGGCTCGTCACCGGAGAAGCCGCAGTCGTCCATCAGGGTCAGCATGGTGCTGAACCCGTGATCGTCGGCAATCGTCAAAAAGCGGTCGATGCGCGCCATCAGCCCGTCGCGGTCATGCTCCCAGACGATAAACGGCAGGTTGATGCGCAGGGTGTTATAGCCCGCCTCCGCCGCCCAGCCCAGCTCGCGGTCAATGGTTGCGGCATCGAAGGTCTCTGCCTGCCAGATATCGGTCCAGTTCACCGCCGTCGACGGCAAATAGTTAAACCCGCACAGCCAGCCTTTCTGCTCATACCACGCCTGTGCCTGCTCCCTGCTCCACTGCTCTTTCATTACGCATCCTCTTACTGATAATGTTTAGCTAATAAATATTAGTTGCGGGATAAATGCGCAAATCACGGCGTTTAGAAAAGCGATGCCCCTCACAAAGTTCACGCTTCGATGAATGAGAAACGTGATCGACGGCGCTAAAGCGTGCGGTTAGGGTATGATGCGAAGTCGCGAAAGGGAGAGGACGGATGAAGCGAAAAACAAAAGTGACGATGAACGATATTGCGCGGGCGGCAGGGGTGTCGCAGGCAACGGTATCGCTGGTGCTCAACCAGTCCCGCAACATCAAGCTCAGCGACGACACCCGCCAGCGGGTGATTAGCGTCGCCACCGAGCTCGGCTACAACCGCCTCCCCGCCGTTCACGCCCCACGCAACCAGGAAGAGATCGCCCTGCTGGTCAGCTCGCTGCAGAGCTTTGACCCGTTTATCGACGCCATCAGCCAGGCGCGGGAAGCGGCGTGGCGCAACGAGACCCTGCTCACCGTCTACGACTACGGCGACGACGTGGAGCTGGCGCTGAACATTATCCGCCAGCTGGAGAAGCGCAACTGCATCGGGATTATTCTCGCCTCTCCGGTCACCACGCTGGTGGACATGACGGCGTTTCACGACTGCCCCCGCATCCCGCTGGTGCTACTCAACCAGCGAGACCCCGGCTCGCCGCTGCTGCCGTCGTTTATCCCGGACGACTACGCCAACGCATTCCAGGTGACTAAACACCTCATCGCCTGCGGGGCCACGCGCATCGCCCACATCACCGGCGAGAGCTGGATGGAGGCCTCCCGCCAGCGTCTGGCGGGCTACCGGGCGGCGCTACAGCAGGCCGGATTAGCGTGCGACGACGGCCTGGTGCGCCAGACCAACTGGCAGTTCAGCGAGTCCTTTACCGCGACCACGGCCCTGCTGGAACTGGCCGAGCGCCCGGACGCCATCTTCTGCGCCAGCGACTGGCTGGCGATTGGCTGCTATCAGGCGCTGGCGGTGAACGGCGTGCGCATTCCGCAGGACATGCTGCTGGCGGGCTACGACAACCAGAAGATCTCCGAGCAGCTCACCCCGCCGCTGACCAGTATCCAACTGCCCTACAGCGAGCTGGGACGGCTGGCGGTGGAGTACCTGTGCAATCAGGAAGATGCCGCCACGCACGTGACGCTGGCGGGCAGGCTGAAGGTGCGCGCCTCAAGCCTCGTTTGAGGTAAACACCATGCCCGCGTAGGGCTTCTCGCGACACGCCGCCAGCCGCGCGGCGAGGCTGCCCACGTGCAGCTCCAGCTTGTGCCCGTCCGGGTCGAGAAAGTAGAACGATTCCCCCTCGCTTTTGTTCTGCTTCCAGACGGTGACGCCCGCCTGCTCAAGCCTTTGCGAGAACGGTTCAAAATCCGCTTCCGCCACGGTAAACGCGTAGTGGGTATAGTCGCTCTCCTGCGGCGGCACGTACCGGCGCGCCTCGTCGTACGACAGGCAGACCCACAGTTCGCCGCAGGTGAGATAGGCCCCGGTATTCCAACGGGCATGCAGCGCTAGTCCCAGCAGCTCGTGCCAGAAGGTGACGCTTTTTTGCAGGTCGCTGACCGCGAGGGTCAGGTGGTTGAGTGATTGCAGCATGACGTGCCCTTTTGTTTTTCGCGCCGGACGTGGTACGGTAAAGAGATGAACATAAACCAAGCCGTCCTCACCGTAAACCGCTGGTGGCTGCCTTCTTAAAGGCGGCACGGAGTAGTTTTCCCCATTTTCAGATAGCCGCCGAAAGGCGGCTTTCACTTTTCTAAGACCCCTTTCGGCATTACAACGTTAAGGAGTCTTTATGAACGCACCCACCATCCTCACCGGCGATCGCCCAACCGGCCCGCTGCACCTCGGCCACTTTGTCGGATCGCTGCGCCAGCGCGTGGCGCTCCAGCACACACACAACCAGTTTGTGCTGATTGCCGACCTTCAGGGGCTGACCGACAACGGCAGCAACCCGCAAAAAATTCGCGACAACATCCCCGAAGTGCTGGCCGACTACCTCGCCGCCGGCATCGATCCGAACCTGACCACGATCTGCCTCCAGTCCGCCCTGCCCGCCCTCGCCGAGCTGACGATGCTGTACATGAACATCGTCACCGTCGCCCGCGTGGAGCGTAACCCGACGGTGAAAAACGAGATTGCGCAGAAGGGCTTCGCCCGCTCGCTGCCGGTCGGGTTTATGGCCTACCCCATCAGCCAGGCGGCGGACATCACCGCGTTTAAGGCCGAGTGCGTGCCCGTCGGCGACGACCAGCTGCCGATGATTGAGCAGACCAACGAGATTGTGCACAAGATGAACAGCCTGCTGCCCGCCCCGGTGCTGCGCCACTGCAAGGCGATGCTGAGCGACACCAGCCGCCTGCCCGGCATCGACGGCAGCGCCAAGATGTCGAAATCGCTGGGCAACACGCTGCACCTTTCGGCCAGCGAAGAGACCATTCATCGTGCGGTCAGCGCGATGTACACCGACCCGAACCACCTGAAGGTGAGCGACCCGGGGCAGATTGAGGGGAACGTGGTGTTTACTTACCTCGACGCGTTTCATCCGGACAAGGAGAAAGTGGCGGCGATGAAGGCGCACTATCAGGCGGGCGGGCTGGGTGACCGGGTATGTAAGAACGAACTGGAGGCGTGTTTGCAGGAACTGATTGCACCGATGCGGGAGCGGCGGACGATGTATATGCAGGACAAGGGGGAGTTGATGGCGATGCTGAAGCACGGGACCGAACGGGCGCAGGGGGTGACGCAGGAGACGTTGAGGGAGGTGAAGGTTGGGCTGGGGGTGCCGGTGTTTTGAAATAACGTCATGCAGCGTATGTATTCAAATATTACATGCGCTGCATAATATTATTTATCGGCAACTCAGAGAGTATTACATTTTTAATTAACAGGAACCATTACAGCCCCTGGATTAGAATATGACTGATATCAATCTGGATATTTATTTCGGATTTTAGCCCGGTTTATTAACCACTTTATGTATATTCGCCATACAGTCTAAAACCTAGCATTGCTGCATTTACTCTTCTGCCCCTACAAGGAATTGTCATGCAGCTTTATACCAATGAATTTACCGCTGAGTTAAAAGCGGAAATAGATCGTTCACCGTTTTCCGATGAAGAACTGGCCGCCATGCCCGAGGACGCGCGCGCCATCATTGCCGAACAGGAAGCCTTTCATCGACAACATCCCGTCACCGCCATCTGGCGGATCGCCACGGCTGGCAGCCAGACCCGACTGGGCGGCGTTGTTCTTCCCGTCGATCGTGAAGCCACAATGCTCATGGACGATGGGAGTTACACCAGCGTGATTGTCGAAGGAGACTGTGTGGCCTATCCGGATGGAACGCTCGCCACGATTATGACCTCAGCTGGCGAAGCGTTTTCCTGGAGACGTCAGGGCGTTGCGCTGGTTGGCAGCCTGCTTGATAACGATGACGAGATTATCAGCACACCGCTAGGCAGTACTTATCTGGTCACCCGCGAAGGTATTCCACCTCATGAGGACTTCTTAACCTGGCCCGGAGAATAGGACATGGGCTACCGTTCCGATAACCATGGACGCGGTCAGGCGCTGCACGGCGACAGAACAACCACCGGCGCAATATGCTGCACAACTCTGCCCAACTGCACCGAGCATGGTCGCGGCATCGTTCGTGTTGGCGATAAAACCACGGCATGCCCTAAATGCGGCAAACAGGGCGTGATTGCCAACGGTGAGCCACGCGTCAACTGGATGGGGCAAGCCTCAGCCGTCGATGGTTCTGTCGTCATTTGTGGATGCCCGCGCGGAACCAACCGCGTGATTGCCCCATCGGGAGAGTGGCTCGGATCCGGTCCCTCTCCTGAACAGATCGCACAGGAAAAGCATCAGGCCATGCTCGCAGTGCGCCAAAAAGAGCAAGAGGCCGAAGCGCTGCGGCGAACAGAAGAACGCGATCGCAATCGGGTCTTTGCGAAATCCTGCCTGCGTGGTGAAGGCTGTAACGATGCAGGCACCGGAAGCGAGCCGCACACCAACTTCGCCGAGATGGCATTTTACCAGGCCATGCCTAAAGACGCCCCGCAACACGCTCAGGCGGCAAAGCGTAAGGCGATCCCAAAGCCGAAGCAACGCAGCGCGCTTTATCTTTGGTGGAATGGGCATCACGAGGAGATGGACTATCAGGCTGCCGTTGCGGACGAAGAAAGGGCCTGGATTGCACGGACCGCGATCGCCGATGCCAGCGAACTTGTTCTGGTTGGCGGGAGCACAATCACTCCTGGCACCTGGGCCGTGCGCGGCGCTGCACTTGGCGAGATAGCCACGGGAGGCCTTGGTGCCCCTGTCGCAGGGCTGCTGATAGGAATGTACCCCGGCAAGCTGAACGACGGCGAACAGGATTTTATCGACAGGATGCGCGCCGAACAGATGCGGGAAGCCCCTACCCGCGTTCGCTTCACCTGGGAGAACGACGCCAGCGGTAACCCGACACCGCGCGGCTGGCATACGCCGCCGGGCAAAGACAGCGTGCGCGTTCGCAGGATGGAGTGGGATAGCCAACGCCAGGCGTACACCTTTACCACCGAAGAAGACCCCGGTATCACCCTCATCTGGACACCGGACCGCACCGGAGACAGTAAGCCGTGGGATACGGGCAATCACAACCCGGTACGGATACCGAACCCGGTTGTGGTTGACCCGCTGCCGGAGGATACGGGGATTGGTGTGACGACCAGCCCGACACCGGAAGAGAGGACGTTTGCGGATTATATTCTGATTCTGCCGGTGGGCGGGGTGCCGCCGATTTATGTCTATAGTAATTCAGATCACAAATACCATTCACCTCCTAAAGGAAATCCTCCCTTATCTGCATTTCCTGATGCTAAGAAAGCTCAAGCGAAAACACCAATTAAGGGGGGAGGAAAACTTCGTACCCGTTGGAAGGATTCAAAAGGTAAAATTTACGAATGGGATTCTCAACACGGTACAGTTGAGGTCTATGATCGCTCAGGACGCAGTCACCTCGGTGAGTTTGATCCCACTACGGGTAAGCAAACTAAACCAGCAGATCCAACCAGAAAGGTAGAAAAATAATGATCGTTTACACAATTGATGCATACAGTAAAACGGATGAAAATTTGCTTTTCGAAATCGAAATACCGCATCAAAACCTCAATGATCTATGCATGATTATGGGAATGAATGCAGAAGATAGAAGCGATTTTTCGCATGGTATCGGCGTCTATAATATCAATGAGCATCAGGCACATCGTTTAGAAAGCCTTCTTGGGAAAAAATTTTATTCTGATGATTTAACCTTTCAGCTCTCTGGAGGGGAAATTTAACCTAACTTTAGAATCAATAATTTAAAAAAGAGGGCTACCATGGGTTTGAAAATTAGATTGCAATGGTATGATATGAGGACTGAACTAGGTGAAGGTAGAGAATTTTCGAACGATTTCGGCGATAATGCGAAGATCATGACCAAAGGTTTTCATATGCCGACTAAGAACAATGTGAATAATGGTTTTTTTGATGTTGAAGCCGAATGGATACCCGTTCTTCAGCCCCACTTCGTACATAAAATAACCCCCACTATTTATGACTATCAGGTTTCTTTCGACTATAGGGATAATTGGTGAGAGGCATTGCCCGATAATCTTATCGGGCACATTAAAAGATCTCATCTACGATTTAAAAATGGATAAAATTGAAGATTACACAGAAGAGCAATTTTTGGAATTTGTAAGAAAAATTTTTGATGTATCTGGTACCACTGAAGCTGAAGATATAAAAAACATCCTCGAATTCAAACGATTGACGCAGCACCCTGATGGTTCTGATCTAATTTACTATCCACGAGAAGGCAGAGAAGACACTCCCGAGGGCGTAGTCCAGGAAGTAAAGGAGTGGCGTAGCGCAAATGGCAAACCCGGTTTCAAGCCATAGCAAAGATAATCACGCTTTCTGAATCCGTACTCTACTTTACAACTTATCGAATAGTGGGTGACTGTTAAGCTCCGGATAGCCAATTGAAACTAACGAATACGGAATATTTTGTAAATGGAACCTACTCTCGCACAAGTAATTGAGGTCGTACGTGAGTCCTCTGGGATACATCGCAAACCTATCGATAGCAACACCTGGATTGAGGCCGATTTGCATATTTGCGGTATGGATGGCGAAGACCTACTGGAAGACTGCGAAGAAGCTTTTGGCGTTCAGCTTGCCACAGAAGAAGATGGCTACAGGAAAACGTTCTCTCTCGCGGAGAATGAGTATCTGTTTACGGGTGAAGGCATAGACTTTTTTGGCATCTGTCGATTTATCCGCTGGGTGCGTGGCATACCCGAACCTGTGATACGCGATTTAACCGTCGGCGAACTTCACGCTGTGCTGGTTAAGGCTGTGAAAGAACAGGTAAAGCACGAGTGATTTTTACTTAAAACGGGCATGGGATGACATGCCCGTATCGTTTTATTGCTCCAGGAATATGAGGCAGGAAGCCAGAACTACTCAGGCATCGCTTGCCCGATTCCCCGCTTCACAACGGGTATATCCCCGGTATCATTTAGCGCTCCCGGAAACGTCTTCAACCACTGCGCGACTTTCTGTTTATTTATATTCACCACACTCATCCCTTCCAGGCATCCCCATAATTCTCTTGTATGCTGGGGCGTAATCACAATACAGTCTTTCATAGCCCGGATTTTTACGGGCATGCCGTTGATAAAGCCCGCACGTTTTAACCAGTCGCCGCCCAGCAGGAGGTATTTCATGTCTATGCGTGCATACAGTTCGCAGCAGGCTGCACTGTCCTGCTGCGTTTCCGCGCGAGGGTGGACGGGTGCCGCGTTGGGCTGGTTGCCGTGCAGACGGCGGGCGCTGTTTTTGCGTACCAGCTCGCGGTTTTCAATCATGCCGGTGAAAGCGTCTGATTCTGTTTTGCAAACGGTAAACTCTGGCTTAAAATTCGTCGCAGCCATTTTCAACTCCTGATTAGTTGTTTGTGGTTAGCGGTATGGGGGTGTTGCAGCACCTTCATATCGCGAATTCTTCGTTAAATATTCCTCGATACTACCTTTGCCGTTCGGCGTAATCTCTGGTGCCCATTATACAGGGCTGAATATAAATACAGCGGTTTGGTGTGGGGTAAATTTAGAATTTGCGAGGGGGATTCAGGAAATAGGGTTCTGTGGGGTAAGGTCATGTTTTTGTTGGTTACAGGTTGATTGGTCTGAGTTTTGCGAGCATCATCGCAATTATTTACCCTCTTCCGTAACGCGATGGCTTCCAGCAAAACTCTCGAACAGGCAATTGCCGACATCACCATCTGGCGCAAAGGCGAACAGCGTGCGCCGCATAAGCCTTTATTGCTTCTGTACGTGCTGGCGAGCTATCAGCAGGGGCATGCACGACTGTTTGATTACGGTACTGAGGTCCACGAACAGTTGCTTAGCCTGCTAGAACGCTTTGGCCCACAGAGGAAGGCGCATTACCCAAATATGCCCTTCTGGAGGCTCAAAGGGGACGGCTTTTGGGATCTGAAGAATACTGAGTTTTGTTCGACCACTGGCAGTAAGCAGCCGCCCGTTAAAGAACTTGTGGAACATAACGTCGCAGGCGGGTTTGATGAAGAACACTTTGCGCTGCTGAATAAGAACAAAAACCTGATAGGCTCGCTGGCGCAGCAGATCCTTGAAGCGCATTTTCCCGAAAGCATTCAGGAAGAGATCGCGGATGAGATGGGTTTTGATATTCAGCAGATCCGTAAGGTTCGCGATCCGCTGTTCCGCCAGCAGGTGCTGCGTGCTTATAACTATGAGTGCGCAATCTGCGGGTTTAACATGCGGCATGATAACGCCTCTGTTGGACTTGAAGCCGCGCATATCAAGTGGAAGCAGTTTGGCGGACCGTGTGAGATCCAGAACGGACTGGCACTGTGTGCGATTCATCATAAGGCGTTTGATAAGGGATCGATTGGGCTGGATGAGAGTATGCGGGTGCTGGTTTCCGAGGCGGTGAATGGGGGCGGGATTGTTGGGCGGCTGTTCTGGGATTTTGCCGGGAAGCAGATTGCGTTGCCGATGGTCAAAGGGAATTATCCAAGGGAGGGGTTTGTGGAATGGCATTGGAGGGAGGTGTTTAGAGGATGAGTGCGAAGGCCGGACTCGCACATAATGATTAATCCTTTGATTTAAAAGCAATAAAAAATAACATCTGGATAATGTACCAACATCGATACCAACACATTAAATCATTGATTTTGGGACTCGAATCGGGGCAAAACCAAGGAGTTGATCCAACCAGATTCTAACATGATGACAGCATCCCCGATTAATGCTTCTCCAAAATATCATTCATCCGTTCGTTGAATTCGCTTAATACCTCGGGTTCTGTTTGCATCGTCAATTATCCATAAAAGCAAACACGCCTGCCGTAAGTGGCAGGCGTGTTATGCGATGAATAAGAAGAGTAGAAAGCGCGTAGGTAAAAATCAGGAATGAAGCTCGCAGAATTTACTTATTCATCAGCCCGGTAGCTCTTCTGGCTCTGAGAATATCTGTAGCGGTTACAAATGGTGTCTGCTCCTGCCACGTAAACCCCTTGCGATCAGTGCGTACCAGTTCATAACGTTCCACTAGGAAATTCACCGCATCAGCAAGCGTGATACCCGCCTCGATATGTTCCTTGATGGCCGCATCATCATGGAATGGTGTGTCGTTGAGCGTCAGGCCGTAATGGTGCTCCAGCAGATACGTTAACAATTGCTGCCAGACCTGCACGGGCGACAGGCGTGACGAAACCGGCATCGTGGCCGGTACAGTTGAGATTTGCATATGTTGAGTCTCTTAAATAAAGGAACGGAAGATTTGAAGGCTTACAAAGCTGAGATGCTGCTGAAGATCAGTCTTTAACCTGATTTGAGGGATAAATTGCCATATACACGTGCCCATGACTGCCCAGCGTATCTGCTTCACAAGTCAACCCGTTACGGTACAGTGTGACACAGTGCGCGTACCGGGGATTCAGCTCGCAGGAGAGCAGCATCAGCTCCAGATATGCGACAAAATGCGGGAAGGCTTCATTCAGTTGTAAGGTCTGCACCTCACTGAATGAGCCGGTGAATCCTGCCCGGTTAGCCAGAAAATGCAGGCGATGACCTTCCTGCACCAGTCGGGCTCCGAAACACGGAGTGATATCTCGTCTAAGCCCCCAGGTTGGTGTAGCGTCTTTATACATAATTTTATTCCTGTTAAAGAAGACCATGTTCGGCGAATGAGAATATTTGCCTGCCGCCGACTATCAGGTGGTCGGGGACCCGGATCTCCACCAGCATCAACGCCTGTACCAGCCGTTGGGTGATGGCTTTGTCTGCCTGGCTCGGAGCAACCTCTCCTGAGGGGTGGTTATGGGCAAATATCACTGCTGCAGCGTTAAAGTACAGGGCGCGTTTCACCACCTCGCGGGGATGAACTTCAGTGTGGCTGAGGGTGCCGGTAAAAAGCGTTTCGTGGGCAAGCAACTGGTTCTGGTTATTGAGGTACAGCACGATAAATTCTTCGCGCTCAAGGTTTCCCATCTTCAGCCTGAGCCAGTCGCGAGCAGCCTGCGTGGAAGTAAACACCACACCGGGTTCGCGCAGGTGCTGGTCAAGCAGACTCAGGGCTCGTTTGATGGTGCGCAGTGAGGTCAATGGCAGCTCCGGTGTAAAGAGAGTCAGTTGTTTCTCCATGACAAAACCCCTTAATCAATGATGGCAAAAATGGCATGGGATTCAGGGTGCTGCAGAGCGTAATCCCGCAGTCGGTAATAGTGTTCAGTCATGGCATCGCATTCGGTGCGACAGGCGTGATGGCTGTATTCAATCAGGCAGACTGCGATACCTGCGGCTTCCACGCTCATTTGCGCACCATTGCCGTTCATGCCGTTGAACAGATGCCATTTATCGTCAACGTCAGCATCAGGGGCCATAAACGCGCCGCCATTGCTGAGCGTGTAAAAGGACCAGATACCACCGCTGTACTCATCACAGAAGCGGTCCATCCAGGCGAAAATACGTGGTTCCAGCGTTATCCACTGCGCAATAGAACCAAAGTGTTGTGGCCAGAAGCCGATACGTTGTTCATCGGGTACAGCTGTAGCGGTGATAATCAACTGTGGCTCGTTAGCCAGGATGAGGGTGTGTTGTGTCATGGTGTTCTCCGGGAATAAAATCGCCAGCAACTCAGGCTGGCGTGATGGGGAATAAATGATGTGGTGTGAAGCGTGATGCCGCGTTAAGTGCGCGTTCAATTAGAGTGCTGAGGGCTGCTTTATAATGCTGTACTACCGGATATAAAGGTTAAGCCCAGCTCCGCCGTCAGGTTCAAAGTTCCATGCCCGCCAGACCATCAGGCCTTCGGGGTCACGAACCACTAGTCGGAAGTGACTACCCTGGTCGTCTTCAATAGTGATATTGCGATACGTTACCATGACAACTTCCGCTTGTATCCGGGTGAACGGTCCCGGTGGCAGCAACACTGATGGGGGACATTTGCAGGCTCCTGATAAAGGAAAACCCCGGCAGCCTGGTGGCTGTCGGGGTTAGTTTGCGGGGGAAGATGCGGCTGTCAATCGTTACTGCAGTCTCCGGGAATGGGTAGAACTTTCTCTGCGTTCTTCAGGTCCACAGTGAAAGTCCCCGCTTTACGGTCATTGACGTAAACGTCAAACTGCCCGGTCTTACGGATATCCATGATGAAGTCAAACCAGGCGTTATCGCCGTTACGCCATCCAAGTGTTGAGGGAACGGCATATTGCTTATGGTCCATCACCACGGTGATGTCAGTATTGTCATCATGTGAGCTGACCGTTTTGTCCCCAGCAAGGGTAAGAAAGACTGAATGCTGATAGAAACCATTCTGGTCCGGGTTTCCTGTGCAGTTGATGGTAAAGGTCTGCCCGTTAGCATCCGTGACGCTGTATTCCGTATTGCCCTGACCGTAACCCTGCTGCCAGAGCCCCGGGATCGCAGAGGCATTAAAGCTCGCGAGCAGTACACCCGCCAGCATAAATCGGCTTAGTGAACGTATTGTCATTTCTCTCTCCTTTATCATTTTTTTTATTCCTGATTGTCAGGGTTCGAGGGTATCAGCAGTCGACCCATCAGTTTTCCGTCATGGGCGTACTCAAAGTATCTTTCTTTGGTATACGGGTCCGTAACCTCGTGGTATTCCAGTTTGATATTGTCGGCAATACAAAGCGCATTCATCAGCGGCTGGATGGTTTTTTCCTGCATATCCACGAGGTAGTAGTAACTACCGCCCTCGCAGCCATCGGGCGACTCACGGGTACGTAAGACCTGCAGGGTGAGACCTGATGAAAAGCCAACCTGTGACCATTCTTCGCTGACATCATCCTGCCGACTGACCACATCGCTGAAGCGCGGAGGCGTGAGGTCCTTAAATTTACTGATAGCTTTCAGGTCATCACTCCTGTCATCGCAGGCGCTCAGAAACAGAGTGGTGGCAACCATCGCCAGCAGAGGTAGTGTTTTACATTTCATTATTTTTTCCCTGAAATCAGACGTACCACTTTGGCAAATACATAAATGCCGACGAAAATACCCACCGGCACGCCGACAAACGGTGTCAGCGCGACGCTGGCAGCACCGGCTGCGCCACCTCCCGTCAGCAGTGCGGCAACAGTGGCAAGGGTCAGGGCCGCGAGACTGTCGGACACCCCGGTTTTATTCAGAATGATGACGATGACAACAATGGCGATAATGGCAATAACGGGCATAGGGCTCCTCCCTGTTGCCGGGTTGATAACAACGCTTGCGCTATTCTGGTGAGCTGTTGGCCGGAACAAACGTAAGCAGTGACTGCTGGATAAAGCGAAAATGGGGTAAGGACTGAATAAAGCCCGGGTCTTCAACAAGACGACACAGACTGTCGTTACGCCGGAAAGTCTCCTGCAGGGGCTGAACCAGATGGATTTCATCCAGGGAGAATACGGCGATATGTCCGTCGTGCTCTGCCACCAGATACCAGGCCTGCTGGTGGATGAGTAACCGACAGGGAGCCAGCCGCTCACAGCGCTGCTCCTCGGCAATCAGCGTTACCCGCCTGCGCCCGGTAATGGCCTGAATCAGTCGCCAGAAAGACAATGCGCCTGATGGCGAAGGAACAGGGCTGGCGGGTGCTATAACGCAGGGAGACTCATCGCACATCAGCAGTGCGTTCACCAGGCGGCGGTCAAAGCCAGGAAAAAGACCGGCCATCCCGCTGCGATGGGCAAAGATAAGCACGTCGGGCACCATCTGCGTCTCACTGCCCGCTGTGCGTAAGCGGCAATATCCGGACTGATACTCCAGGTCCAGATACATCAGCCGCTCACGAAAATCACGCCGCAGCGTGCGCACCGACACACCAAACTCAGCGGCCAGCTTACGCACACTCAGCGTTTCCCCCGCCACCAGACGGCTGATTATCAGTGACAGCCTGACAGCCAGCCGGTCATGGCGGCGTTCTGCCTGTGTCATGAGAGGTTCTCCAGGAAAGTTAACTGACTGAAAATGATGTGATTACTTTAAAGAGGGGGGCGGACAGGGTATGGACAACGCAAAAACTATTTTTTATTTCTGCAAAAGCCAGATGTAACGGGGGTTGAAGGCCATAACCGGGGGATTGAGGCACACGAGCACATAGCGGTGCGGACAGGTGGTGTCCGATATTAACAACGTGGCAACATGAAACGTCTACTGCAGTTGCGTGAGCAGTGTTTCTGCCATCACCCACAGCGCACGGTTAAGCTTCACGTCCCCGTCAATGCCACGCACGGCACGAGTATGCGTTCGTCCGCCTTTAGCATTACGCCCGCTGAGTCCGCCCTTAATCAGGTTCTCCTGAATACGCTGGTATGTGGTCCACAGATCATTGCTCTCATCCTGCCAGCGGCGTGGGGAGAGTATCTGAGGTGCAGTCACCGGCTGGTGGTCCTCACCGAAACGGTACGTCAGTGCAGCCTGTGCCAGAGCCTGTTGTGCAGGCGGGGGCAGTATCAGCGACTGCATGGCATCACGTTTTTCTTCCACACGGTCAAAGATCCCCAGTACTTCATAAGCCCCCTCAATCACCTGACTCACCACATCTCCTTTGTGCGGCACCCGTACCTCGCCAAACGACTCACCGCAGACGAGGCCGTTCTGACATACCGCACGGAATAATCCCGGCAACATCTGATACGAGCTGGTGCCATCATGGGAGTTGAGCAGAATAATTTCCGGCACCTGTTTGCCGGTAATTTGCCCCTCCCGACGCAGGCGCAGCATATGCTTTGTATGCTCACGACGCCCTGGGTCACGCACTCGGGTCTGGCAGGCAAAGAAGGGCTGAAAGCCTTCGCGCTGCAGACTGTCCAGCAGGGATATGGTGGGTATGTAGGTGTATTTTTCACTACGTGACTCGTGTTTGTCCTCACTGAACACACTGGGTACCACGCGATACAGCTCTTCACGGGTTAGCGGACGATCACGACGAATAAGATTTGCTGCGCCAAAGCGCGAAGCCAGACGGGTCATAAGCAGACTCCTCATGATGGATAAATAAAAGCAAAAAAGCCCTGCCGCAAAATGGCGGCAGGGCTCAGGAAACTACGGGTTAGAAGGGTTAATGTTCAGAAGAAGAAGTTCCAGACTGCACGGGCGACCGATACCACGATGTCGCGTACAGACTGGATGAATGTCCGAACCGGGGCCGGTATCAGGGGCATGGAACTTACTGTATCCAGTACCGAGCCGACCGTTTCACCAAAATCGTCACGCGCTTTTTCCTGGGCTGCTGTTGTGCGAAAGTGAGACTGCAGTTGCGCCACCACGGGGCTGCTGGCCTCACGCGGCAGGCACTTTATCATCCGCTCGGCCATCACCTTCAGTCCCCACTGCAGCCGGACCGACATTGCACATACCGGATGCACGGGTTGGAACAGTTCATGCAGCAGACAGATTTTACGGCTGATATTCTGCTTCTGCTCCGTAGACAATTGACCACTACCGCTGGTGGGTTCAGTCTTATCTGACTGGCTGATAATAAACAGCACCTTATGCCGGTAAGCCTCCCCAATCACCTGATGATAAAAGTGCTCATCCACTGCCAGCGCCCGGTCATCAGCCTTAATCAGCCACAACACCAGGTCAAGTCGGGGAAGTTGTTCACGGTACAGCGCAGCATACTCGATATCGCGAGCGCCGCTTTCGCCCACGCCGGGCAGGTCCACGATTGTCATAAACCGCTCACCGACTTGCAGACGAAATCGCAAAGGTTCACGGGTACAGGCTGCCACATCGCTGACCGGCGATACTTCGCCGACAAACAAGGCATTGCAAAGGCTACTCTTTCCCGCCCCTGTTTTACCCATAATGCCGATCACTGGCTCGTAATGGGTTAACTGATTTATCTGCTGCAATATACGTTCAGACACCCATTGCGGCAGGCCGGAAAGCGAATGGTTTAGTGGCTGTAAGCCCTGTGCATTATTCATGACTACTCCTGCAATAAATAAAACTAAAACGGCAGAACTGTGAAGTTCTGCCGTTATGCTGGTATATTCATGAAAATGATATATATCGGAAATATTTTTAATCTTCTTTTTTTTCCTTCATTCTTTTATAAGCATCATCAATGAGGCTTTTTAGTATGGCATTTGGCTCAACACCTGATAACTGCTGTATATCCAGAAGTTTCTTTCTGGATTGTGCTGTAAGCTTTATCCCGGTTGTATCTTTTTTTACTTTCTGACGATGTCGTCTCTGCACCCAAGCATTACGCGCATAGTCCAGGAAAACTTTTCTGCAATCATCGGACGTAGTGGGGTTTAATAGCTTCTTTAACGAAGAAGGCTCTTCCGGGTTAGCCCGCACCTTACGGGCATTTTCTTTTTGTTTACTAAACTGTTGATTTGTCCAGCCGGCCCAGTTGTCAAACGTTGCCAGCAAAAAATCTTTTTGCTGTTTTGAAGATGACGGAAGCAGATCACATCCAATATGGTTTTTTCGCATATAGTCCCATAACCAGAAAACATTATCTTCTTCGCTTAAGTCAATCCATTTAAATGGACGGGGAAAAAGACTAAAATGTCTTGACCACGCGTTATAGGCATTTTCTATTAGCGTGATTTTGTCTGCTATCTTCCCATCCAGATTATCAACAAAAACCATACTTGAAAAAACATAGTTATCGATGGAATCACCAAAGGGAGCGACATACTGAAATTTAATACCATTAGCTATTTCAAAAACGTTATCTAAATAGTGTCCTTTGCGGGCGTCTTGATCTTTATGTTCGGGATTACATCCAAGAAAAAATGGATTCGCATTACAAACCAGCCAAAACAAAGAGTAACAAGCAGCCCTATCTTCGGCCTTCATCCAGTTGAAATACTTCCCAGAAACAACTCTACTGGAAGCATATTCTTTCATTTCTCTGATGACATTTTTTCGATTAGCATTGAGAAACATATCATTGGATATAATTTCATTTATTAAAAATGTATATTGTGATGCCGAATGGTATCGGTTAACGGCATCCCAGTTCACTGGTACACCGTGATTCACTCTAAGCCATTCGAGCTGTAGTCTGTACATCCTGCAACGACCATAATCCATTAATGCCATTCCCTTTCCCCTGTCTCTGAAACCACCAACGAAGTGTACAAAAAATACACTTTCGATAGTAATTAATCCACAACAAAAATAATGAAAAAACGATAACATATCAGTAATATTTTAGTAATTAAAATTATGTTATTTTTTCCAACAAAGCCTATAAAACCGGGTGTGTAGAAACAGATTTCCACCCACTAAGTTCTAGATGCGGGTCCGAATGTGATTTTTTTTACATCAATGGGTATTAGTATAAGGAACAAGTACACCATCCATGCTCTCCTCCTTCTGACCAGTCAAACTTACACCGTCCCTTAGAGAGGATCACACAGGCTAAGCGCCCACCTTTCGGAACAGTATTCGAAAGAGCTATCACTACTCTCAGAACGAAGATGGCATCTCTTTTATCTCATGCTAAAAATCATTTAGGTTAATTAGTATAATTAATATTCCTTCCAACTTTTACCATCAAACCACCTGACAAAAAAATACAACACATCCCTTTCCTCTGGACCATAACCTCAGAGGAAACAACATGAACGATAACTATCCATACATTGCCAAATATAAAATGGACTGGTTTTTACATAGCCTGATAAATCACCACCTGAATAGTGTCATTGAACGCTATTCAAAGGTGCTCGGTATCCGACTGGACTTTTCGTACAACCAGAACTCAGAACGTTACAAAAAGGACTACAGTTGCCTTCAGCAGGATCTTCGGAAGCTATTTAAGCAAGTCGAACAGGAACATGGTATAGCTGGATTTTTTTGGGTAATTGAATATGGTGAGGACAGTAGGTTTCATTCTCATACAGTGGTGTATCTGGACGGACAAAAAATACGTAAAACATTTCCGGTAGCAGAACGTATTGGTAATTTATGGAGGGAGATAACTCAGGGAGACGGTAAATATCATCGATGTGAACACAAGGAGAACTATAAGGCTGACATCAATAAGATCATTAACCACCGGGATACTGATTACATTCAGGGATTGAGATATATCATTAGCTATCTTGCTAAGCAGGAACAGAAGTATGGCATGAATATCTACGGTAGTAGTGAAGTGCCACCACCAAGTGGATTAGGCCGCCCAAGGAACTTATAAGCGAAGTATTTTATATAGGTAAGGTTTACCCTTGCCTATGTTCCAAACTTTTTTACAACTGAAGCCATTGATGTGGAGGAGCTGGCAGTAAATAATTTTACTAACGGCTCTGGTTATTTATTCTTAACCGGAACACATCACTATGTATACAAAGCCCACATTGCTTGAAGATCAATTTATTGATATGAAATTCATTACCCAACTTACTGGCCTGAGCGACAAATGGTTTTACAAGCTGATACAGGATGGCTTATTCCCGAAACCAATTAAGCTGGGCAGAGCATCACGTTGGTTAAAAAGCGATGTGGAGGAGTGGTTGTATTATCGTATTTATGAATCGAGAAATTAATCTGTTCCAATTTCAACATGTTTGTGAATCTCACTTTCAAATTTTAACGCATCTTGTAGCGACTCCTCAGGATCGACTTACGTCTACCTGCAGGAGTCTGATGATGTTTGCTAAATCCTTTCTCGCTCTCGGCGGCAACGCTAGCCTGATCGGTACTAAAACGGCTCAGCCCCCCTTACGAGCGCTATACCTGCCATCTACGCCACTCAAGCCGCCTTTTATTCCGCCACTCTCAACTAGAAAGCTTACGTCTGACATATCGAAGCTGACATCAAACCAAAACATCTCGCCGTTGTGATTAATTACGGAAAGAGCAAAACTCAGGCCCTATTTTAGACGGTTCTGAATGACATGGCCGATGCGTGACTGGCAGTGCGTCATGTGCAGCGTAGATTTTCGCGGTGAGAAAAAATGCCCGGTGTGTAAGACGGGGACTACTGTCGGAAGTGGGATGTACTGAAGGATTAGCCCCTTAAAATTCTACATGTTAGCGCCATATCAAGCGATGTTGTATAAGCTCACATCAATACAAAAAATTATATGTTCATTATCATTCCTTGATTCAATAATGTCATGCAACGATGGGTATGTAAAAATGCTTCATAGGGAGCGGACATGAGGACATCAAAAAAAGAGCTGCTGGAAATTGCTTCCTATTTATTAAGATATGGTAAAGAAAAACCGCTAAGTGACTTTACCCAGCAGCCATTGGAGCCACAATCATGACGATTAAGCAGCCCGTCGAGGTCTGCATGATGGATTTTGCCACTTTGTGCGACAATGGGGCAACTTTACAGCTCGACCACTACCAACGCCCCTATGTTTGGGATAGACACAAGGTCAATCAGTTGCTAGAGGATTTGGACGAGTTCAGGCACAGCGGCAATGGGCAGAAAGTCTATTATCTAGGTACCCTATTGCTGCATCGGAATGACGAAAAAAAAGCCCGCTATGTGATCGATGGCCAACAACGCCTCAGTACCCTAGCAGTGCTGTATCATACTTTGCACAATGAATTACCCAAAGGGTTAGAATTTCATTACCGCTCTCCCATCTCAGCTCGTAATTTGCGAGTAGCACGCAAGCTAATGAGCGAACATCGTGAATCAGCTCTAGAGCCATCCATAGTTGAGCAATTGTGTTTTACGGTGATCACAGTTGAGCGCGAAGATCTCGCTTTTACCTTTTTTGATACTCAGAATTTTCGCGGAGTGCCACTTAAAGCGACTGATTTGCTCAAAGCTTATCACCTGCGGGCTGTGAACGGGCCCAACGTACGGCATGTAGAGTCATTGCAGCAAATCTGTGCTCGACGTTGGGAGCATGTTCAAATGGCAGGCCCTAGGCGGCAGGATTGTGAACAGCAAGATTTTGCACCCGAGCTGTTTCAGTACTATTTGTGGCGTGCCCGCAATTGGCGGGGTAATAAGAAAATGGAGCGTGAAGATCACGATAGTCTGCTGGAAGCCTTTCAACAAAAGAGTGTTGGTGGTGGTGAGATTGATGAGATCCCGCTCTACCCGGGTTATCACAATCAATTTGCCAATTCCCTTAAATTGCAAAGTAGCGATGACTATCGCTTGGCATTGAACCCTTTACAAATTAGTGGAAGTGCGGCCAATTTACCATTTACCTTGCGCCAGCCCATTCATAAAGGCATCTGTTTTTTCCTTTACGCTCAAAAATATGCCTCTTTACTTGATGCTCTTTTATACCAAGAGAATACCTGCCACGAATTAGAGGCATTCCGAGAGTTTTATCGGCGTGTGGTACGTGCTAATGCCTATTACTTGCAGGAGCTCTTTAACTTGGCCCTTCTGATGTATGTCGACCGTTTTGGTTATCAACATCTATTAGCCTTTGCAGTGGGTTTGGAACTGGTGTTGGGGGGATTACGGTTGGAGAAAAGTTATATCTTTAAAGAATCACCACTCAAGTACTTACGTGACGCTCCTTACAATCTGCTTGATGAGATATGTGGAGCCTATCGCCCACAAGAGGTGATGGCATTCTTGCGTTCTGAAATCGAACGTAGTAAGGGATACGGGAATGCTGTCTCCATCGTCCTCTCTAAGGGCGTTCAGGGGCGTTACCTTAATGCGCTGCTGGATTATTTCAATCTTGATGGTATCCCTGAGGGTGACAGTTGGGTACTTAAAGGTTGGCTAGGGATGGAAAAGTAGATGCAATATGAATCAAAATTAATGTCACTGGCTCAACTCATTGATGAAAAAAGGCTTTTCAATATTCCTATCTATCAACGCCTCTATGTATGGGGTAGTGACCAGATCAAAGTATTACTTGATGATCTAGTCTCCGCCTGTAATGCCGATAAGGATGTATTTTACTTGGGTAGTACGCTGGTGATTGAGCAAGGAAGGACAGAATCTGGGCACCCGTTGTTGGATCTGATTGATGGTCAGCAGCGTTTTACCACCTTGTGGTTGCTTAGCGTAGTAATCGAGCGACTGCTCTCATCATCGAAAAACAGTGAGCGAAGCCAAAATCCCCTTTCCTGTTTTCTCTATGCCCAGTTGGGAAATAGTCGTGAGCCGCGGATTCGGTTTGCCATTCGCCCTGAGGTAAGCCGTTTTTTTGCAGCCTTACTTGATGGCCGAGCTGCATCTGATGAGCAAAAGGCCGCTGCGTTGAGTTATGCGATGCAGGTCATGGAGGGTTACTTCACCCTTAGAACGGATGACACCCACCGGATTGATCTTGTCAAATTGGGTACGTTCATCCGTGATCGGGTTCAACTGGTATTGACCCTGGTACCGGCCAACACGGACCTTAACAAGTTGTTTGAGGTCATCAACAATCGCGGTGTGCAGCTGCAGCACCATGAAATTTTGAAAGCTCGCTTGCTGGCGTTACTGCCAGATAGCGCTGAGCGCGAAGCCTATGGCCAGATGTGGGATGCCTGCTCATTTATGGGGGCCTATGTCGAAAAGAACCTACGTACCGTTAAAGGAATAAAGCTGATCCCGCTTTATAATGTCGAGGATGCTAAACGAGACCGGGAGATGCTCTCTGATCCCTTGGTTATACGTGACGTACTGCTGGAATTAGGTACACAACAAGACCTCAGACACCACTCATTAGACGATATCCTCAATGATGAGACACTCCTGACGGAGCCATCTAACAATGCTTCTGAAAATAACGAGGCCTATGAAGCCGATGATGTACGCAGTATTATCGGCTTTTCCATGCTCTTACAGCATGTTTTACGCCTTTTTCTGTTACATCAGCAACGCGATGATATCAGCAAAATCCTAGACAAAGAGCTGTTACAGATCTTCCAGACTCATTGGCTGGCGGGGCTAGCCCAGTTTGAGAAATCAGAACAAGCCAATCAGATACGTCGCTTTATCGAGTTGTTGTGGCGTTGCCGCTATCTGTTTGACAAACATATCATCAAATGGATTAGCGATGATGCTAATGAAGAAGGTCATGGTATTCGTCGCCTCCGAGTGAATGAAAATCGGAACGGTTACCAAAGCCTTATTCGCGCTAGCCGTGATGCCGATAGCGGGTTTGCTATGTTACAAAGCATGCTCTATCACTCACAGCAATTGACCACCCATTACTGGCTAACTCCCCTGCTTAGTTACCTACTAAACCATGGCGGTGAAGGTGCCCACCGATACCTGCAATATCTGGACAATCACTTGCTTTGCAGTGGCAGTGAACAGCCACTGATCGAACGAACCCGTGCGTTTGTGTTAAATCCATGGTGCGATAGCTATCCGATCCGCGATATGCAGGCAGTGCTGAGAGCTGATGAGGGAACCGGATTTTCTCACTATTGGTTTTACAAGCTGGAATATATTCTTTGGGAGCATTACCGCTTTCAAAAAGGGAGTGCCTGGCAGGCATTCCGAATGACGGCCAGGAATTCAGTGGAGCATGTTTCCCCGCAGCAGCCTGAGCATTTTGATTCCAACCGAGTGAGCTCTGAAATACTGGACTGTTTTGGTAATTTAGGGCTAGTTTCACGCAGCATCAACTCAGAGTACGGCAACAAACCCTATGTTGAAAAACGGGCTCGTTTCATTGAGCGTAACCAGAGCAGGGTGGACTCACTCAAGTTGGCACTTATTTATGAAAATGAGCAGTGGAATGACGTGCTAGCATTGGCTCATCAGCAACAAATGCTTGAGGAATATAACGCATATTTTTCTGAGGTGGAGCTCGGGAAATAGCCTTCAGTAGAAATCCAATAAGTACGTTCCGCACAATTATAAACCTCGTTGATGGGTACTACATCAGGCAGGCGGACTATCAACCTGCCACTATCTTGTTCAACGCCCACGACCAGGCACCAAACCTGTATCCAGTATTCATTTACCCTACCAGCTGTTCATGAGATCATATAAGCAAATAACTTCTGGTATGGGGCTTTTCAGTCTAGATCGCTGGTCATCGGTTGAATGAATCATAGAAGGCTCTGGTAACAGCAAAATCACCATTTATGTGCAGCCCCAAAATGCTGTATTTTTATACATAAAATACTACATCATGGAAGTTGTGAGCTAAAGGCGCTCGCAGATGGTTGCATCTTGGACGTTGTGCAAATACTAATGAAGTGGGAATAAGATCTTGATACTCTTGTAGTAATTAATTTATGGGTATCTCTAAGTCTTTGAAAAGATGAGAAGAGTTAAATGAAGAAAGTATCTTGTGTCGATTTGTTTTGTGGTGCAGGTGGATTAACGCATGGCCTTGTACTTGAAGGCTTACCTGTAGTTGCAGGAATTGACATGGATCCGGCCTGCAAATTTCCTTATGAATCAAACAACAATGCCAAATTTATAGAACGGGATATAAGCAAAGTAACAACAACCGAATTAGATGCATTGTTTGGCGATGCTGACATCAAAATTCTCGCTGGCTGTGCGCCTTGTCAACCATTTTCTACCTATACACAACGTTATGAATCGGACGGTAAGGATGGTAAATGGGGGCTCCTGTATGAGTTTGCACGCCTAGCAGAAGGTACTCGCCCAGACGTGATCACGATGGAAAATGTTCCTACTGTGGCTAAACACCAAGTGTTCCACGACTTCGTCGAGGCATTGAAGTGTATTGGCTACAGCGTATGGTTTAGCATTGTTGATTGCACTCATTTCGGTGTCCCACAAACACGTAAGAGAATGGTTTTATTGGCATCACTCCATGGTGAGATAAAGATGTCTTCTCCAACGTGTACAAAACCCAAAACAGTAAGAGAAGCTATAGGCCATCTGCGCGCATTAAATGCTGGTGAAGCCGCTCCAGGAGATAAGCTGCATGTTACCTCCACATTGTCAGATAAGAATCTGGAGCGTATTAAGGCCTCAAAACCAGGAGGAACCTGGCGTGACTGGCCAGAACATCTTGTTGCCGATTGTCATCGAACAGAAAGTGGCAGAACTTACGCTAGTGTTTATGGCCGTATGGAATGGGACAAACCAGCACCAACCATGACAACGCAGTGCTATGGTTTTGGAAATGGTCGATTTGGGCATCCTGAACAGAACCGCGCAATCTCCCTGAGAGAAGCGGCAATTCTTCAGAGTTTTCCCCGTAACTATGCATTTATTCCCCATGATGGGCCAGTAAGTTTAAGGATTCTAGGGCGCTTAATCGGTAATGCAGTCCCAGTTGAACTTGGCCGAGCAATTGCACGCAGTATTAATTCACATCTTGCAAATGTGAATATGGTCACTGTGGAATGAAAAATATTTACTAATCATTTGGTTATCTGAATTAGAGTCTGGAAACAATATGGAAATTTCTAATACACCTGATATCCGAGTACAGCGAACTATTCCAGAACCCGGTCAGTTGGTTGAGGTCCGTCGGCGTCAATGGATTGTTGTGGAAGTTACTTCATCTCAATTGTTATCTGCCTCAGCTCAACAGCACGCAGTAACTTTGTCATCTATTGATGAAGATGGTTTGGGGGAAGAACTTGAGGTTATTTGGGAAATTGAGGTAGGTGCCCAGATTATTGAGCGAGCTGGGCTGCCCACAATCAGTGGCCAAGACGACTCCAGCACTCTTAATGCTTTCCTTGACGCAGTGCGCTGGGGAGCTGCCACTAATGCTAACCGAGGCTTCCTGCAGGCCCCATTTCGCAGTGGCGTTAGTATAGAAGACTTCCAACTCGATCCGTTGGTGCGTGCAATTGATATGGCCCGTGTCAATCTCCTCATAGCCGATGATGTCGGTTTAGGTAAGACTATTGAGGCTGGATTAATCATTCAGGAAATGCTGCTTCGACATCGAGCCCGTACAGTCCTGATTATCTGCCCTGCGTCGCTACAGGAAAAGTGGCGGATGGAGATGCAGGAAAAGTTTGGACTGGAATTTCAAATCGTCGACACTCGCTACATCAAGCAACTACGCCGAGAACGCGGGATCCATGCCAACCCGTGGACATCGCATTCTCGACTGATCACATCCATGGATTGGGCCAAAAGTGGCGAAGGCTTGAGAGCTATGCGCGATGTGTTGCCCTTGTATAGCAGCTACCCACGCAAGTTCGATCTATTGGTCATTGACGAAGCACATAATATCGCACCGGCTGCTGGGGCAAACTACGCATTAGAGAGTCAGAGAACGCGCTTCATCCGTTCAATCAGTCCTCACTTCCAGCACAGGTTATTTCTGACCGCTACGCCACATAATGGCTATACCGAATCCTTCACCTCACTGCTCGAACTTCTGGATGACCAACGTTTCGCCAGAAATATACTCCCGGACGATAAGCAGCTCAATCAAGTAATGATTCGTCGCCTCAAGAGCGATCTCGTCGATGCTGACGGCAATCTACTTTACGCCCAACGTAAGCTTGAAGCCTTACCGATCTTATACACTGCCAAAGAACGCGAAATTCACTCAAAACTCAATGACTACTGCAAGAGCCGAGAACTAGGTGCAGAGAAAACCGGTAGCACATTCGGGACTGCTTTCGTGAATCAGCTACTAAAAAAACGGCTCTTTTCCTCCCCTGCGGCCTTCGCATCAACACTCGAAAAACACATCGCTAGTCTGACTTATGGAAACCTGCGTAGTGATAATAGTCCGATGGACGACCGCATCTTGCGCAAAGCTATTCTTCGTGTTGATGAAGATTACGCTAACGACCAAGAGGTAGAGAACGCGCAATCTGAGGCTGTTGAAGAAGCTTCATGTCGAGCTCAGCCGCTCACGACCGACCAGCAACAAATGCTGAGTGAACTACGTAAATGGGCACAGATAGCCAGAAACCAAGTCGATTCCAAAGCTAAAGCCGTGCTCAGCTGGCTTGATACCAATCTGAAAACAAACGGTCATTGGAACGAACATCGGGTAATTCTGTTCACTGAATATCGCACTACCCTCCAGTGGATACATGAGATCCTAGCCAGCCATGGATTTGGTGGGGAGCGCCTTGCGATCCTACATGGTGGTATAGCGCAGGACGAACGTGAGAAAGTAAAAGCAGCCTTCCAGACCGCTCCCAAAGACTCTGCCGTTCGTATTCTTCTTGCTACCGATGCAGCATCTGAAGGTATCGATCTGCAGAACCACTGTAACTGCTTAATCCATCTTGAGATCCCCTACAATCCCAATGTCATGGAACAGCGCAATGGTCGTATTGACCGTCATGGTCAACGCCAGAAAGAGGTGTTGATCTGGCATCCTGTCGATGGCGATGAAAATAGCCAAGCTAGCATTGGAGGCCATAGTGGGGACATCATCCGAGCTCTACGTAAGCTCGAATCTATGCGATCAGACATGGGTAGTGTCAATCCGGTTATCGCGCCACAGATGTCGAAGCTGATTGAAGGATCTATCAGGGATTTTGATACTCGTATTGCAGAAGCTCGGATTGCCAAAACTAAACGATTCGTAAGCGCCGATCGTGAACTGAAAGAGCGGATAGCCCGGTTACATGACCGGCTACTATCCACTCAAAACGATTTCCATCTAACGCCAGAACATATCCTCATGGCTGTAAATACGGGACTTTCTTTGGCAGGCCGACCACATTTGGAGCCGTTTGCTCTTCCGGATGCTCCAGCTGGTTCAACATTCAAAATGCCAGCATTGTCAGGATCCTGGGCTCGTTGCCTGGAGGGGCTACGCCATCCCTATACTCTACAAACTCGCCCTATCACCTTTGACCATACCGTGGCGAGAGGACGTGACGATGTCGTACTCGTTCATTTGAATCATCGACTGGTACAGATGTGCCTACGTCTGTTACGAGCAGAAGTATGGGCTCGCGATGACGTGAAGAAGTTGCATCGTGTTACTGTACGTTCGGTGCCCGACACACTAATTGATGGCCTTGCCGTAGTAGTTAGTTCAAGGCTGGTTATCACCGGAGGCAATTACCATCGCCTCCACGAAGAGTTGACAACAGCTGGAGGTTATCTTGGGGATAAATCCTTCCGCCGTGAAGAAGGGGTCAATAAAGTTCAGCTATGGCTAGATAATAGTAAGCCAATGACAGCTTCTGACTCACTATTTGATGACATCCGTATTCGTTTTGAGCGTGCACAACACGCTATTCTACAGTCAGTGAACGCTAGGTCAAAAGACCGGCTCAAAGATTTGAGTAATACTCTTCAGCTCAGTAAGAATCGAGAATTGACGGACATTAGCACAGTGCTTGATGAACTTGAAAAAACCATCTGTATCGAATTAAAAAAAGATCAACAACCTGAGCAATTTTCACTGTTCTCAGAGGATGAACGAACCCAGCTCAAACGTGACACCGCAGCTCTGAAAGCTCGCCTTTCACGTATTCCTGAAGAGCGTGAACAGGAGATCCAAGCCATCGAAACTCGCTACGCTAAACTCGACGATCGTACTTTTCCTGTTGCTGTTACCTTCCTAGTACCTGAATCTACTGTTCAGAGGGGGGAAGCATGAGTATGGCCAGCATACACGATGATTGGCTCTCGCTAATCGACATTTCAGGCCCCTTCCTTGCTGTACCAGTACTAAAAGATGCATTCCCGCAAGGGCTGGAAGAGCTAGACGCTGCTAAGCGCAAACGACTGCGCCAAGCTTACGATGAGTGGCGAGAAGCACTGGAACAAGAAGATCCTCAGTTCAACAAATTGCATTTCGCGTGGATTGAAGAAGTTCTTTCACGTGGCCTTGAGTTTGATGAGGATGGGAAAGGCGATGTACTAAAGGGCACAGACTGGTGCGCCGCCAACTTGAACACTTTTCTCCCTGACCATGGTGTAGTTCTGTCACCAAATCTAGCAATTGTCGACGAGCAATGCGCGAACAAGCCTTTGATGCTCATTCATACCTATGCGCAAGATATCGATCTTGACGCAACTTTGAAAATAGACGGATGGGCCGCTACACCCACGGAACGTATGGTTCAGCTGTGCCGCTCCAGGGAGTGTCGCCTTGGTTTGGTGACCAATGGCGAACGCTGGATGCTGGTGGATGCCCCTGTAGGCGCAGTCACCAGCTTCGCCAGCTGGTATGCTCGACTCTGGAACCTAGAGCCCATAACACTGCAGGCCTTCGTGCACCTGCTCGGTATCCGCCGTTTTTTCGTCGATGAATCCGAACAACTACCCGCATTGTTCGACAGTTCTCTGAAATATCAGGATGAAGTAACCGATGCACTGGGAGAACAAGTACGTCGCGCTGTAGAAGTATTAATCCAGTCCCTTGATAAAGCTGATCAGGATCGCAACCGTGAACTACTTTACAACGTAAAAGAATCCGAACTCTATGAAGCGGCTCTGACAGTGATGATGCGCTTGGTGTTTCTGCTCTCAGCAGAGGAGCGCGGCCTGCTTCTTTTGGGCGATGAACGATACGAAGCCAACTATGCACTTTCCACCTTACGTATGCAGTTACGCAAGGTACCCGAAGAAATCCTAGAACGACGCTGGGACGCTTGGTCGCGCCTGCTGGCTGTCTTCCGTGCTGTTTTCTGCGGGGTGGAACATGAAAGTCTTCGTCTACCTGCACTGGGTAGTTCACTATTCGATCCTGATCATTTTCCTTTTCTGGAAGGACGGGCTAAAGGTTCCAGTTGGCGGACAGATACAGCCAAGCCACTGCCGATTGATAACCGCACAGTTCTGTTGTTGCTAGAAGCTATCCAGCAATTCCAGGGCCGAACACTCTCATATCGCGCACTGGACGTCGAACAAATCGGTTACGTATATGAAGGTCTGCTGGAACGCACCGTAAGGCGCACCGATGAAGTCACGCTGGAACTGGATGCCACCAAGAAATCACAGTATCCATGGGTTACACTGGCCGAGCTGGATGCAGCGAACACTGCTGGTGCCGAACAATTAATGAAGTTGTTGCAAGAGCGCTCCGGCAGTTCTGTCAGCCGAGTACGCAACAGTCTATACAAAAATGTCGATGACACCTTGGCTGATCGCCTACTCACTACCTGCCAAGGTGACATCCAGTTACGTGATCGTATCAAACCTTATGCCCATCTGCTGCGCACTGACCCTTGGGGTTATCCGCTAGTCTACCCCGCTGGTGCCTTCATCGTAACCAGCGGCTCAAACCGACGCGAAACTGGTACTCATTATACGCCCAAGTCCCTTACCGAAGCCATCGTCACCGAGACGTTGACACCAGTGGCCTATGTCGGCCCTGCAGAAGGCACACCCCGTGAAGGGTGGCGACTCAAATCTCCCACTGAACTGCTCGATCTCAAGATCTGCGACCCAGCGATGGGGTCGGGCGCCTTCCTGGTACAGGCCTGCCGCTGGCTGGCCGATCGCCTTGTCGAGGCCTGGATGCTTGCTGAAGCCAGCGGAAAGGCGGTGAGCGTGGATGGTGTCGTCTTGGACGCCCTTGGCACCTTTGAGCAGTTACCACGCGATATGGATGCACGCATCGTCATCGCCCGTCGCCTGATTGCCGAACGTTGCCTATACGGCGTCGATCTGAATCCGCTGGCAGTCGAACTGGCCAAACTATCGATCTGGCTTGTAACGCTAGCCAAGGGTCGTCCGTTTGGCTTCCTCGACCACAGTTTGCGCTGCGGTGATAGCCTGCTAGGTATCCATCAATTGGATCAACTGACCCAGCTTTCGATGAAACCTACTCCCAAGGGACAGCTACGCCTGTTTGGCCAAAGCATCGAAAAAGCTGTTCGGGAAGCAGTAGAATTGCGTCAGAGACTGCGCGAAATGCCTATCCGCGACATTCGCGACGTAGAAGCCATGGCGCATCTGAATGCCGAGGCACGCAGCAAGCTCGAAGTGCCGAAATGTATCGCCGATGCGTTTATCGGAGAAGTATTAACAGTAGGTGACAATGCTGCTGCGCTGGAGAACTCGCTGGCATTCCTGACTACTCAGGCCGGACAAGCTATCGACGGGGAGCGTAACGTACTTAACTTGATGTACCGGAGAGCAGTTGCCGCGCTCTCGATCGATCTTCCAGTAGACAAGACTGCACGTCGACCTTTCCATTGGCCGCTGGAGTTTCCGGAAGTGTTCGAGCGTGAATGCTGCGGTTTCGACAGTATCGTCGGCAATCCACCGTTCCTTGGCGGGAAGCGAATCAGCACAGTAATGGGTTCTGCCTACAGCGATTGGCTTTCCATTGCGCATCAAGGCGCCGGAAAAAACTCTGATTTGGTAGCACATTTCTTCCGTCGCACTTGGAACATAATCCGTGATAATAGTGGATTCGGCCTTATTGCTACTAACACTATTGCGGAAGGTGACACCCGCCAAGGGGGGCTTGAATGGATCCTGAATGAGGGGGCCATCATCTATGCAGCTTACCCGAACGAACGCTGGCCCGGAAAGGCGGCCGTCATCACCAGCCGCGTGCACGCGCACAAGGGGCGGTGGAATGGCGAACGTACGCTGCTTGGAAGACCTGCCTCTTTTATATCGGCTTTCCTATCCAACCGAGAGGAATGGAGTCTGAAGAAGCTCAAGGCAAACGACAAAAATGCTTACATCGGCTCTTTCGTAAACGGTATGGGATTTGTTCTAACCAACAACGATGCCCAGATGATGCTTAACGCTAATCCACGCAATGCGGAGGTGATTTTCCCTTATCTCAATGGTGAAGACCTGAACTCTGACCCGGAGCAGCAGGCCAGCCGTTGGGTTATTAACTTTTGGGACTGGCCAGAAGAGAAAGCTGCAACCTACCACGAGCCCTACATGTGGATAAGAGAACATGTTTACCCCGAGCGCTTGAAGAAGAGCAAGGAGAAATCGTACAAAAATATCATGTCTATGTGGTGGCTGTTTTGGCGCCACCGTCCAGAACTCTACCACGCAATTGGTCGTGGTCATCATTTCGAATGCCATCCAAATGGCTGGTTGCCAAATGAGCGATTGATGTCAAGAGTTCTTGCGATTACTCGCGTCAGTAAGACATTGGCCTTTTCGTTTGTCGATCCCAATATTGTCTTTTCAGACGCCATCGTTGCATTTTCTCTCAACCGCGGGAGAGATTTCGCTCTGTTACAATCGAATATCCATGCAGTCTTTGCGTGGCAACATGCATCAAGGCTTAAAACAGATTTGCGGTATAGCCCGACAGATGCACTAGAACCGTATGTTTTCCCACGTGGTTTCCATGACGCTCTGGGCGGCCAGCTTGATGATTTGGGAGAGCAGTTTCACCAAGAGCGCATTGAAGTCATGCGAGCCGATCAGATTGGCTTAACTAAACTTTATAACCGCTTCCACACTGACACCGAGCACGATTCTCGTATCGAAAGGCTGCGCGCATTGCAACGTGAAATTGATACCGCGACCGCCCAAGCCTACGGTTGGGATGACTTTGACCTTGGCCATGATTTCCACGAAGTTCCATATTTACCCGAGAATGACCGGGTTCGTTTCACTATCTCAGAGGCTGCTCGTGTCGAAGTGCTACAACGATTGTCAGAACTGAATCGTCTGCGCTATCAGGAGGAACTTGCTGCTGGCTTGCATGTAAAAGCGGCTAAAGCTAAGAGATTAAGTACGCCACGAAAATAATCCCCAACATTAATTTCAAACTAAGTTTGAGTTTGGGAAAGGTAATTCATTATTGATCAACGCAACCCCCGTTGATCTTGTTGTCACGGCTCAAAATTTCGTCTAGAGCGGTATGGAGGGAAATAATGATAAATGATAAAGCAACCAGATCACCTAATGCATGGTTCGCGATTGACCGTGCCCAAGTGAAAGATCCGACCTTAGCCCTCTATACGCAGCGCTTAAAAGGCGAGCGAGAACTCAATCAAGGCATCTCAAATGACGATTGGGTCGTGATTCTAGATACCTCAGGCCATATCACGCGAATCGGACGCATTCTGCGTATTCGCTCCGATCTTGAAAGTACAACGCTGTTTTTCGATCGCATGTTGCACGTCAAGCCATCTATTTCGGTTGGTATGACCTCACTCACACTACCAGCAAAAGGAAGTTCTGGTCGTATTCAATGGAAAGAATTCATTGAAATGCTCCCAAATGCACTGAATACGAATATTGCTGAAATACCAAAAATCGGGGATCAAACCTATATCCGCGAACTGCTGCAATTGGCTGTGATGGACGACTTGCTTGGCCCTGCTGGTGGCCCTAATGAGCTCATCGTCGATATGGGTGTACGCGACCGCTACCTAGTTGGCAAACTCGCCCCACGTGAAGCAGCCGAAAGAGGACAAGAGTTTCCTGTTGATGCTGAAGATATTGAAGATGAGGAGCCAGACCTGATCGTCAAAGCGAAGACTGCAAAGGTGAACTCTCCCTCAGTCCTTGGTAGCGGCGAAACAGATACGGCAGAAGAGATTGATGCAGCCAGCAATCAATCATTGGTGCCCAGTAGCCTCGGCATGACTTTCTGCGTGGATGGCGACGTCGATCGGATCGAGATCGAAGCGTGTTGGGGACGATATGAGCGTGTGCCAAATGATGAACATCAATTCTTTAAGTCCAATGGGCAAAAAGCTAAGGTGTGGAAACGCATTCCTTGTGGCGGCAAGATCGTACTCCCCCTGATCGAAGGCTCGATTTCACATAATGCTCCGGATAGTACTTCCCCGGAAGTTAGAGTGCAGGGCTCTATTCGAGCCAAAAATGACAATGGTGATCGGCTGATTACACTCTTCCTCGTTAATGCGCAGGAAGAACCGGATACAAACCGTGATACAGCATGGGTGTTTCAACCAGAGCTGATCGTTCGAGCAGCGAAAGATGCTACCAAGCCTGCCATTTTCAGGCGCAGACCGGTACTAGATGCAGATGGTATGGACCCAGAGCGCGAAGCACTTGAGATGATCTACCGAGATCGTGTCGAGTTCGCCGTAGGTCATGGAGTTGCAGTTCATGCAGAAATAGCGGATGACGTCACACTAGCCACAGAAGTGCGTACTACAGTGATGCCACAGTACGAGGTTCAGGCAACTGAGACTCCTGGGCTTGAGCTATCCGATCGTCCAGCTATGCGAGAAATGGTAAGTAGTGGTCTGCTTGATATGCAACGACTAGCCACTTTGGACATTGATCCATTAGTTGATGCCTTGAGTGTGCTAACTAATGACTACGCTACCTGGATTGATGAACAGAACTTGAGTGTGAGCAGCAAGGCCAAAGGCTTCGATAGCCAAGCCCAAGCGGCCATAAATCGTTGTCAGGAGATCCATACCCGCCTGCAAGAAGGTATCAATACACTTAAGTATAATGAGAATGCTCTGGCGGCCTTCCGTTTCGCCAACCAGGCGATGGCCACGCAACGTATACGCAGCTTGTATGCACTTGCCATGCGCCGAGGCGAGGACGTTACCCTAGATAAGTTCGATGTTCTGAAGAACCGCAGCTGGCGTCCATTCCAGTTAGCTTTTCTGTTGCTGTCGATTCCATCCCTGGCGGATCCGTGTCACCCAGACCGAGTCAAACCTATTGAGGCTTATGCGGACCTGCTGTGGTTTCCTACCGGGGGTGGTAAGACTGAAGCCTATCTGGGTGTAGCCGCCTTCACCATGGCTATTCGACGTATGCAGGGTAATTTGGGCGGGTACGATAGCTCGCGTGGTTTGACTGTAATCATGCGCTACACCCTTCGTTTGCTGACACTGCAACAGTTCCAGCGTGCTACAGCACTTATTTGTGCAATGGAAGTGCTGCGACGTGAGGCACTAAATAAGGGTGATAAGTCCCTCGGAACGGAGCCATTCACTATTGGCCTATGGGTCGGCAATAAAGTGACTCCGGGAACGACTGAAGATAGCCATAATGCTATCGAAAAAACACGTAACACGGGTAGTTATAATGCAGGAACAGCCTCACCCGTCCAACTGACCAGCTGTCCATGGTGTGGTACCGAAATCATTCCTGGGCAAGATGTCGAAGTTAAAAAGGATAAAGCTGGCGGCCGAACCTTTATCTATTGTGGTGACAAAAAAGGACGTTGCGAATTTTCCAAGGGAAAGTCCAGCAAGCAACTACACCCTGGAATACCAGTACTGGTGGTAGATGAAGAAATCTACCATCGTCCTCCGACAATGATGATTGCCACAGTGGATAAGTTCGCCATGATGGCATGGCGTGGCCAAGTGCGGACTCTTTTTGGCAGAGTTGAAAAAGAATGTGAGCGGCACGGTTTACTCTGGCCTGGGGCCAATTGCACTGGAAACCACCAAGCATTCAAAGGACAACCTTCAGCTAAAGTGAAGGCCATCCCCCCCATCCGACCACCTGATTTAATAATCCAGGATGAGTTCCACCTAATAAGTGGGCCACTGGGTACCATGGTAGGTTTGTATGAAACTGCCGTCGATGAGCTGTGTAGCTGGACACTCAACGGTAAAACGGTAAAACCGAAAATCATCGCCTCAACGGCGACGGTGCGCAAAGCCAAAGAACAAGTAAATAATGTATTTATGCGTCAAGTTTCGGTATTCCCGCCACATGGACTAGATGTGGAAGATAACTTCTTCTCAGTTCAACGCCACATTAAGGATAAATTTGGGCGACGTTATCTGGGAGTCTGCTCCCCCGGTAGCTCGCGCCCAGCAATGCTAATTCGTGTCTATACCGCTTTCTTAACTGCGGCACAGGAACTATTTGACCACTTCGGTGAACCTGCTGATCCTTATATGACTATGGTCGGCTACTTCAACTCTCTGCGTGAACTAGGTGGAATGAAGCGATTGGCAGAAGATGATGTGCAGACACGTTCCTATCGCGTGCAAATGAGCATGGTGGAACGGCCTGCATTGGCACAACGTAGTGTCAACAACATCCGCGAATTGACTTCTCGTGTATCCAGCCAAGATATCCCGAAGTACCTCGACAATCTTGAGGTCAAGTTTAAGGCCGAGTTTGATAACTCTGCAGGTAAATACGTAACGAAATGGCAGGAGGGTGATACTCGCGCTATTGATGTAGTGCTGGCGACCAATATGCTGTCAGTGGGAGTCGATGTGAATAGACTCGGCCTGATGGCAGTGAATGGACAACCTAAGGGAACGGCCGAGTATATTCAGGCTACCAGTCGTGTTGGACGTTCATTCCCCGGCCTAGTTTGCACCGTACTTACGTGGGCCAGACCGCGTGACCTCTCTCATTACGAAACATTCGAACATTACCACGCCACCTTCTACAAGCATGTTGAGGCTCAATCGGTAACGCCATTCTCTCCACGTGCAATGGATCGTGGTTTGACAGGGGCGTTGCTAAGTCTTATGCGTCTGAAGAATAACGAGTTCAGCCCGAATGAAGGTGCGGGTAAATTGGATATGTCAAACCAGAGTGAACTCGCTCATGCAATTGAAGTTTTAGCGACTCGTGCAGGCAATGTAGCAGAAGATAATGCACGTAAGTTGTTAGCTGAAAATGAACTGAAAGAGCGTGCCGACGAATGGGCCAAAGAGGCCAGTAAAGGCGGACGAATTTTGGGATATGAAAAGAGAGGACCCGAAAAAGACAAGACTGTGGCGTTGATCAAATCACCAGGGCTTCAAGCGTGGGACAACTGGACTGTACCTATGTCAATGCGAGAAGTTGAGTCTGGAGTACGCCTGATTATGGACACCAAATTTATCAAGGACGATCACGATTGGAAGCCTCGTCCTGCAACGAATGACGAGGATTGAATATGATCATCAATAACAAAACTCCAGTCGGCGAAGTACGCCCAAGCCAGTTGCTATGGACTTATGGGCCTGGCGCGCTAATCGATCTACCGAGCCTATCTGTAGTGACACTAGGTATTGACCAGTGGGAGCGAGATCGCTGCCAGCCAATTCAAGAGGCCCGGCTTCTTGCTGCTGTTCGGAAGGTATTAGGATCACAAGTCGAAAATTTGAGAATGCCGCCCTTTCAGAAAAGCGAGCTCGTTGACCCCTGGTCAGCCGAGGCCAACATAGGTGTACCTGTTCGTCCATTTCCTCGCTGGATGCGCTGTGTAAAGTGTGGTTTGTTGTCGCCCTTTGATGATGGTCTGCTTGAGATCAGAGAGGATCGATTCAGGGCCGAACGAACTCGCTTTGTTCACAAAGGCTGTACAGGTTCTAAAAGGAATTTACCCGCTAAGGATGCTGATGCTGTTCCTGCACGTTTTCTGCTTGCCTGTCGTGACGGTCATCTAGATGACTTTCCTTGGCACTACTTTGTCCATGGTGGCAATAGTACATGCAAAGGGACACTGCGCTTCTTTGAGAGCGGTGCATCCTTACAAACCGAAAACCTGTGGGTACGGTGTGATAGCTGTGAGGCATCACGAAGCATGGCCCATGCCTTCGGCAAAGCCGGTAAAGAAAATCTTCCAGCTTGTCGAGGTCGCCACCCACATTTGGATCAATTCGACATTGACTGCGGTGAAGAACCACGGGCAGTACTGCTAGGAGCCACAAACAGCTGGTTTCCGATAACGCTTTCTGCATTGGCCATACCCCAAACAAAAAATCCTCTCAGTCAGTTGATTCAAGATGGATGGCCGTTCTTTGAAGCAATTACAGCTGAAGTCATGGTTCCCATCGTTGTGCAGACACTCAAGCTAACTGGCGGTCTCCCTGGAATCGACAAATATAGCGTGTCAGACATCTGGTCAGCCATCGAAATGCATCGTTCTGGTGGCGATAGCGAATTTGTCGGTGAAGCCGATATCAAAGGTCCAGAATGGGAAGTGCTGACAGAGGCCAACCCTCCCACGGATTATCCACACTTCATGAGTAAGAAGATCGGAACCCCAGCACAATTCATACCGTACATCAGCCGTGTATTACTACTTGAACGACTACGAGAAGTTAATGCTCTGCTTGGTTTTACTCGAGTAGAGGCACCAGAAGGATCCGGAGAGATAAATGAACGTCCTCAGATGGCTAGCTTGGCACGCAATAAACCTGAATGGGTGCCAGCTAACCAGGTGCATGGGGAAGGTATCTTCATCCAATTCGATGAAAAATCTCTTTTAGATTGGGAATCACTGGATGCCGTCAAGCAAGTAGACAAGTTGCTTCGTGGTGGGCCTACCGGTTGGCGTAACTCTCGTAATCTCGATCCGAATGAAGATTACCCAGGTATCCGATATGCCATGCTGCATACCCTATCTCATTTGTTGATCCGTGAACTAGCACTGGAATGTGGATACAACGCAGCAAGTATTCGCGAACGTATCTATGCTGATACATCAAACGGCAGTCCACAAGCTGGTATCTTGATCTACACGGCAGCAGCTGATTCTGATGGCACACTGGGTGGTCTTGTAGATCTTGGTAAACCAGAGAATCTTGGTCGCCTGCTGGTACAAGCATTAAATCGTTCTAAGATCTGTTCTTCTGACCCACTATGTTCTGAACATAACCCGGAGAAAGATCGGTCATTACATGCCGCAGCCTGCCATGCATGTACTCTGGTAGCAGAAACCTCCTGTGAGCAAGGCAATCGCTATTTGGATCGATCGCTATTAGTACCAACACTTGAGCGCATTCACGCTGCATTTTTTAAGGGTTTTTAACATGGATGAACTCTTAGATGCTGTTGCCGAGCTAGTTTGTCTGGTTTCTCCTGAAAAGATACAAGCGATCGCAGGCCGAGTTCGACGGACTGAAGCCTGCAAGGCTCTGCTGGTACTGCCAGGTGCAGTAGGAACTCCCAAGGCAAGTAACGCTATTGAGAGACTAGCAATTGCATGGCGAAACACCATGGTCAGTTCAGATGAACTAGCATCTATGCTTCTTGCTGCAAGCCATGTTTACTTTAAAGTTAGCTCAGAGCAAAGTACTGAACTTGTATGGACTGGCCCAACAACACCTTTTGTATCTGTTCGCCGTACAGAGCAAGTGCTGCTACAAATAATCAATGCGGCAAAACAGTCTTTATTTATTACCAGCTTTGTTGCCTATGATGTGTCGAGTATTGTGAATGAATTGAATATAGCTATAAAGCGTGGCGTTACCATTACAATGTTGCTGGAATCTTCACAAGAGCATGGTGGCAGTATCAATATTGATATAATCGGTAAGATGCAGGCGCTTATACCTGGCGCACATATTTACGCTTGGAATAATAAAAACAATGAATATTCAGAAGGTCGCGTGCATGCGAAAGTAATTGTTGCCGATGGTCACACTTGTTTTATTACAAGCGCAAATCTAACTGGGTATGCCATGGAGAGAAACATTGAAGCAGGAGTACTTATTACAGGCGGAGGGATTCCAGAAGCACTTAGTGATCATCTGTACTCTCTTATAAACACAAATATCATTAGTCTGATTTAATTTATTCAGCTTGATATAAAAAATGAATCTTCGTACTAAGGATAAAAAATTGAATGCATCTGAAAATGGACTATTAGAAGTAGCTTGGTATCTCGCTAAGTATGGAAAAAAAAAGCCTCCTGAAGCTCTGGATGTTGATACGTGGAAAGCAGCAATATCACTATTTTATTCAACATTTGGTGCAGGTAAGACGAGAATTGAATTTTATAACAGTCTAAAAAACCACCGTGATCGTTTTGATTCTTGGCTAAGTGATGTACGCACAGGCTGGCGGAATGCTGATGGTTCTCCGAGCGAGCTCCCGTTGTCTGCTCAGATTGTTATGAACAAAATGAACAAACTACCAGAGTCACTTATTGAACAAAAAATTTTATCTTGGCTGTCGATAACCTCTTCAGAACAAGAACTGGCTGATATCTTACCTATTCAACAAGATAAAAATCTGGATGAAACGATGAAAGAACGATTAGTCGCTTCAAGGCTTGGACAAGGTGAATTCAGGAAAAAATGCCTTAAACTGTTCCCTGCCTGCCCTATAACTGGTATTTCTTTTCAACCACTATTAAGGGCTAGCCATATTAAGCCTTGGGCCGCGTGCCAGAATGGTCATGAGCGACTGGATCCTTATAATGGAATAATGTTGGCAGCTCATATTGATGCTCTTTTTGACCAAGGATGGCTGTCATTTAATAATAATGGGCACATCTTAATTAGCACCGAACTTGATTTTGAAGTTAAAACACAACTAAACCTACCTGAAAATATCCCACCATTCTCGGAACAGCATCATCACTATCTAAAATGGCATCGAGAAAATATATTAAGATGATGATATTATTTTCGTGGAAACAGTTGCACAAAAACACGCCAATTAAAAGCATGCTTCCTGACGTATGTAAATAGATGAAATTGAGTATTGGTTAATCTATTCAGTGAAGCTTAAAGCAGACATCCAACCACCCTCATGTTCAGATGCCTGCTTTACTGACATTTTTTATCAAAGGTCCTCTTGGAGATAGATCGCCCGCAACACTATGTCGTATGTTGCAAATACTATACTCAATAAGGCTTATCTATTTCCCTGAATTAATTTTGCAAAATCAAACGGACTCACTACCCCTTCCCGATTAACATCCAGAAAATCAGCCCACCACTGCAGCATCAGTCGCCGCTCATCAAGATGTTCGGCCTTATGAATGTAAGCTGCACGTACTGAGTTACGTTCCATATGACTCATCTGCCGTTCCACTGCATCCCTCGACCACAATCCAGACTCAATCAATGAACTACAGGCCATTGTCCTGAAACCATGCCCACAAACCTCTACCTTGGTGTCATAACCCATAACGCGCAGGGCCTTGTTCACCGTGTTCTCACTCATCGGTTTGCGATGGTCGTGATCGCCAATGAAAACAAAATCGCGATCGCCACTAAGTTTGTGTACCTGTTTAAGGATTGCTAACGCCTGACGAGATAACGGCACCAAATGAGGCGTACGCATTTTTGAACCACGCTGGGAGTGCTTCACCCCTTCAATAGCTTCTCGCTCTGCTGGGATCGTCCACATCGATGTTTCAAAATCGATCTCAGACCAACGAGCAAAACGCAGTTCACTTGAACGAATAAATACAAGGAGGGTTAGCTCAACGGCAAGGCGGGTCAAAGGTCTACCCGTATAGCTGTCAATGCGCTGAAGCAGTTCGGGGGTACGTTTCAACTCCAATGCAGGTCTATGCTGCCTGTTACTTGAAGCAACAGCACCAACCATTTCCTGTGCGGGATTGTAATCAAGTAAACCACTCTGAACGGCATATCTCATAATTGCAGTAGTGCGCTGCTGTAGACGGGATGCCACCTCAAGTCGCCCCGACAACTCTACCGCTTTGATTGGGACTAGCAGGTCTCTAGTTTTAAGATCAGCAATATTTCGCTTACCTATGGCAGGGAAGAGATTATCCTCCAGACTTTTCAGTACTCGTCGGCTATGTTCTTCCGACCACTTTTTATTTGTGGCATGCCACTCAATAGCAAGTTGTTCGAAAGTACGTGCTTCTTCCTGCTCAACCTTATCATTTTTCTTTTTATCTCCCGGATCAATGCTGTTTGCCAAAAGCTTACGAGCCTCATCACGACGAGCCCTTGCATCAGCGAGTGACACATCAGGATAAACACCCAGAGCCAGCATCTTTTGCTTGCCGTCAAAACGGTACTGCAAACGCCAGTATTTCGAACCATTAGGATGGACAAGCAAGTGCATACCACTGCCATCAGTCAGCTTATATTGCTTATCCGTTGGCTTGGCTGTTCTGACTTTGATATCTGTTAGAGCCATGCTTATCCCCTCCCTGTTGGTACAAGCATTATCGAACCGGAAATACCATCATCTGTACCAACATCTGTTGGTAGATGTACGTTGAAGTCGGTTGACTTTGAAAGAGTTAATATAGCGGGAATAATGGGTAAATACTGGATTTCAGGCACAAAAAAAGACGTCCGTTGACGTCTATTGATGTTCCGATGGTGCCGAAGGCCGGACTCGAACCGGCACGTATTTCTACGGTTGATTTTGAATCAACTGCGTCTACCGATTTCGCCACTTCGGCACTGAAGGGGATGCGGAAACGTTGTGGATTATACCTGTCGCGCGCCGCCATGCAAGCGACGACGCGCGAAACCCACTCTAAGTGCCCAAAAAACCAGCGCCCCTTCACTCCAGCTCAGACACCGCCAGACGAATCACCCCTGCCGCCTTCTGCTCCGGCAGCGCCAGCACCTTCGCCCACATATCCTGCACCATATCGCAGGAGAGCTTCTCTTTGCCCGCCGCCTTCTCCGGCATCTGCAACAGCTGGATGTCCTCGCCGTACTTATCGGCAAGCGCCTTCATAATGGGCCGCGCGTCCTCGACAGCCGCCTCACGCTCGGCCTGCGTCACGGTGTGGCGGTTTTTGCCGTAGGCCGCGCGCATCATGTCCGCGTCGGCCTGCATGCGCCGCGTCATCAGGTCTTTATCCAGCATGCGCATCGGATTGATGCCGCCCTTCACCATCGGGTAGAGGAAGCGGAAGCAGGCGTCGTCGCTCACCTTCTGGATGGCGGCGGTCTGCTCCATGTTGATGGTCATGTAGTTCACCACGTTGGCGTCCGGGGCGTTTTGCAGGCGCGACATCTGCAGATGCAGGATCTGCGGCTGGATGGTGTCGATAATCTGCTGCTCCGGCTCGCCCGCTTTTTGCAGGGCGGCCATCTGGTCGAGGATGCGCTGATGCAGCACAGGCTCCTGCTCCTTAATCACCTGCCAGGCGGGCATCGCGTTGAGGACGGTATCAATTTGCGCTTCCGGAGCGCGCTGCCTGTCGAAGAAGACCCAGAACGCCACGGCGGCAGCCGCGACAATAACAATGACCGTACTGATCCACGTTTTTTTCATCTCGCATCCTTATCCTTGCGTTATGCCGGTTTACACCGGCACGCCGCTGTGGAAGCGAAACTCGTGGTCCGGTGTCGAGATAAGTGTGGCTTCAATTTCGCCAAAATGCTGTATGCGCGGTGAGATATCGTCGTCGCTTACCTGCTGGGCCAGCGTCAGGTAGTCCTGATAGTGGCGCGCTTCCGAGCGCAGCAGCGAGAGATAGAACTTCTGCAAATCATCGTCGAGGAACGGGGCCAGCGCGGCGAAGCGTTCGCAGGAGCGGGCTTCGATGTAGGCGCCGCAGATGAGCTTGTCGATCAGCGTCAGCGGTTCGTGAGTGCGCACTTCCTTCAGCATCCCTTTGGCGTAGCGGCTGGCGGTGATTTTGACGTACGGAATGTCGCGTGCCAGCATCGCCTCGCGCACCTGCCAGAAGTGGTGCAGCTCCTCTTTAATCAGCAGCACCATGCTGTCGATGAGCGCCTGGCCCCACGGGTCGTCGGTTTTGGGCATTACGCTTTTGCCAATCTGCTTATGCAGGGCGATGAAGTCCGGCTCCGGGCCGTCGCGAAAGGTGAACTGTTCGTAGGGTTTGAGCCAGTCGAGCAGCGCGTCGGCACCGCTTTCGTCGGCGACGTATTTACGCACGAGTAATAACGCGGTCTGGGCGGCCTTGAGCTCGCACACCATGTGGTCGGTGAGCAGCAGCGGCAGGTTTACCGGGTCGCGGGCTTTATCAATCCATGCTTGCGGGGTCGGGCACTGGAGGAAGTTGAGTACGGGGGCGAGTATCTGCGGGTAATCCATGGTTCTGCCTTGAAAAAAGCGGTGGCGCGCGCCACCGCCTGAATCACTTAGTGACGCACGCCGTCGTCGTCTTCGTCGACGTAATCTTCGTCGTCGCCTTCTTCGCCGTCTTCACCGTTCGGATCTTCGAAGTAGGTTCCCCAGCCGTCGTATTCCACCTCAAACTTCTCGGCCAGGTTCATCAGCTGTTCTACCTGCGCGTCGATCAGCTCCGCCTTCAGCGCGCCTTCGCTCAGGATGTCGCAGCAAATGACGGTGTCGCCCTCTTCCACTTCCAGCTCTTCCGGCTCGGTCACTTCGTAACCCAGCTTGAAGGCTTCTACGGCCATTTTTTCCAGCGCGTCGAAATCATCCGCAGAGAAATGGTGCTCGATGGTGTACAGCGCGTCCGGATCGCTACCGTCTTCCAGCAGTTCTTCAATAATCAGACGCGTCTCTTCGCGTTGCTCTTCCAGTAATTCCGGGTTTGCCATGGCTCAATCCTCTTTAAAGTGCGGCAGATACTTCTATTTTCACACACGGACGGGTTTGCCTCCACCTTTGTTGGAAAGATTTGTGAAACGGGGTTGCAAATGAATAATTACACATATAAAGTGAATTTTAATTCAATAAGTGGCGTTCGCCATGTGAGGATAAAATGTCTGATCTGTACAAGAAACACTTTCTGAAATTGCTCGACTTTACCCCTGCACAGTTCACTTCTCTGCTGACCCTTGCCGCACAGCTCAAAGCCGATAAGAAAAATGGCAAGGAAGTACAGAAGCTTACCGGTAAGAACATCGCGCTCATCTTCGAAAAAGACTCGACCCGTACCCGTTGCTCTTTCGAAGTTGCCGCATTTGACCAGGGCGCACGCGTCACGTATTTAGGGCCGAGCGGCAGCCAGATTGGGCATAAAGAGTCAATTAAGGACACCGCGCGCGTGCTCGGGCGGATGTACGACGGCATTCAGTATCGCGGCCACGGCCAGGAAGTCGTCGAAACGCTGGCGCAGTATGCGGGCGTGCCGGTGTGGAACGGGCTGACCAACGAGTTCCACCCGACGCAGCTGCTGGCGGACCTGCTGACCATGCAGGAGCACCTGCCGGGCAAGGCGTTTAACGAGATGACGCTGGTCTACGCAGGCGACGCGCGCAACAACATGGGCAACTCGATGCTGGAAGCGGCGGCGCTGACGGGGCTGGATCTGCGCCTGGTGGCTCCGAAGGCCTGCTGGCCGGAAGAGAGCCTGGTGGCTCCGAAGGCCTGCTGGCCGGAAGAGAGCCTGGTGGCGGAGTGCAGCGCGCTGGCGGAGAAGCACGGCGGGAAGATCACCCTCACGGAAGACGTAGCCGCGGGCGTGAAGGGCGCGGACTTTATCTATACCGACGTCTGGGTGTCGATGGGCGAAGCCAAAGAGAAGTGGGCGGAGCGGATTGCGCTGCTGCGAGGGTATCAGGTGAACGCGCAAATGATGGCGCTGACCGGCAATCCGAACGTGAAGTTCCTGCACTGTCTGCCCGCGTTCCATGACGACCAGACCACGCTCGGCAAGCAGATGGCGAAGGAGTTCGACCTGCACGGCGGGATGGAGGTGACGGACGAGGTGTTTGAGTCGGCGGCGAGCATCGTGTTCGACCAGGCGGAAAACCGGATGCATACGATTAAGGCGGTGATGGTGGCGACGCTTGGGGAGTGATTGGGTCCTCTGCGCGCTGGTGCCCTCACCCCGGCCCTCTCCCACTGTACGGTCCGGGGACATAGTGAACACTTGTTCGGGGACATGGTAGACACTTACAACTGAGGCATAAGAACCCGTTTATGGAGTCGCTTATGCCCTGGGATGCGAGAGAT